>JBGAQV010000100.1:0-10959 GCA_044220505.1 Dermatophilaceae bacterium
GGTTGAGCTTTCGGGCGAGACGGGGGTCGATCTCGACGGCGTGGACGGGTCTACCAAGGCTCAGGAGTGGGCGGGTTAACGCGCCCTCGCCTGGTCCGATCTCCAAGATCGGTCCGCACGTGTCGCGGACCAGGTCGATGATGCGTCGGATCGTCTGGCGGTCGGTGAGGTAGTTCTGGCCGTGCTCGTGACGGCCGTGGCGGTAGGTGGGCACTGCTTCGCTCCGTTGTTCGTGGCGGAGCCGGGCATGGCATAGCGGCCGCCCGGCATGACTCCGGGGGCGGGAGCGTCACGAAGAGAAGTGCTGCTCGCCGCCGTCAGCGGCTGCGCAGGCGCAGCGAGGCAGTGCCCTGAACCAACATGCCCACCACCCTAGAGCACGGACCAGGAAGTTCCCATCGAGTATCTGAAGTACCGCCCGCGCTCACACGATGCCCTCCCTGTGAGCATTCCCCCGGCGGTGCGGACGCCGCGTCGGTCATTCCAGGGTCGAGAACTCGCAGGCTGCGAAAGGAGAACTGTGCTCACCCCGAATAGTGCACCCCTACCAGTACCCGATAAGCGACACGGGTGCGGCCTGCGGGGAAGCCCGGCCGCACCCGTTGTCATTGGTTCGCCGCCTTGCGCGGCACCCAGCGCCCTCTCCTGCGGATGACACAGGAGAGGGCGCCCTGGTTCTTGTGACGCTGTTGTCAGCACCCGGCGGCCGAGAGCTGGTCGCCACCGCCCGAGTGGTTCTGGTCAGGTGGGCAGTAGAGATTCGACGGGCGCTGGGGGATCACACCACCGGCGGGGGCCCGTTCAGGGTCAGGCGGCGGATAGCCGGTCGGGTCGCGCCGACGAGGAAGGTCACCGCCACGACGACGGCGGCGCCGATCTGAGCATCCCGTGGGCCGAACCACCCGCTGACCGGGCCGAGGGTAGCCGGGGCCCTCTGGGGGCTGCGCGCCGGCGGGGACCTGGCGATGGCCGGAGCTGATGCTCTACTGACGGCTGCGATTAACCGGTCAGGTGTATGACAACAGCTCATGGATTGCGCGATCAGGCTCCACAACACCGTATGCACCCTCACCACTGACTTTCATGCCGTGAGAGCAGCAGTCAAGACCTTTGGATCGGCGTGTCATGCGACGTACTTGCCACCCCCAATCCCGTCGCCTGATTCGTCGGGGCGGACGACGAGGTGGCCCTTCTCGAAGGTCGCTCCGGCGCGGGCCACTTCACTTCGCGACAGCTGCGGCGTGTTCCTTGCCCTCGGCGTTCCAGATCTCTCCGAGAGCGCCCTTCGCTGCGGGCTGGGCGGACTTGGGTAGTCGGCACCTGCGAGCGGCCATCTTCGCCACCGGAACCACAACCACCGCCGCGCAGACCCCCGCATCCCACCCGAAGTCCAAGACTTCAGAAGTGGTCACTAAACCGAGCGAACTCTGCGCCGAGCGGGTTCGACATGCGACTGTCAGAGGTAGGTGCTGTCATGTATGCCGTGATCAATCAGACCGCGTCCCCGGCCTCCTTTGCGGAGTTGGTGCGCCTGGCGACGGTAGAAGAGACTGCCCCGCGAGGCTTTTCGCCGTATGGATATCAGCAGCAGGTCGCTGACGAGGGGTTCCCTGACCTAATCACGGTGCCCACTGGTGCCGGGAAAACGATTTCAGCGGTCCTTCCGTGGCTGTGGCGAAAGCTGTTCCATCCTGATAGGAGCGTGCGCGCGGTCACGCCGCGAAGACTGGTCATGGCACTTCCTACCCGGGCGCTCATCAGCCAGACCGAAGCCGCGGTGCGGCTGTGGCTGGACAACCTTGGATTGTCAGACGCCGTGCCGGTTTACGCGATGATGGGTGGCGGCCGCTTCCGCGGTGGTGAGCAGCAATCCTGGCGCCTCGGCCTGCACCAGCCGAGCATCGTCATCGGCACGCTCGACATGATCGTCTCCCGTTGCCTCGTGCGGGGCTATGGCATGGCGCGCGGGTCGTATGCCATCGACTTCGCCCTGCTGGCCAACGGCAGCCAGATCGTCGTCGACGAGATCCAGCTGGTGCCGCAGGCCACCGCCACGCTGCGGCAGCTGGCCGCCTTCCAGCGGGCCAGCGGCACGGCTGAGCCCAGCGGGCTGACCGTCATGTCGGCCACCGTCGACGACCGGGTGCTCGACACGGTCGACAACCGCTACCCCGCCGACGCGGCTCGGGTGGTCCAGTTGCACGACGAGGACCGGACGGGCGGTCTGGCCCAACGACTGGCCGGCACCCGGGCCGTGCGCCGACTCGCGGATTCCCAGCTCACGGGCAAGGACCTCGCTCAAGCCAGCCTCGACAAACACATCGCGGGGTCGCTGACCCTCGTCGTTGTCAACTCTGTCGAGACCGCCACCGAGGCTTACCGGGCGCTGGCCAAGCTCCCCGGGGCGGAGGGGACCCCGCGGCTGCTCATTCACTCCCGCTTCCGGGCCGTCGAGCGCGCGTCACAGCTCGATCGGCTCGAGCAGATTGCCAGCGAGGGCGGCATCGTCATCGCCACCCAGGCCATCGAGGCCGGGGTCGACATCGATGCCCGCACGCTCATCACCGAGGCTGCTCCCTGGTCGTCGATCGTCCAACGCGCTGGCCGCTGCAATCGGGCCGGCAAGCACCCCATCGGTGTCGCCAGGTTCTGGTGGTTCCCCAGCGAGTCTGGCAAGCACCCCTACGCCGACGCCGATGTCGAGCAAGCCGAGCAGGCGCTGCACGAGCTCGAGAGCGAGGCGGTCACCTTCGGGCGGCTCAGCGCCAAGGGGGCCCGGTTGGAGCCGCCGGACCTCAAGCTCCGGATGCTGCGCTGGCGCGACTTCGAGCAGCTCTTCGACACCACGCCCGACCTGTCCGGCAGCGACATCGACATCTCCGTCTACATCCGCAACGCCGACGACACCGAGCGGGACGCCCAGGTCGCCTGGGTGCCCGCCGGCTGGGTCACCGACGGCACGACGAAGCGCCCTGACGAGGCGCTGCGCTGCCCCGCGAGCCTCGGCAAGATCGGCGAGCTCATCGGGCGGGACGACGTCACCGCGTGGGTCTTCGACCAGACCCGGGACGCCTGGGTCACTGCCGGTCGGGGCCACCGCCTGCGCCCCCACGACCTCGTGCTCGTGCTCGACCGCTGCGGCGGCTATGACCCCGAGCTGGGCTTCGACCCCAAGGGCAGGGGCCTCGTCGATGCCGACCCGCCCATCGAGGGCAGGCGCCGCCCCAGCAGTGCTTCGGCCCCCGAATCCGACTCTGTCGGCGCGGAGCCGGGAGGCACCTCCCCGCTTGGCCAATGGATCGAGCTCGCTCAGCACCTCGCCGACGCCGGTGACCAGGCCAGGGCACTCACCGAGGTGCTTGACCCACCCGGCATCCCCGCCGAGCTGCGCCGAGTCGTGTATGCCGCGGCCGCCCTCCACGACCTCGGCAAGGCCCACCCCGACTGGCAACAGGCCCTCAAGAACGCCAACCCGGGCGACCAGCCGCCAGGTGACCCGGCATACGCGAAGTCGCCCGGCAACGGAGCCCTTCGCGTGCAGCGCAACGGCAAGGAGGGACAGCGGCCGGTGCCGCGCACCGGATTCCGGCACGAGCTGATCACCCTCTTCATGCTCTCCACCCAGGGCGCGCGGGATCATCTCGACCGGCTCGACATCCCGGCCGAGCGCCACGACCTGGTGCGCTACCTCGCGGCAGCCCACCACGGCATCATCCGGCTCACCGCCCGTGACCCACAGTGGGACGGCCGCGACGGCACCACGCTGCTCGGCTGCAGCGACGACGACCCGACGCCGGCGTGGCGCGTCGGCGCGCACGAGCTACCCACTGCCAGCGTCGACCTCGGCATCTTCAAGACGGGGCGCAGCGACTCCTGGAGTGACTCTGCCAGAGCGCTGCTCGCCGAGCTCGGCCCTTTCCGCCTCGCCTACCTCGAGACCCTCGTCCGCATGGCCGACTGGCGAGCCAGCGCCGGCCTCCCCCTGGCAGGAGCCCAGTGATGCCCACCCATGCCTGCCCCGGCCTCGGCAGCCGCCCGCTGGCCACCTATCTCGCTGCCCTCGGCCTCGCGAAAGTCGTTGGCGAGCAGGCTGATCCACAGGCGCGGTTCGGGTGGAGCGGCGAGTCGTTCACCATCCGCAGCACCGTGACCGACCTCGTCGAGTTCCTTATCGCGGCATACCGACCCACACCGGTGGTCAGCCCCTGGAACGGTGGCAGCGGGTTCGGCGCCAAGGACAAGGGCCAGGTCGAGGTCCTCGACCAGATCGTCGACAGCGACACCGAGCGCCTCGCGGCATACCGTGCGACGATCACCGCCGCGCGTCAACTGCTGAGCGTCGCCGATCCTTCGTGGGACAAGGGCCGCACCGTCCAGGAGCTGCGCAACTGGTTGCCCGATGAGGCCCTGGCCTGGCTCGATGCGGCGGTCGTGCTCACCTCCGACGGCGCGGTCTTCCCGCCGCTGCTCGGCACCGGCGGCAACGACGGGCGGCTCGACTTCAGCTCCAACTTCCACCAACGCCTGGTCACCGTGTTGCCCGAGCTGGGCGCCAAAGCCGCGACCAGCCGCGGGTGGGCGAGCGACCTGCTCAACGGCACGAGCACGACCCCGCTCATCGGCGCAGCGATCGGCCAATACGACCCGCTCGCGGCTGGTGGCCCCAGCTCGTCGATCCATGGGGCGGCCGACTCCCTGGTCAACCCGTGGCTCTTCGTGCTCATGGTCGAGGGGCTCATGTGGTTCGCCTCAGCGCCGGCGCGTCGGCTCGGCGAGAGCAGGGGCCGGGCGGCGATGCCGTTCACCGTCTACTCCAGCCCGGACGGGCCGATCCCCGGCGCCGCCAACGAGACCGCGCGCGGCGAGCTGTGGGCCCCGGTCTTCCGGTCGATCACGCTGGCACACCTACGGCAGATCATGGGCGAGGCCCGGGCGTCGTGGCTGGGCAAGACCGCCGAGACGGTGCCGGCCATGTATGGGGCGGTGCGCACCTTCGGTGTCGACCGGGGCATTGACGCCTTCGAGCGATACGGCTTCCTGCAACGCAACGGCCTGGCCTTCGTCGCCGCGCCCCTGGACCGGGTCGAGGTGCAACAGGTGGCGGGGGCCAGCCTCGCCCAGCAGCCGCAGCGTCGAGCAACGGTTTTCGAGAAGGCTGGTGGGCAGGCCACCGCTGAGGCAGCTCGACGCTTCGACAGAGCCCTTGTCGACTACATCCGCGACCCGAAGCCCGAGCTGCTGCTGCGCCTGCTGGCCCGGCAGACCCGGCTGGAGGTCACCGCCCTTCGTGCGGAAGGCAATCGCGGCGAGCTGCGTCGTCCGGTGCACCTGGCCCCGGCCGCTGACGCCCTCGCCTTCCTCGATCCGCTGCTGGCCCGGTCGGCGGAGGCGCGGGTCGCCGCCGGCATTGCCTCGGGCTTCGTGGGCCGAGGGGAGCATGCGGTGCCGATCCGGCGCCTGCTGATCGGCACCGACCCCGGCCAACAGCACGACGCCCGCCCGGTCGTCGCGGGCCTCGGCTCCCGACCCTTGGTCGACGTGCTCGCCGACCTGCTGGTTTGGCTGGCACACCACCCCGCCGACGACCCGAGGGTCGAGCGGGGGTGGCTGCCTTTCGGCGGGCACCGGCACCCGGCCCACTGGTCGGACGTGCACGCGTGGGCCGCAGGCCAACTCGATGACCGCCTCGTCGAGGAGCACCTGCTCGCCTGCCTCGCCCTCGACTGGGGCAGTGTCACCCCGAGCGCGCCCACCCCGCGCCCGAACACCGCCATCGACCCCGATCTCGCGGTGCTGCAGGCGCTCGCCTCGGGCCAAGTGATCCGGGTGGGAGTGCCCACCGACGCAACGGACGGCCGGCAGGGGCTCGAACACGCCTGGGCCGTGCGGTTGCGCGCCGGCCACGTCGACCCGGTATGCCGCGCCGCCGCCGCCCTGCTCGGCCGAAGCCTCGTGCGCACCGGGTCGCCGACCGGGCCCACGACTCGGCACTATGTCCGCCGGATGATGCCGGCCCGCAGAGCCGGCGAGCTCGCCCCGAGCCCGCCCACCACAGATCAACGACGCGGTGTGCGGCTGTTGGCCGCGCTGGCCGCCCCAGCCTCCAGCGGAGCGCTGCGCCGGGTGGCCGTCCCCGCCGAGCGCGACACCGTGTCCCGAGCCCTCTCCGCCACACCCGCCGACCAGTCACCAGCCAACCCGCAGAAGCAAGGAGCCCACGCATGACCACCACGACCCCGATGACAACCCTGCGGATCCCCTTGGCGCCGTTGGCCGGTGACCGTTTCCAACCGACCGGCTTCCCCGACCTGGGCGCCGCCACCTTCCAGGCACCCAACCGTGACGCCGGGCCGGAGAAGTGGGTCGAGTCGCTGCACGTCGAGTCGCCGCAGTCGATGGCCAACCGGCTCGAGCTGACCACCTGGGATGCCGCGACCCAAGACCAGGTCGCCGACCTCGCCGGCCTGCCGCACCTGCGGGTCGTCGACCCCGCCGGCGGCTTCCTCACCAGCTCCCGGCTGGAGGCGCACCGGCTCGCCGCGGCATACGTGATGGACGGCCGGATCGACGGCAAGGAAGGTCGGATCTGGCTGGCCGAGCGCCTCGGGGTCGTCAAGGGCCGTGGCCTCGACCATCGCGCCCTCGCCCGCGAAGTATGCGGCCTCGACCCGGTCTCGCTCGTTCATGGCGTCTTCTTCGCCCAGAAGGCCTGGCCCTGGCAGCCGAAGATCGCCCGCGCGCTCACCTGCTTCATCGACGCCTACGACGTGCAACCGGCCGTCTCCGGGGGAGTGAAGACCGACTCGGTCGACCCGCGTGTCGAGGAAGGGCGCAGCACCGCCGAGGGATACGGGATGGTGCCGCACCAGCGGGTGGAGTACACGGCGCGGGAGATCACGGCATACGTCGTCGTCGACCGTGGGCAGATCCGTTCCTACGGGCTCGGCGAGGCCGGCGAGCAACTGCTGTCCGCACTTGTGGACTACGAGCTGGCACAACTGTTCCGCGGCAACGCGTTGCGGCTGCGCACCGCCTGCCTGCTGCGCGTCCGCGACGACGCCGCGGACGCGCTGGCCGGCATCCCGGAGATCGACGAGGCGACGTCCGCCGTCAAGGCCGCGATCGCCGGCGCCGGGGACCTGCTCGGCCCGGTCACCGAGGTTGTCTGGGCTGGCAAAGGCAAGGGCTGACCGTGCCGGTCTCTGTCGGAATCCGTTTCGTCACAGGCGCCTACCACGCGACAGCCTGGGACCAAGCGGTCAACAGCGGGCTCTCGGAGTGGCCGCCGGCGCCATGGCGGGTGCTGCGAGCCATCCTGTCGACCTGGCATACCAGGCATCCGGAGCTGCCCGCCGACCGCGTCGAGCACCTGCTGACCGCCCTGTCGGCCCAGCCGCCGCGCTATTGGCTGCCGCCGAGCCGTGCCTCGCACACCCGGCACTACCTGCCGAGCGCGGCGCACCGATCCGACGAGGTGGGCGGCACCTCGCTCACCCTCGCGCCGCGGCTGCACCTGAGCGAGCAGGACCAGCTCGTCATCCAGTGGCCTGACCTGGAGCTCGACCCGGACGACGCGGCGGTCCTCGGGACGCTGGTGGCGTCGATCCCCTACCTCGGGCGCGGCGAATCGGTTTGCGCGGGCGAGCTGCTCACCGCCGAGGCGGTGGCCCAACGGGCTGCGGGCGGGTGGACGGCGCCGACCGACGAGGGCAGCCAGCTGCGGGTGCTCGTGCCTCAGCCGGAGGTCACCCGCGCTCAGCTCGAGGTCAGCCCCGACGCGATGCGCAAGGCCAAGCGCCTCACCCCGGTCGGCGCGCGGTGGGTGGGCTATCAACGACCCCAGGACGACGAGGTGGACATGCCCCAGGTCTCTCGGCAGGTGAGCACACCGCACGCCGTGCGGTGGCTGCTCGACAGTCGAGCACCGTTCCGTGAGCAGGACGCCATCCTGGCGACCACCGGGCTGCGCGGCGCGGTGCTCGGGGTGCTCGGCGGCACCGACAAGCTCGCCGCAGACGCACGTGGCTGGCTGATGGGCGGGCCGCACGACGATGCCCCTCCGGGGGATCACCAGCACGCCCACTGGTGGTGGGTCGCCGATCGGGGAGCCATCACCGAGCTGTTGCTCTGGGTGCCCGGCGGCATCCCCGTCGACTGGGTCGGGCGGATCGCCTCGGTCACCCATCTCCCCGAATTCCAGGACGCTCCAAAGGGATACCGACCGGGCGCAGCGCTGCACCTGCAAGGAGTCGGCGAGCTCGAGGCGACCTATCCGGCGGCCCTGGGGACGTCGCGGCGGTGGCGCACGGTCACCCCGATGCTCACCGAACGCTTCCCCAAGAAGAGCGATGACGCCGAAGTCCGGGCCCGCTTCGTGCGCAAGGAGATCCAGCGCGAGCTGGACTACCGCAGCCATTGGTGGCCCGAGCCGCCGGTCATCTCGGCGATCACTGTGCTGGCCGACTGGGAGCACCGTGACATCGTCGCCTTCCGCCGCTACCGGTGGAAGGAGACGATGGCCTCGCGTCGGCGCGGCTTCCGAGTCGAGGTCGAGTTCGAGCAGCCGGTCACCGGGCCGGTGTCCCTGGGGGCGTTGAGCCACTTCGGCTTCGGGCTCTTCGAGGCGGTCCCCTAGGCAGGTGACATGAGCGAGCAAACCAGCGACCTGGCGAGTGAGTATGCCGGGCTGCCCGACCTCGTACCGGCCCGGATGCTCAACGAATTCGTCTACTGCCCACGGCTGTTCTACTTGGAGTGGGTCGACAAGCGGTGGGCCGACACCGGTGACACCGTCCAGGGCAAGCTGGCTCACGACGCCACCGATCGACGCGGCGGCCGGATGCCCGAGCCGGGGCAGGCCGAGCCACCGCGCACCACCACCCAGGTCGAGATCGCTGATCCCGAGCTCGGCGTCATCGCGGTCATCGACCGGGTGGACCACTCCGATGGCACGTGCAGCCCGGTCGACGTCAAGAAGGGCCATGGGCCAGCCGACGGCTCGATGTGGCCCGCCGACCGGATCCAGGTGCTTACCCAGGCGGTGCTCCTCCGCAGGGCCGGGTATGCCTTGCGGCAAGCCCAGGTGTCCTACCTTGCGACGCATTCACGCTCGGCCATCGACGTGGCCGAAGACGCCGAGCAAGAGGTACGCGAGGTCGTGGCGGCAGCGCGGCATGCGGCATCGGCGGTGCACCCACCCCTGCCGTTCGTGCATGACCCGAAATGCCCGCGGTGTTCGCTGGCGCCGTTGTGTCTGCCCGACGAGACCAATGCCCTGTTGCAGCGCACCGAGATCCCACCGCGCACCATCGTGCCGCGAGACCCGGACGCTCGGCCGGTCTACGTCACCACCCAGGGGGCAGTGGTGCGGGTCTCCGGGATGCGGCTGCAGGTGGTGGCCGCCGGCGGCGAGACCGTGGTCGACCGGCGACTCGTCGACGTCTCCCAGGTGTGTGTGCTCGGCAACGTCCAGGTGACCACGCAGGCGATGGCGGCGCTGTGGCGACGGGGTGCGGTCGTGATCTGGCTCAGCCATGGCGGGTGGTTCAACGGTTGGTCACAGGGGCCTCCCGGCAAACATGTCGAGCTGAGACGGCGTCAGGTCATCGCTCATGGACAGGGCATACGATTTGCCGTCCAGATGATCCGCGGCAAGATCCACAACCAACGAGTCCTGTTGCGGCGCAACGCCAAACTCGGCTTGCCGGATGGAGTGCTGACCAGCCTCAAGGAACTGGAACTCGCGGCCGTCAATGCCAACAGCCTGCCCCAGTTGCTGGGCATCGAGGGCACGGCGGCACGGATCTACTTCGACCACTTCGACCGGATGCTCAACCCCGAGGCAGGCTTCGGCGCAGAGTTCCTCAGCAACGGGCGGAGTCGGCGGCCGCCGCTAGACCCGGTGAACGCAGTGCTCAGCTTCTGCTATGGCCTGGTGACCAAGGACCTCGTCACCACGCTGGTCGGCGTCGGGTTGGATCCCTACCTGGGTGTGCTACATCGGTCCCGGTACGGTCGCCCCGCCCTCGCTCTGGACCTGGCCGAGGAATTCCGCTCGCTCTTGGCCGAATCAGTGACGTTGCAGTGCTTCAACAACAACGAGCTGCGTGAGGTCCACTTCGTCAGGCATCCACTGGGGGTGAGGCTGACCCAGGACGGGCGCCGGGTGGTGCTCGCGGCATACGAGCGGCGGATGGAGAGCCAGTTGACGCACCCGGTGTTCGGCTATCGAATCAGCTATCGCCGGGTGATCGACGTGCAGGCTCGCATCCTCGCGGCGGCCATGCTTGGGGAGCTTCCCGAGTACGTCCCGGTGCTGACGAGGTGATTGATGGCTCGCCGTCGATTCCTCATCGCCTACGACATCGCGCACCCGCGTCGGCTGCGGCTCACCTGCAAGGTTATGGAAGGCTACGGTGACCGGTTGCAGTACTCGGTCTTCCTCTGCGACCTCAGCGACGCCGAGTTCGCGCAGTGGGAGCGTGACATCCGCCTCGTCATCGACCTCGGTGAGGACTCGATCGTGGTCATCGACATCGGCAAACCCGGCGCCACCGCCATTCGGTGCATCGGCACCGTGCGTCAGATACCCCATGGTGGGCCGGTGATCGCATAGCGAGAGCTGCCGCCTGCCACAGCCACCGTGGCCGCGCTCGCGCGCCCCTGACCAGCAGTAACGTGGACCTTGACAGGTCAATAGCGCAGCGGAATCCTCGTGGCCGAGCCAGGTCTCGCGGCTCACCTCGTTCTCGCAGGTCAAAGCCTGCGTTCTCGAGGAGCCCTCGTCTCGACCCTCCAGGTCGAGATCCATTGCGGCGCCGAAGACAGCGACGTGAAGTTCGGTCAGCTTGCTCGTCTCGACCCTCCAGGTCGAGATCCATTGCGGCCGCAGCGATAGCACGGGGCGCTTACGCCGTCGCCGAACCTCGTCTCGACCCTTCAGGTCGAGATCCATTGCGG
>JBGAQV010000101.1:0-10951 GCA_044220505.1 Dermatophilaceae bacterium
GATCGTGCACCTGGCCCGCTCGGCCCGCCGGATCACTGTCCTCACCGGCGCCGGCATGTCCGCCGACTCCGGGGTGCCCACCTTCCGGGACGCTCAGACCGGCCTGTGGACGCTGGTCGACCCGCAAGACCTGGCCACGCCCGAGGCTTGGCACCGCGACAAGCCCTACGTCAACGCCTGGTTCCTCTGGCGGGTCCACCTCATGTCCGCTGCTGCACCCAACGCCGGCCATCACGCTCTCGCCGCCTGGGGCCGCCGCCCCGACACGGACCTGCGGATGTCACCCAGAACATCGACGACCTGCACGAACGCGCCGGCTCCGACGTGCTCGCCCACCTGCACGGCAGCCTCTTCGCCTGGCGCTGCGACCGCTGCCACGCCCCCGCCCCGACCCCGGCCGCCCCACCCGAACCCGTCGAACGGCTCGACCCCGACCGCTGCCGCCACTGCGCCGACGGGGACATCCGGCCCGGGGTGGTGTGGTTCGAAGAGCCGCTTCCGGCAAGGGAATTCGACCTCGCAATCGACGTATGCCGGGACACCGACCTCGTCGTCGTGGTCGGCACGTCGGGCATCGTCCAGCCGGCGGCCAGCCTTCCCCACTTGGCCGGCGCGAACGGCATACCGGTTGTGGAAGTGGACCCTCGCGAGACGCTGCTCACCGAGGCCGCGACGGTGAGCCTGCGGGCCACTGCGGCCGGAGCGTTACCCGCGATGGTGCGGGCTGCGGGCGGCATCGTCACAACCCGATGAACCTCGTCCATCTCTTCGTATGGTCGCTCGCGGCGCGATAGCGTCCCTCTGCCAAACACGTGTGGTGCAAAGGACGGCGATGTCGGTGTTCTCGCCCGGGGATCGGGCCAGCAGGAAGCGACTCCCCGACCCTGGGCCCGGATCGCTGCTCGCCCTCATCGCACCGGCCGGTTACGGCAAGTCAGCGCTCCTGGCGTCCGCGCTGGGCAACCGGAACCGTCCCGCACTCCTGCTCGCCCTTCAGGACTGGCACGGCGATGTCAACGCGATTCACGACGCGCTCCAGCGGGCCTTCTCGCCCTTGGTGGCCACAGCCAACGGCGCTTCTGCTGAGTGGTCCGCGGACAACGGCTCGTGGATGTCGGTGGTCTGGCCGCGCTTGCGGGCGGCTCTGGACAAACAACCGTCGTTGTTCATGGTCGACAATCTGGAACAGCTCATCGATGAGGGTGCCCGTCAGGCCCTCGAAACGGTGATTCGTGACCTGCCCGACTCCTGCATCGTCATCGTCGCGGGCCGTCGAATGCCGGTCGGTTTTGGCCAGGCAACGGGGCGACAGGTGCTCGAACTGGGGGATCAGTTCCTCACGATGAGCCCATCAGAGGTTTTCGACCTGTTCGGGTCCTTGGACCTGAATGCCGAGCCCCGACTCCACCCGTTGACCCTGGGCTGGCCTGCTGCCGTGTGGACGGGCGTGCATCTGGTCCGAAGTGGCCGGCCAATCACCGTGGCCGCCCTTGCGGAGCGGCTCAAGCCTTACCTCGAGGAGGAAGTCTTCGCGGGGCTTCCCAAAGCGACCCTTCGCTTTCTCGAGGTGGTCGGACTTCTCGGCGGGGCAGGTGTCGAGTTGCTCGACCAAGCGCGCAGTGCGCACGATTCCGCTGCCTTCGCCAGCAGTCTGGAGGTGGAACCCGTCCCGATGGTCGTCATGCGGTCGGGGGGAAAGCACCTCCAGCTCGCACCGGTCCTGGCCCACCACCTCCTCCAGCAGTTCCGAAGCCGACCGTCACCAGAGCGGGACCGCGTCCTGGCGCCGATTCTGGCCGCACTCACGCGATCGGGCGACTACGAACAGGCCTTCACCCTCACCCGCGACCACCTCAGCCGAGGTGAGCTCGCGGCATACGTCGTCCGACATGGGGTGGGCCGCGCTCTGGCCGGGAGGGGTCGCCTGCTGTTGAGCTGGTTGTCGGAGTTCACCGCCGAAGAGGTTCGCACCCTTCCCGGGCTGGGCATCATGCACGCGCTGGCGGCCCTGTCAGAGGGCAACACCGTCCCCATCGCGCGGTGGGTGGCCCTGGTTGACTCCGACAACGTCGACAGTGACGCCCCGGGCTTCCGCGCGGCCGCCTTCCTCGAGGAAGTCACCGGAGTGCGTGCCCCCGGCCAAGCCCTTGAGGCGGCACTCGACAGCGACGTCACCGCGTGGCGGCTCTTGGCACACGTCATCGCCGGCGCTGACGCGGCCTTGTCGGGTCAGGAGGGGAAGGCCGTTCGCCTGCTTCGCGCCCAGCGTGCTTTCCTGCCCCGCTATCCGCTGCTGTCGGTGCTCAATGACGCCGCCCTGGGGGCCGTCCTGTTGCTCCCAGACAACCGCGTGGACACCCACGAGCTGTTCAACGAGTTGACGCACACCATGGCGAATGCGGAGTTGGCGAACAACCCGCTCACCGCCGGCGTGGATGCGTTCTTCGCCGCGAAGTCCGGGTTCGCCGGAGATGGCGAAGCAGTCCGACTTCATGCGGACAACGCGGCCCGAAAGCTCGCCGCCTTGGGCTCGGGTTTCCCGTTGCTCCACCTCTCTGCGCAGGTCCTCCTCACGGCGGCCCACGAGGCCCTCGGGGACCTCGAGCGGGCCGGCGAGCATGCGGCCGCCTGCCTTCGCGTGGCGCAACTGCTCAGGCCGGGAATCCAAGAGCGAGTCGAAGAAGTCTTCCGGCCGGTGGAGGTCGAATCGCGGGAGGAAGCGCCGACCGCGCTGCTCACCGCCGCCGAGTCAAAGGTGCTGAAGCTGCTCAACTCCCATCTCACCGTGCCGCGGATCGCCGCCGAGCTGCAGCTCTCGCCGACGACTGTGCGCAGCCACACCAGGTCGATCTTCCGCAAACTGGGTGTGCGCAGTCGCTCGGGTGCGCTCGCGGAAGCGACGATGAGGGGACTATTCGACTGAGGAGGGCGGCCCAGCGCCCGGGTGACCGGCCGGCATACCGACGGGAGTCAACAGCCCTCGGGCCGTGGCCGTCGCGATGGCCTCATCCCGACTATGCGCCTCCAACTTGCGATAGATCGAGCGGGCGTGGGTCCGCACCGTGTTGGGACTGATCCGCATCTCTTCGGCAATTCGCGGTATGCCGTGTGGCGTGGCCAAGAAGCGCAGGACCATCAGCTCGGTGGCCGACAAGGAGCTTGACCGCGCCATGCCCGCGGGTGGCTGGCGGCTCAGGAAGGGTGTCAACCATCGCTGGAGCTGGTGGTTGTGCTGGGAGATATCGACGGTGGCGCGGGCTTGCTGGCTCAGCTCGTCGGCCGCAGCGTAGTCACCGTTGAGCAAGGCAACATCGAGCAGGCACAGCAGCATGAGCAGACGCATGGACGGCGCTGTCGTTCCGGCGCGCTCAACGGCGGCCTGCGCCGGGCGAGCGCTCGTTCGCGCATCGATGTGTCGGCCCCGGGACGCGAGCAGGCTGGCGCGCACCGCATCCGTGAGGGTCGTCGAGTCATGACCCGACAGGCCTGCGCTCGTGCGGACGCTGACGGACTCGCGGACCAAACCCCAGGCCTGGTCCCTGCGCCCGGCGTGTGCGACGGCAAACGCCAGCATCCCCAACCGCATGATGTCCAACAGTGGCAAGTCTCTGACGTAGCCGCCGAGCGCGGTGAGGACGGCCTCTGCATGCACCAGGTCGCCCTCCACCACATCGGCAAACCCCTCCAGGTAGAGGGCGAGCAGCCTGAACGGCGTGAGCTCAGAGGTGAAACCACGGCTGATCGACCCCAAGGGAAACTGGCCGGAGGCTTCGCGGAGCAGATTGGCGACCTTGGCCTCGGGCGAGTCCTGCCGACCCTGCGCCACCAGCTGTGAATGATGCTGTTCGAGGGCTCGCGCAGCGGTGCGGAAGTCGTAGCGAGCGCTGGCGGACATCGCGTTCGCGAGATGCAGCGCGGAGCACTTGACGTGAGCCTCAGGGGGGAAGGAGCTCAGCCAACGCTCCACCGTCGCCAGCCTCCCCTGCCAGATCGCGGTGGGCGCCTCACGCAAGATGAAGGCCGCCAAGGCGTCGGCATCACCGAGCAAGTCGAGTGCGATCAGTGCCGACTCGAAGTCACCGTCTGCCTCACATTGGCGTTGCACCTTGCGCAGCACCGTGCTTCGGTGATCCGACGGGTTGACGTCGGGGTGTCGTTCCAGGGCGAGAGTGAGTGGTCCGCCCACCTGAATGGTCCTCGAGTCACGGCTGACCCGGATCATCGGGACCGGATGTTCGATGAGTTCAGCGAGCTGATCGTCGTAGTCGGGGCAGGCCAACCCGGCGAGGACGTGGCTCGGCAGCGGCGCCACGGTGGCGATGTCGGCGAGGACCTGGCGGGTTCGTGACCCGAGCCCGGCGACCACCTGGTCCGCGAGGTGCGCGAGTTCGCTGCCGTCCTGGCCGCCACGAGCGGGCTGGAGCGAGGTCGTGCCGGTTGCGGGGTTGGCCTGGTCGCGCAGCCCGGCGGCGACCCCGAGGGGCCACCCGAAGACGGCAGCGTGCAGGGAGTCGACCTGAGCGGCTTTCAGGGTGCCCGCCGCAAGAGCCCTGGCCTCGACACGGTCAAAATTCAGGTCCTCCGTGCCGATCTGATGCAGTCGCCCCTCGATGGCCACCCGGGCCAGTCGGAGTTTGGGCAGCGTGTGCCCAGCCAGGACGTAGGTCGTGTGCGGCGCCGGTTGACGCAGGAGCAAGCCGAGAAAGTGAATCGCGTCGGGGTCGGTGAGGTGGTGGACGTCGTCGAAGAGAATCAGCAGATGCATGCGGACCGTCGCGGCGGCCACGGATCGCGCGCGCGTTTCGACGCTCGGAATGCCATCCGATCGCTCGGCGCCGAAGACCCGGGCCGGAGTCAAGCCGAGTGCCTCAACGATGATTCCCGCGAAATCGCTGACCGAACTGCAGTTGGCCGGTGTCAGCGTGATGGTCACCGCCCTGACCATGCTGCGAGCGGCTAACTGCCGGAGCAGCTGGGACTTCCCGCCTCCCCACGGCGCGACGACCGTCACGACAGAGGTGGCCGGAAGCGCCATGGCGGGATCCACCAACCGTCGCCGACTCACCGACCGGTGCGGCCGGTCAGTCCCTTGCTCGGTACCCACTTCTCGACTACCGGCCAGCATCCCTTCTCCTACCGCTCGACCCAGTCGTTGCGACGACCTGCTTTCGCGGCGATGCCCCGAGAAGCGCGATGTAAGCACTCAAAGTTGGAGGAGTCAGGTCGGCGCACCGCATCATTGACACATACTGCTGATGTCTGGACGCGCCGTCGACCTGCAGGCCTCAGGTCTTCTTGAGGTTCTCACCAAAACTTGATGAGGCGCGGGGTGGCGCCCGACAGCGCCCCGGAGGTGCGTCCGACGAACGGGCGGCCGCCCGGCATACCTGGTGTAGCGGGAATAGCTCAGATTAATGCGGCACGTGACAGTCTTCACGGCCCATGTCAAACTAACGCTGGTCTCATTGAGACCCCCTCCACCACAACGGTCCCCCACATCGAAGGTGGAGAAGGCGCGGACCCGGATAGCCTCCGACTCGGCATCCGGACACCCTCGCGGAGTGGCTGTGCGTCAGTGGCAATGCCGTGACGACACAGCCACTCCCTTTTTCCGGAGTTTCTGGTGAGCATTACTGGGTGGCGCATTATTGACGCCGCATTGTGTGGTGTCAGTCCACGTCGTCCGAGTCCGCAGCAAGTGGGGCAGACGGAACTGCCTCGTCGCCGGCGGCCTCGCGTCGCACCCGGCTGGCAATCCGACTCAAGCCGACGACCGAGACGCCCAGGTAGTCAGCGATGTCCTTCTGCTGGATGTGGCGCAGCGTCGGCGCGTAGTCGACCAGGAAGCTGCGGTAGCGCGCCTCCGCGGGCAGCCGCATCCGGTCGCGTTCGTAGCGCATCACCTGCGCATACACGAGGTATGCCGTCGCCAAGGCTCTGCCCCACGCGACGCTGCGGTGGGCGCGAAGGTGCATTTCGTGGAGTGGGATCTCGACATAGCTCGCGGCCGTCAAGGCCGTGTGGCGGTAGCGCTGGGCAGCCGCGGCGGCCAGCGCCTTCGCGAGGACGGAGTCCCGGCCAGTCTCGGAGATCGGTGCAGTTGAGCGTCGCTCGATGACCGGGAGGCTGGCCATGAGGTCGCCAGGGCGAGCGAAGTTGACGGTGCGCGCGGGAGCGTCCGGGGACACCAGCCGGACGTGAACGACGCCTCCCGTGACGAGGTAGAGGGAAGGGGCGACCGGGTCGTCCTCGCTTTGGAAGACCTGACCCTGGCGAGCGCGTCGCGTCGTCATGGTGGCAGCGAACGCCGGCCAGTCGGGCAGCGGCGCGGCCGCGAAGGCTTCCAGGACGTTCCGGACCTCCTGACGGGCGTCGTCCGCCGCTGCCATGGTCACCTCCAGCTGCCGTGGCCCGGAGGCCGGTGTATTCCCGGCGCAGTGTAGGGCCGCACGTCTTCACGTCGAATAACCCTTGCGAAGATGCGATAACACAAGTTAAGCGCCCTCCACTCACATCACTCTTGGGTGTTAGCCCTGATCAACCTGACTTGTGACAGATCGCCCACAACGTCCTAAGTTGCAGTAATCAGAACCGCTGTGCGGGGGGGAATCCACTCGGCGGTCAATCAGGTAAGACCCGTCAGGGCCGCATTGTGGCTGCCCTGATGTTGTCGTGCGTGCAGCACTGCCCGCTGTGCGCTTGGCATCGATGAGGTCCCCCGGGACCGTGGATGGGGAGTTCAAGGATGAATAGCTGGCTGACGGATGAATCGTCAGGGTGGACCACCCGGTCGGCACGGCGCGCGCATCAGCGCCTGATGACCCGGCTGCGGCGCGGTGTGGGAGCAGCCCTGGTCATGGCGATGGCCGTGCTGGGGTTGACGATGGCACCCCATGCCTCGGCAGCCGACACCGCCGCCACGATCACCAAGACGGTCGTCAATCCCAAGACCACGTATGCCGTCGGCGAGGTGGTGACGTATCGGCTCACCGTTTCGTGCAGCAGCCTTGTCGGCCCCTGTGGCATTGGCACGGTGACCGACGTCTTCGACCCCAACCTCACCGTCACCGCGGCCAACATCACCTTGCCGACCACGACCGCGGACGGCACCCCGCCGCCGCCGATGACGAAGTCGGTGAGCGGCCAGACCGGGACCATCACGATCGGCACCGCCACCAGCCCATGGCTGGACGGTTCGTCGTTGGACATCATCGTCACTGCGACGGTGAAGTCCTACCCGACGACCTCCACGCCGATCGGCACCATCCCCAACGACGCCACCGTGGCCATTACCAACGGTGCGGGCGAGACTGCACCACCGGTCGTCGTCAACGTCACCCCGCCGGTCAAAGACTGGGGGATCGACAAGACCGCGTCGGCCGGCTCCATCGCCCCGGGTGAGACGGTGACCTACACGGTTCGCTATACCCGTCCGACGAACACGGGTGGATTCGACATCACCAGCTCGATCCTCACCGATGTCCTCGACCCTCGGCTCGAGTTCGTGTCGTCGAACATCGGCACCTATGACGCGGCGACCCATACCGTCACGGCCAACACGGCAGTCATCCCGGCGACGGCCTCCAACTTGACCTGCTACGCCTGGGGTTGCGAAAGCTATTGGAAAATGACGATCACCGTGCGGGTCCCCCCGAACGCCGAAGACGCCACCACCCCGGCTACAGGCACGGTGTTCTCCAACACGGTGAGCTCGGCAGTGACCTATGCGGACGGGACGACCGGCTCGCTCTCCGACTCCGTCGACGTCTCGATCGCCGCACCTGTGGTCACCCAGTCTGCCTACAAGACGGGTCTGGCGAGTGTGCCTCCGGGCGGGTTGGCACAGTGGCGGCTCTGGGCCCAGAACACGGGAAACTCGACGTTGCGCAACTACTCGGTCGTCGACAAGCTCCCTGTCGATGCTGCCGGCAACCTGCAAATTCAGAACGTCACCGTCGTGCGCTCCTGGGCGTCGTCCCCACTTCCGCCTGACGGCGCTTTGGTCACCCTGGACTGGAGCGCGGACGGCGTGACCTGGACCAATGCCGTGGTCATGGCCCAGGGCAATGCGTCGCCGTGGAGCTATGCGGCCCCTGCGGGAGCGCTCTATGTTCGCTTCACCTTCGATGCTTTCCGCCCGGCCGAGATCTTCGACGTCACCTTCCGCGGGACGGTCCCGACCGATGCCTCGCTGGACTCGACGCTGATCAACTGTGCGACCTTCGACTCGGATGCGTTGGCCCCCAAGGACAGCTGCGTCACGACCACGATCGACCCGGTCCAGGCGAAGATCACCCCCTACAAGACGCCGATCTTCAACGCGCCGGGTCAGAACTCGGTGGTGCCAGGTGAGCTCTTCGACTGGGTCCTCGCGTTCAACGTCAATGCGCCCCTGCCGATCGACACCGTCACCGTGTCGGACCTGCTCCCACCGCAGTTCGAACTCGTGGGCGTCACGTGCTACTCAGTAGCCGGTGCCGGTAGCGGCCCATGGGCTGGTGCCGTGAGTGGGGCATGCCCCAACTTCGCCCTCCCGGCATACACCGCCGTTGCCCAACCGAACGGGGCGACACTCATCACGTTTGCTGACCTGAAGCTCTATAACAACGCCACCCAGAACTCGCAGTATTACAGCATTCATCTCAAGGTGCGGGTGAAGCCCGGCACCGCGATCCAGACCTATCAGAACGACGTCCTCGTCTCGACGAACAAGGCCGTCACCACGTGCGACCAGAGCTTCAACGCCACCGGCAGCTATCAGCTCTCTGACACGACCGATATCGACGGCGACGGCGACACGACCGAGCCGGCCTGTGGATTCCCCTCGAAGATCAACGTCGTCGAGGCTGCTGCGGTGGAGATGACCAAGTGGGATATCGGCACCCAGCCGAATGTCTTCGAAGGGACCGGGACCTCGACGCCGCCGACGGGGGTGCTCGAGACTGCTTGCCCGGACTGGAATGGGTACACCCGTTACCCGTGTGTGGCGGTGACCGACCCGGGTAGTGCCTTCAGCTACCGGTTCAAGATGCAGAACGTCGGCAACGTGCCGATGACGAACTACGTGATGTACGACATTCTCCCGGTTGTCGGTGACACCGGTGTCGGACAGTTGCTGTCCACCGGTCAGCGTGGCACCGAATGGTCCCCGATCATGACCGGTCCGATCGTCTTCGAGTCTGCGATGTCGACCGCGACGAACACGACCTACCAGGTGGAGTACAACCTCACCTCCAACCCGTGCCGTCCGGAGTTGAACACCAACACGGCCGACGCGTCATGGCAAGGCACGTGCGACAACACCTGGTACTCGGCCAGCATGATCACCGACTGGTCGACGGTGAAGTCATTCCGGATCACCATGTTCCAGACGGACGCGACGACGGTCCCGCCGACCTACCCGACCTGGGCGCCGAGCGAGACAGCCGTGTTCACGGTCCCGATGAAGGCCCCGCTGTCGACTCCGGCATCGACGCTTTCCCCGTTGGATCTGTCGGTGGCGTGGAACTCGGGTGCTCAGCGGGTGTACCGGACGGATGCCGGTGGCACTCCGTTGTGGATGAAGCCCTACGAGCCGCGCAAGGTCGGCATTATCGTGCCGTTCGTGCTGCCGCCGGCTGTGTCGGTGGGTGACTACTTCTGGTACGACAACAACGCCAATGGTGTCCAGGACGCCGGCGACACCCCGGTGAAGAACGCGGTGGTGCGTCTGCTCGACGCCAACGGCGACCTCATCGAGGCCACGACGACGAACGCCGACGGCTACTACTCGTTCATCAACCTCACGCCGGACACTGACTACATCATCGAGTTCGTCAAGCCGGCCGGCACGGTCTTCACGACGCAGGACGCCACCGGTGACACCTCCAACAGCCGCGACGGGGACCTCACCGACTCGGATGCCGATGGGACCACCGGTCGCGTGCCGTTCAACTCCGGCCCGGCGGGCAACAACGACCCGGGTGGCCCGACGATCGCCAACGATGTCACCGACAACCCCGGTCTGGATGCCGGTCTGGTGACCCCGATGCTCAACCTCGAGCTGGCCAAGTCGGCCGGCACCTACACCGGGCTGCTCGTGCCCGGCACCGAGGTGACCTGGAAGCTGACCCCGAAGAACTCGGGTTCGACCACGGCCTCGGCTGGGTGGACGGTCACTGAGGTTCTGCCCGCCGGCTTGGAGCTGGTCTCCATGGACGGTGGCACGGCATACACCTGCGAGCTGACGACCCTGACCTGCACCTCGACCCTCGACCTGGCGGCCGGTGCGACCGGCGGCGAGATCACGGTCGTGACGAAGGTGGCGGCCGGCTGGACGGGCAGCACGTTGCACAACGTCGCCTACGTCGATAAGGCGCCGAACGACCCGGCCGAGACCACCCCGTTGGGTCCGGTGCCGACGACGGACACCGACACCTCGACGACCCCGACAGACAACGACGCACAATCGAACGTGTATGCCGTGTCGGTGGGCGACTACGTGTGGTGGGACACCAACCGGGATGGTCTGCAGACCGCCGGTGAGGCCCCCATCGAGGGCATTCGGGTGACTCTGTATGCCGCGGACGGCACCACGGTGCTGGCCACGACGGCGACGGGTGCTGACGGGTACTACTCGTTCACTGGGTTGACTCCGTCGACCGACTACGTGATCGGGTTTGACAAGTCCTCGGAGGCGGGCGCATCGTTCACGGTGGCGGACAAGTCGGGTACGGACAACTCGCCGACCACGGATCTGTCGGACTCGGATGCGGTGCCGGCCGATGCGACGACCAACGTCGCGATGGTGGCCTTCACCTCCGAGGCTTCCGGTAGCAACTCTGGTGCGCCGGATGCTGCCGACAACCACGGCATCGACGCTGGTTTGGTGGTGTACAACCTGACGTTGACCAAGAAGCTCACCACGTCAGGCACGGTGTACCCGGGTTCGACGGTGACGTACACCCTCACC
>JBGAQV010000102.1:0-10504 GCA_044220505.1 Dermatophilaceae bacterium
TGCACCTGCTGCCGGTCAGCCCGAGCAACCAACGCCAACCGCAGGGCCTCCACCCGACGAGCGATCCGCTCCACCTCCGAGATGTCCGCGCCACCCACGATCACGCCCGCATCGGGGTCAGCCAACCGCGCGTGAACCGCGTCGACCACCCCGTGCAGCGCCCCCGTCGACACCCCCACCACAGCAGCCGACTCGCGCGCAGGCGACCCACCCCGCGACACCGCAGCACACGGCATACCGCCGCCTGGCTGCGAGTCCAGCGAAGTGGTCGTCATAGCACGAGTGTACTACAACAGGTGTACGATAGGCCAGCAAGATAGCCCTGTACAGCAATATTCTTCCCGCGTCCCTGGCCTAGGCGTTCCAGACCGAGAATCCATCGGTCGAAGCCAGGGGCGCTGGCGCGCCGCCGCGCAAGAGGGGAGGATCGGCCCATGAGCGAGACCTCCCGCCGTTTGCTGCTGCTGCGTCACTCCAAGGCCGAGCACGTCTTCGGCAAGGCCGACCACGAGCGTGAGCTCACCGACCGGGGGCATGCCGACGCCCGCGCCATCGGGGAGTGGCTCGCGGCCCAGGGCATCGAGCCCGACCTCGTGATCTGCTCGACGGCAACCCGGACCCGGCAGACCTGGGCCTCAGCTCAGGACGGCGGTGCCCGCGCCGACGCGACGGAGTTCGAGAAGGCGATCTACCACGGCGGGGTACGTGCGGTGGTGACTGCGGTCCAGGAGGTCGACCCGGCGCTGACGACGGTGCTGGTCGTGGGGCACGAGCCGACCATGTCGGCCACGACCGAGATCCTCACCGAGGGTGCCGGTGCCCCCGATGCCTTGGCTGCCTTCGATCGCGGGTTTCCCACGTCGGGGTTGGCCGTGCTGGCCCTGGACGGTCAGTGGGCGCAGCTCGCGCAGGGCGGCGCCGCGCTGCGGGAGTTTGTCGTCGGCCGCGGCTGAGCCCTGCTCCGGCCAGACGCGCGCAGACGCGCGGGCAGACCCGCGCAGACCCGCGCAGACCCGCGCCTGATCCGACTCAGGACCGTCGGGTGCCGACCGTTGCCCGGATCTCGTCGATGGCGTCCCAGTCGTTGACGTGCATTCCTGCCGTGACGAGACCGTCGCGCAGCCAATAGGCCCGGAAGGTCAACCCGTCGACGTCGCCCTCGATGACGACCTCGTCGTCGGCACTGCCGTGACCGACGTATTCCATGCCGAGGTCGTACTGATCGGTGAAGAAGAAGGGCAACCGCTCGTAGGGCGCGCCGTCGCCGAGCAGGGTCCGCGCCGCGTGCTCACCTTGACCGACGGCGGTGTCCCAGTGCTCGACCCGGATCCGGCCGAGCACCGGATGGTCGTGATGGGCGATGTCCCCAGCCGCGACGATGCGCGGGTCTTCGGTGCGCAGCGCTGCGTCGACGAGCACCCCGTTGTCGACGGCCAAACCCGCGTCGGCGGCAAGGTCGACGACGGGTTCGACGCCCACCCCGACGACGACGAGATCCGCGCCGGCCAGATCGTCGCGGGTGACCGCGGTATCCAGCCGCAGGTCCACACCGTGATTGCGGTGGAGGTCGGCGAAGACCGTCGCGACCCGCGGACCGAGCACGCGCAACAGCGGCAGCTCGGCCATCTCGAAGACCGTGACCTGGCTGCCCGCTTGTCGCGCGGCGGCAGCCACTTCCAAGCCGATCCAGCCGGCCCCGATGACCACCACGCGACGCTCAGGTCCCAGCGCGTCCTTGATCCGATCGCTGTCCTCGATCGTCCGCAGGTATGCCGTGGGCACGCCGGATCCGTCGGCCAGGGCCAGCCGGCGCGGCCGGGATCCGGTCGCGAGGAGCAGGCCGGCATACCGGAGGCTGCCATGGGTGGTGTGGACCCTGCCCGCGGCGCGGTCGATGCCGATCGCCGTCTCGTCCAGCAAGAGCGTGACGTCGTGGGCGGCATACCAGTCCTGCGGGTGGATGTATGCCGTGTCGATCGGGTCCTGCCCGAGCAGGTAGCCCTTCGACAGGGGTGGCCGTTGGTAGGGCAGGTGGGGTTCTTCACCGACGACGACCAACGGTCCGGCATACCCCTGTTTGCGCAGTTCGGTGACCGCGCTGGCGCCGGCCTGTCCTGCGCCGATGACGACGATGGGCTCCATGGCGGGCTCCTGTGGACTGGCGGTGGAGACGATTGCCCACGGGATACCCAGGTGCGCGCCGCCGCACGCGCCGGAGGCCTCCCCACGCGCCGGAGTGCGGACGGCTGCGCCGCCCGGCCGGGTCGCGGCTAGCCTGGGGGAGCCCGCGCGCGGCATACCGTCGCGCGCCCGAGATCCCCGCGAGGTCGACATGCCACAGCTGCGTTCCCGCACCACGACACACGGTCGCAACATGGCCGGGGCGCGGGCCTTGTGGCGGGCGACCGGTCTGGTCGAGTCCGATTTCGGCAAGCCCATCGTCGCGATCGCCAACAGCTACACCCAGTTCGTGCCCGGCCACGTGCACCTCAAGGACATGGGTGACCTCGTCGCCGGCGCGGTCCATGAGGCCGGTGGGGTGGCCCGTGAGTTCAACACCATCGCGGTCGACGACGGCATCGCCATGGGCCACGGCGGGATGCTCTACTCCCTGCCCAGCCGCGAGTTGATCGCCGATTCGGTGGAATACATGGTCAACGCGCACGCCGCCGACGCGTTGGTGTGCATCAGCAACTGCGACAAGATCACCCCCGGCATGCTCCTGGCCGCGCTGCGGCTCAACATCCCGGCCGTCTTCGTCTCCGGCGGGCCCATGGAAGCGGGCACGGCGGTCATCGGCGAGGACGGCACGGCGAGCACCCGTCTCGACCTCATCGACGCGATGACCAAGGCGGTCGACGACTCGGTCAGTGATGCCGACATCCAGACCATCGAACGCTCGGCCTGCCCGACCTGCGGCTCGTGCTCGGGCATGTTCACCGCCAACTCGATGAACTGCCTCCTGGAGGTCATCGGCCTGGCCTTGCCCGGCAACGGCTCCACGCTGGCCACCGCGGCTGCCCGTCGCGACCTGTTCCTGGCGGCGGGTCGCCTCGTCGTCGAGCTCTGCAAGCGCTGGTATGCCGTGGACGGCACCGAAGGCGGCGACGCGTCGGTGCTACCCCGCTCCATCGTCACCAGGGCGGCGCTGGCCAACGCGATGCGGGTCGACATCGCGATGGGTGGCTCGACCAACACGATCCTGCACCTGCTCGCGGCGGCCCAGGAGGCCGACGTGGACTTCGATCAGGACGACATCGACGCGCTCTCACGGGTGACCCCCTGCCTGGTCAAGGTGGCGCCCAACACCAACCGCTATTACATGGAGGATGTCCACCGGGCCGGCGGCATCGTCGCGATCATGGGCGAGCTCGACCGGGCGGGGATGCTCGACGCCGGCGTCCACGCCGTGCACTCGCCCAGCCTGCGCGCGTGGCTGGACGCGTGGGACATCCGCGGTGGGGAGTGCAACGACACGGCATACGAGCTGTTCTTCGCCGCGCCGGGAGGTGTCCGCACGACTCAGGCGTTCTCCTCGACCAACCGGTGGGCCTCGCTCGACCTCGACGCGGCGCAGGGGTGCATCCGCGACGTCGAGCACGCCTACACCCGTGATGGTGGTCTGGCCGTGCTCAAGGGCAATCTCGCGCCGGACGGGTGCATCGTCAAGACCGCGGGCGTGCCCGAGCACCAATGGGTCTTCCGCGGGCCGGCGCGGGTCGCCGAGTCGCAGGAGCAGGCCGTCGACATGATCCTCGCCGGGCGGATCGAGGCGGGCGACGTCGTCGTGGTGCGGTATGAGGGGCCCAAGGGCGGGCCGGGGATGCAAGAGATGCTCTACCCGACGTCCTATCTCAAGGGTGTCGGCCTGGGCCCGAAGTGCGCCCTGATCACCGACGGGCGCTTCTCGGGCGGGTCCTCCGGCCTGTCGGTCGGGCACGTCTCGCCCGAGGCTGCCTCCGGCGGCACCATCGGCCTGGTCCACGACGGCGACATGATCTCGTTCTCCATCCCGGAGCGCACCGTGCACCTCGAGGTGAGCGACGAGGAACTGGCGTTGCGGCGAGCCCAGCAGGACGAGCAGGGCTGGGTGCCGGTCGACCGGCAGCGCGAGGTCTCGGCGGCGCTGCGGCTCTTCGCTCTCTTCGCGCAGTCGGCCGACAAGGGTGCGGCCCGCAAGGTCCCGTAAGCCGTCCGCAGTCCCGTGGCGAGACCCTGAGTCGGGGAACGCTCGCCGAGCGCCCGATGGGCGAGCGTGATTGCATGGTCGAGTGACCGATGCCCTCGTGCTCGACCAGATCACCAAGTCCTTCGGGGCCAAGCGCGCCGTCGACGCCCTGAGTCTGGCCGTGCCGCGCGGCAGTCTCTTCGGCTTGGTGGGCCCCAACGGTGCCGGCAAGACCACGACGCTGTCGATTGCCACCGGGCTGTTGCGGCCGGACTACGGCCGGGTGCTCGTCGGCGGAGTCGACGTGTGGGCCGACCCGCCGGCGGCCAAGGCCCTCATGGGTGTGCTGCCCGATGGGTTGCGACTGTTCGATCGGCTGAGCGGGCGCGAGTTGTTGCGCTATGTCGGGTTGCTGCGCCGGGTGCCTCCCGCTGACATCGAGACGCGCTCGCGGGAGTTGCTCGACGCGCTGGGGCTGACCGGCGACGCCGACAACCTCGTCGTCGACTACTCCAGCGGGATGACCAAGAAGATCGGGCTGGCCTGCGCGCTCATCCATGCCCCGGCGCTGCTCGTGCTCGACGAGCCCTTCGAGGCAGTCGACCCGCTCTCCGGGGAGGTGATCCGGGGGATCCTCCGGCGGTTCGTCGCCGGTGGGGGCACGGTGATCTTCTCCAGTCACGTCATGGAACTGGTCGAGCAGTTGTGTGACCACCTGGCCGTCGTCGCCCAGGGTCGGGTCGTCGCCGCCGGGAGCCTGGATGCGGTGCGCGCGGGTGAGAGCCTGCAGCGCCGCTTCCTCGACCTGTTGGGCGTGGCCGTGCCCAGCGAGGGGGTGCTCACGTGGTTGCCGTCCTCGTCGGACTCAAACTGAGGCTGCTGCGCAACTCGCTGCGCCAAAGTGCCTGGCGGGTCGTCGGGTTGGTGCTCGCCACGGCATACGGGCTGTTCCTCGTGGGACTAGCCGTCACCGGGATGGTCGCGCTGCGTTTCACCGGCATCGCCGTGGGACCGGATGTCGTCGTGATCGGCCTTACCGCACTGACCGTCGGCTGGACCCTCCTGCCACTGCTCGCCTCGGGGATGGACGACACTCTTGATCCCGGACGGTTCGCGCTGCTGCCCTTGCGGGCTCGTGAGGTGCTCCCGGGTCTGGTCGTCGCCAGCCTTGTCGGCGTGCCAGGCTTGGGGACAGTGCTCGTCGCGCTCGCGTCCGTCGTCTTCTGGGCCACCGGGGTGCTGCCGGCTCTCGCGGCCGCGGCAGGCGCTGTCCTCGGGGTGCTCACCTGCGTGGTTCTCGCCCGGGTCGTGACGACCTCGTTGGGGGCGATGCTGGGCGGGCGGCGGTTCCGCGACAGTGCGGCAGGAATCGTTGCGGTGCTCGCGAGCCTGTCGGGCATCACCCTGGGGATGGGCATGGAGGCGGTCGGCCGCACGCCGAATGCTGCGGAGTTGGTCGGCTCGCTCGCCGCCCTGGCTGGGTGGACGCCGTTCGGCTGGGCCTGGGCTATTCCCTCGGATGTCGCCGACGGGCAGTGGGGTGTGGCAGCAGCCAAGCTCATCCTGGGGGTCGTTCTGGTGGCCGGTCTGCTGCGCGCGTGGAAGACGCTGCTGGATCGGCGGCTCACCAGCCCGATCGAGGCCCGTGGCGGAGGCGAACGGGTCGGCCAGAGTGGCTGGATCGACCGGCTGACAGGGTCGTCCGCCGCAGGCGCAGTTGCCGGGCGATGTCTGCGCTACTGGCGCCGCGACCCGCGCTACGTCACCTCGGTCGCGATGTTCCTCATCATGCCGATCGTCCTGGTCGTCTCGATGCAACTGCAGCGCCAGTCCGGCGAGAATCTCGGGCCGGTGCCGTGGGAGTTCCTCGGGCCGTTCTCGCTGGCCATGCTCGTGGGCCTGTCGACCTGTCAGGACCTGGCCTACGACGGCACGGCGATGTGGACCCATCTCACCAGCGGGATGCCGGGGCGAGCCGACCGGCTGGGGCGGCTCATCGCGCTGGGAGTCGTCGTGGGGCCGCTGTTCGTCGTCCTGCAGATCGCGGCAGCAGCCCTCTCCGGGCGGTGGGATCTCGTGCTGCCCTCGACGGCGGTCGGGCTGGCCGCAGCCCTCGGCGGCGCGGGAGTCGCCTCGTGGGTTGGCGCCATCCTGCAGAGCCCGGCGGCACCTGCTGGGGCCAACCCGTTCCGCACCAGCAACGGCGGTGGCTTGCAGGCGATCATCGCCACGACGGTCACCCTCGCCGCCTCGGGGATGCTCGCGGTGCCCGTTGTGGCCTTGGCGTGGATCGGGCTCGACCGACCGTGGGCGGCCGTCGCGGCTCCGATCGTGGGGCTGGGGATCGGCCTGGGCTCGCTGGCGTTGGGCAGCCGCCTGGGCGGTGCCTACCTCGACGGCCACTGGCCCGAGGTCCTCACCAATGTCAGCGAGAAGCACGCCTGAGGCGGCCTGGTCCGGACCGGTAATCAGGTCGGGCGGGAGAGCCGGTCAAGGAACGCCAGCAGCATGGCCTCCCGCAGGGCCGGCGTCGCGAGGTCGAGCAAGGCGTTGACCGGAGCCATCCGCTCGGGCAGCGCCAGCGATCCGTCGACGCCGGCCAGCCCGGCCATCGCCAACAGCCCGTCGAAATCGCTGTCGGACAGGGTGGCCGAGTCGAGCGACGCGATTGCACCCGCCAACCCGGGATCGACGACGACCCCGCCGGACGCGCGAGCCGCCTCGACCGATTCGCCGAGGGCGGCGAGGAAGTCGGGCACCGAGGGCGCCGTCGCCGCCGACAGGGTGAGGTGCAGCGTCGCAGGCATCCCGCGGAAGGCCAGCTGCGGTTGGACATACCACCCGCGGGCCAGCATTTCGTCGGCGATGGTGAAGACATCGCACGAGCCATCGCTTTCCAGGGCAAGCAGGGTCGAGTCGGGCTCCACGACGACCCGCAGACCCGGTATGCCGTCCACGCCCCGAGCGATGGCGAGGGTGGCCTCACGCGCGGTGCGGGCCAGCACGGCATACTGCTGGACCCCGATCGCCCGGGTGACCGCCCATGCTGCCGCGAGCGGGCCGCCGGACTTGGTCGACTGCATCGTCGAGTTGAGCATGGTGTAGCCGGGCCAGGCTGCCGACGCGAAGTAGTGACCGCGCCGAAGCGTCGAATCTCGGTGCAGCAGAAGGGAAATCCCCTTCGGGGTGTAGGCGTATTTGTGCAGGTCGACGCTGATGCTCGTCACGCCGGGCACGGTGAAGTCCCACGGCGGGACGGCATCGAGGTGCGGCAGGACCCAACCGCCGATGCACGCGTCGACGTGGCAGCGGATGCCCCGATCGGCGGCCAGAGCACCCAGCTCGGTGATCGGGTCGAGGACCCCGTGGGCGTAGGACGGCGCCGACCCGACCACGAGCACGGTGTCGTCGCGGACCGCTGCGGCCATCGCCTGGGGGTCGGCACGGAAGGTCTGGGGATCGACGTCGACGAAGAGTGCCTCGACGCCGAAGTAGTGCGCCGCCTTGTGGAAGGCCGCGTGCGCGGTGGTCGGCAGCACCATCGACGAGCCGCCAGGGGAGGCGCCCGCACCGTCGCGGGCCGCGAGCACGGCGAGCAGGACCGACTCGGTGCCGCCGGACGTCACGGAACCGGCGAATCCCGGCGGCGCATTCAGCAGCGCGCCGGCCATGCCGACGAGGTCGTTCTCCATCGCGAGCAGCGACGGGAAGGCGGTCGGGTCGAGAGCGTTGGAGTCGGCGAACATCGTCAGGGCAGTCCGCCCGATGGCGTCCGCATCGGCCAGCCCGGAGTCGTAGACATAGGCGAGGGTGCGCCCGCCGTGGCTGGGCAAGTCCCGCGCCTGCAGGGCCAGCAGGTGGGCGTGGATCTCGTCGGGGGTCATCGATCCTCCTGTGCGACAGAGCTTTCCACGGCGGCGGCATCCAAGCGATAGCGCAGCAGGAACAGCAGCGAGACGGCCACGAGCAGCGCCGGCAGCGCCGAGAAGCCGAGGCCCATCGCGGTCAGGGCCGACTCCGGTTGGTGAGCCAGCCCGTCGGTCGAGGAGACATAGCCCCCCGCGGCGAGCACACCGGCATACGCGAAGGGGCCCAGCGCCATGCCGAAGGTTTCCGCGGCCGTCCACACCCCGGTGTAGACGCCGGTGCGGTTCTCTCCGGTGCGGGCTGCATCCACGGCCGCGACGTCCGGGAGCATCGCGAGGGGGAACATCTGGGTGCCGGCATACCCGACGCCGACGACCGCCACCGCCGCGGCGAGCGCGGTGCTGTCCAGCTGCATCCCGAGCAGGGCTGCCAGCGCTCCGGCGCCGAGCGCGAGCGAGGCGATGAGGAAGCCGGTGCGCTTGCCGACCCGGTGCCCCACGCGCTGCCAGAGAGGGGTGACGACCAGCGCGGGCGCCACGAAGCAGACGAAGAGGATGCTCGACAGGCCGGGCGAGCCCATCCGGGCCCGGGCGACGTAATCGACGCCGGCGAGCATCGCGGCGGTGGCCAGGGCTTGGAGGACATAGGCCATGAGCAGGGTGCGGAAATCCTTGGCGCGGGCGACAATTCGCAGTTGCTCGCCGAGACTGGCGGTCGAGGCGGCGACGTCACGCATCGGGGCCGCTCGGGTGCCCCACCAGGCGCCGAGTGCCCCGAGCGCGATGAGCAGCCCGACGAACACGCCCACCCCTCGGTATCCCCACTCCGGTCCGAGCGCGTCGCGAACCATCGGCGACAGGCCGCCGGAGACGAGGATCGCGAGCGCGAGGATGGCGACCCGCCAGGACATCAGCCGGGTGCGCTCGTCGTAGTCGTCGGTGAGTTCGGCCGGCATCGCGACGTAGGGCACCTGGAAGAACGCGTATGCCGTCGCGCAGGCCAGGAAGAGCACGACCACCCAGGCGGCACCCAGGCCGGTGGGGGAGGTGGGGCCCATGAAGAGCAGCGCGAACGAGATCGCCAGTGCAAGGCCCGCGCGCAGCAGGAAGGGTCGGCGGCGCCCGGCGGGGTTGGTGGAGCGATCCGAGATCCGCCCGGCGATCGGATTGAGGATGACGTCCCAGGCCTTGGGGAGGAAGACGACCAGGCCCGCTATGCCGGCGGCCACGCCGAGTCGATCGGTGAGGTAGGGCAGCAAGAGCAAGCCCGGCACGGTGCCGAACGAACCGGTCGCCACCCCGCCGAGGGCATACCCACGTCGCACGGAGCCCGGCAGTTGGGTGGTCACCATGACCGGACGATAGCGGCCAGGCATCCGTCGTGGCACAGGTCCGCGGAACGGGAGGCGCTTGGCCTGCTGGACCGGAACAACGGCCAACGAGCATCTTCGACTCCAGAGCGTCTGAAAGGCACGTCAGGCCAGTTCCTTACCTCGTCACGTGTCAAGTATGGCGAGTAGCGATTCGTACGTGCCGACAGGGAATCTGGATCCGGTTTCGTCCTTCAAGAGCGATCAAGGTCATCAGCGCGCAATCGGTTCCCAATTCTCGGGCTGGCGGACGCAGTAGTTGCGGACACCTGAGAGCCGGATAACAGTCTGCCTGTCTTTGGATACCGACGTGAAGACACAAATCAAAACATCCACCGCCAACACGACACCCAAGAGTTCGTGATCATTGTATAGATCGACAATTTCCCCACTCAAAGCTTCGAGTTCGATCAGAGGCATGTTCAGGGAGGGTTTGACCCTGCCGTGGCGAGCGGGGCCGAAGCAGTAGCCAACAAGCATTCTGGCCCTGATTGAGGTTTTCTCACCGGCGGCCTCTGTTCATGGTGAGGATGACGAGTGCGGCGGCGGTGATGTGGCCGATTCGCCATGGGCACAGCGTGATGCGGCGTAGGGCTTTGAAGCTGGACTTCAGCAGGGCGTTGGCGCGTTCGGCGGGCGCGCGTAGCGCGGTGATGAGCAGGTTGCGGGTGCGGTTGTCGACGCCGGGGTCGGCGCCTTTGAGCGGGACGTGGATGCCGATCCCGGCGCCGGTGTAGCCCTTGTCGGCCAGGGTCGGTAGGCCGGCCGCGGCTGCCGGGTACAGCGCCGGGAAGGCGTACTCCCGGGCGTAGGTGATGTCGTGGGTGGAGCCCGGCTGGACCGGTGAGGTCCATACCGGGAACCCGGTCGGGTCGGTTACCACTTGGATGTTCCCGCCGTGGGTGTGGTGCTTGCCGGAGTACCACAGGTCATGTCCGGCATCGGATTTCGCGGTGTTGCGGGTCGATTCGATGAGGGTGCCGTCCAGGGCCACAAACGTCCACCCAGCCGCTCTACCCGTCGCGAGGACCTCGGCCAGCTCCGGTGCCTGCGCGGCGATCACGTCGATCGCTTCGTGCAGGTACCGGTAGGCGGTGGCC
>JBGAQV010000103.1:0-10376 GCA_044220505.1 Dermatophilaceae bacterium
GTGGCTGGTTCAGGTATGCCGTGCACTCGGTGCCACGGTCATCGCCACCGCCGGCAGCGGGCAGAAGTGCGAGATCGCCACCTCGCTGGGTGCTGCCGCAGCCGTGAACTACACCGAGCACGACACCCCCGAGTCGCTGGCCGACGCGGTGCGTGAGGCAGCCGGCGGTGGCGTCGACGTCGCCTATGACGGCGTGGGTAAGGCGACCTTCGATGCGTCACTGGCATCGCTGCGGCCGCGTGGGATGGTGGTGCTCTTCGGCGGCTCGAGCGGTCAGGTGCCGCCCTTCGACCTGCAGCGGCTCAATGCCGCCGGGTCGGCCTTCGTCACCCGCCCCTCGTTGGGCCACCACGCCGGCACCCGTGAGGAGTTGCTCTGGCGCTCGGGCGAGGTGTTCGGCTGGCTGCTCGATGGCACCGTGAAGCTCAGCATCGGCGGGCGCTTCCCACTACGGGAGGCAGCGGCCGCCTACAAGCAGCTGGAAAGCCGGGGCAGCACCGGCAAGTTGCTGCTCATCCCCTGACTCCGATGGAGCCGGGGACAGTCAGCTGTAGGACCGCCACAGCGCCGCAATCGCGACGTTGAGCACGGTCAGCCAGAAGACCCCGTCGACGAGGTGCTCGACGTGCTGCGGGCCGAGGGCGCCCCGGCCACCGGAGCAGCCGCGGCAGCGCGGCGCTGGCGCACATTGGCGACCTCGGACAGCCCGAGCACGGCCAGGGCCACCCCGAGCTTGACGCCGATCTTCATCGTGTTGGGCGGGTCGTCCTTGTCCATCGAGGCGATCCCGGCGAGGAACAGACCGGTGATCACCTGAGCCCGGGCTCCCCAGACGATGCTGGGGATGATGCGCCGGTCGTGGCGGACGGCAAACCAGCCACCGACGATGGCCGCCATGCCGAGCAGGTGCAGGACGACGATCAGCTCGTTGAGGAACTTCATGCCGGGCACCATACCCGAGCCCGCTCCGGCGCCATCCCCCACGGTGCCGGGTCGCTGACCGGCCTCAGACGATCCGGCGCCCGACCGCCCAGGCGGTGAGCTCGTGGCGGGAGGACAACTGCAGCTTGCGCAGCACCGCCGACACATGGGTCTCGACGGTCTTCACCGAGATGAACAGCTCCTTGGCGACCTCTTTGTACTGATAGCCCCGCGCGATGAGCCGCATCACCTCGCGCTCACGCGCCGAGAGCCGGTCGAGTTCCTCATCGACCTCGGCGACCTCGCCGGCCGTCGATCCGAAGGCGTCCAGGACGAATCCCGCCAGGCGCGGGCTGAAGACCGCGTCGCCGTCGCGCACCCGCGCCACGGCGCGGGCCAGGTCGGTAGCCCGGATCGTCTTGGTCACATAACCGCGAGCGCCGGCCCGGATGACGGCGATGACATCCTGCGCGGCATCGGACACCGACAGGGCCAGGAAGCGCACCGGCTGACCCGCCTCGGTCGTCAGGCCCACGCACCCGCGCAGCACGTCGACCGCGCCATTGCCCATCCCCCCGGGCAGGTGGACATCCAGGAGCACGACGTCTGGCCGGGTCTGCGAGACGACTTTGACCGCGGTGTCGACGTCGGCCGCCTCGCCGACGATCTCAGGGGCCCACCCGGCCGCACCGACGCTCGCCTCGGCGAGCTCGGCCTTCACCCCCGAGCGGAACATCGCATGGTCGTCGACGAGCACCAGGCGCACGGTCTGGGTCATGGAAGGGTCTCCTGTTCGACAGCGTCAAGCTGCCCAGCGGGTATGCCGGGTGGCTGGGTTCCCGGGGCAGGTGCCGGGTTCGGCGAGGGGAGGGGCACGACCAGCGCGACCTCGGTGCCGTCGCTCATCCGGCGCACCCGGGCCGATCCCCCGACCCGGGCCATCCGGGCGAGGATCGACTCGCGCACGCCGAGGCGATCGGCCGGCACCTCCTCGAGCGCGTCGAGGTCGAACCCGTCGCCGTGGTCGCGGACGAACAACTCCGCCTGGTCCAGGCCCACCTCGGCATAGACCGAGACCGGGGGCCGGGCGTGGCGCACGGCGTTGCGGACCGCCTCGCGGGCGGCCATCACCAGCGCCTCGCCGACCTCGTCGATCGGCCGATCCCCGGTGATCACCAGATCGACCGGTATGCCGTGGTCGTCCTCGACCTCGTGGACGGCGGCGGTGATCCGCTCGGCGAGGCTGTCGGCCTGCCGGGGCTGACCGGCATACAGCCAGGAGCGCAGTTCGCGTTCCTGACGGCGGGCCAACCGCACGACGGTCGCGGGATCGTCGGCGCGGCGCTGGATGAGCGCGAGGGTCTGCAGCACCGAATCGTGCAGGTGGGCGGCGATATCGGCGCGTTCGGTCGCGCGCACGCGGGCGATCCGCTCCTTCTCCAGGTTGCGCACGAGCGTCACGAGGAAGGGCGCGGCAACCGTGGCGACCCCGAGGAGCACCGCGAAGGCCGCGAGCGCGCCGTTCCAGACCCCCTCGACGCCGCGGCCCTGCGTCATGAGCACGAGCCCACCGATCGCCGCGAGGACCACGCCGAGCGCCACCTGGCCGATGGCGGCCGCCCGACCCCACGCGGAACGACCCGCCCAGCGCCCGATGTGGTTGGCATCGACTTGATACCAGGCGATGAACGCGCCGACCGCGATGGCCAGCAGCGGGACGGCATACCGGGGGTCGCGAGCGATGCCCCCCATCGGGGTCCGCATCGTCAAGCCGGCCAGGACCAGCAGGAAGCCCACGAACAGCAGCACATGGGAGACCCGCACTTGACGTCGGGCCGGACGCACCGGTCCGGGCGTGCCGACAGGTGGGGTGCTCACACGGTCCATCTTGGGCCATGGCACGGCGTGTCGGCCCGACCTGGGGTCGAAGTCAGGGAGCGCTCAGGGCTCAACCCCATGTCCTCTCATCGGGCCCGCGGCTGACGATGGGGTCATGACGAACCCTCCCGGCCGAGCCGGCGGCCTTGACGCGTTCTTTGCGCGGCTGCGGGCCAGCGGCTACTACCGCGACACCTCCGAGAAGTGGCTCGGCGGCGTGTGCTCCGGCCTGGCCCGACGGTGGGGCATCGACCCGATCCTGCTGCGCGTCGGGCTGGTCGTGTTGGCGATGTTCAGCGGTTTCGGTCTGCTCCCCTATCTCCTCGCGTTGGCTCTGCTGCCCGACGAAACCGGCCGGATCTGGGCCGAGTCCGCCCTGCGGGGCGGCGACGGGCGGGGCATCGCGCTCATCGTCCTGGTCGCCATCGTCCTCATGGGCGACGTCTCGGATCTGCCCTGGCCGTTCGTCGTCATCGCCGCCGTCGCGATCGGTTGGTGGATACTTCGGGGTCGCCGGCGCGGGCTGACCGTGCACCAGCTGGCGCAGGAGGCCAAGGGGAATGTGTCCCGGGTGTTCACCCGATCAGCGCCTCAGCCAGCACCGGCCCCGCCGCAGCCCTCCACCGCGACCCCCACCTGGGGCGATGCCCCGGCTCAGCCCGCGACACAGCCGACGATGCCGACGCCGACGCCGACGCCGACGCCGACGATGCCGGGCCCGTGGGGGCCGACCGGGCCACAAGATGCCGGAGGGGCTGGATCGTGGACAGGACCCGGGGCGAGCGCCGGGGCGGCACCCGGGTTCGCTCCCGGGTTCACGCCCCCCGTGCCGGGCAGCCACGGACTGGGGCCGGGCCGCACCGACGTGCGCCGTCCACCCGACAAAGCCTGGCGACCACCGCGCCGCCGCTCGGCGGGATTTGTCGGCTTCCTCATCATCGGTGGGCTGTCCTTCCTGGCCGCTGGTGCCGCAGTCTCGATCGGTCGCCAGCGCGGGCTGGCCTACTCCGACCTCGCCGTCGGTGGGGCAGCCGCCGTGCTGACCGCCTCGGTATGCCTCGTCCTGGTGGGTCTGCGGGGACGACGCGCGCCGTTCCTCACCTTCCTCACCCTGTCGACCGCAGCCATCGTGGCCGTGGCCGCCGTGCTGCCACCGAGCTTCCAGCCGGTTGGGGGACTCACCACGCTCGGGACTCAGGTGTGGGTGCCCGAGAACTCCACGGGGTCGGCGTCGGCGAGCTTCCGGCTCGGTGGCGGGGAAGCCACCCTCGACCTGTCGCTCCTCACCAGCACGCTCGACGGCCTCCCCATCAGCGCTGCCGTCTCGATGGGCGAGCTGACGGTGGTCGTCCCCGCCGGACTCACGGTCAAGGTCGAGGCCACCGCAGGCTTGGGCGCCGTCTCGGCTGTGGTGCTGAAACCAGGCGATGTGCTGCCCGGCAACGCCAAGGGCAAGAACCCGGACACGACCACGTTCGGCTCCGGCGCTCAGGTCGCCCGCACCGTGTTGGTCGGCTCCGGCGACCCCGATGTCGTCGTCACTGCCAAGGTCGGGCTCGGCGAGATCCTCGTCGTGCGCCCGGACGGGACCCCGATCACCGACCTCACCGCAACAGGAGCCCGCTCGTGAGCATCCCGCCAGTCCCGCCGGCCGTGCCATCGCCCCACCCGTCCCCAAACGCCACATACCTGTCGTCCCAGGTGGAGGGGGCTGTGCCGCCCCCGGCCGTGATTACCAGCCCGAACTGGGGGCTCATCGTCCTGGGCACCCTCCTGGCGCTGCTCTCGCTCGGCGAGCTGGCCCATTTCTGGGGTTTCGCGGTCATCGACGACTCGTGGCTCAGCCCCGAAACGCTCACTGCGGTCGGGGTGGCGCTGCTCGGCCTCGGCCTGGTCGGCACGGTGATCGGTCGCCGGCGGCGCTGAGTCCCGCAGGTCCCGCGCTCGCGCTCGCTCAGGCACGGCCGGCGAGATAGTCCGCCCAGATCGCCCGGCAGGTCGTCGTGAGCGGCAGGTCGGCGACCTCGGCGGGAGGTGACCACACGGCATACGCGGTCGTCCCTCCGACGTCATGGACCACCGGGTCGGTGGGGTTCGGACAGTCGGCGAGGTAGACGATCCGCACCGTCTGGAAGTCCTCCAGCCGACCGTCCGGCGCGCGGCCGATCCACCGCGAGGAACGCACGGCGAGCACCTCGCCGAGCTCGATCTCCTGGCCGGTCTCCTCGCGGACCTCCCGCTGCAGCCCCTCCTCCGGCAGCTCGCCCAGATCGAGTCCGCCTCCGGGCCAGCCGATCCATCCCGGTGCGTTGGTGCGGTCGCTGTATGCCGTGAGGAGCACTCCGCGCGCGCTGCGCACCACGGCATACACGGCGATCCGTTGCACCCGATGTGGCTCTTCCCCCGCCGCGAGCTGCAGGTCGGGGTCGTGGGGGACGCGCTGTGGGCCGGGTGCCAGCGAGGCCAGGCGATCGGCGGTGGGGTGCGCCCCGATCGGGTGCAGGACGACCCTCAGCTCCACCTCGTGGGGCGTCCGGCGTCCGGCTACCCCGTCCAGGTCGGCGGGCGCCCGGCCGTGCCGCGCGAGCAGCTCCTCCAGGGTGTCGCCGTGGTGCCAGACCAGCCGCAGGACTGGCTCGCGCGTCTCGGGATGCAGACCGGTGACGAGCAGCGTCGACCGTGGGTGTGGGTCGCTCATCTGAGGTCCGGAGTGGCCGACCAGAGCGGTCGGGCGGTGATGGCCCGGCGGTATTCGGATTCGGCCAGGCTGACGACGGTCGGCCAGTCCTGGGCGGGGGCGACGGATTGGTTGTGTTGGCGCATCCTGGCGCGCGCTCCGGGGTGGATGACCAGCGAGGTGAGGCAGCGGACCATGTCGTCGTCGCTCTCGGCGAGATAGCCGTTGACGTCGTCGACAACGAACTCCGCGACGCCCGATCCCGCGCGGCCGACGATCGGCAGGCCGACGGTGCGGGCCTCCAGGGCCGCGATCCCGAAGGACTCGAGGATCGTCGGTGAGACGTAGATGTCGGCCGCGGCATACCGGGCCTTGAGTTCCTCGCGCGTCACGCGCCCCGGGAGGGTGATCCACTCGGCGGCCTGGTGCCGGGCGATGAGGCGCTCGACCGCCGACCGTTCCGGCCCCTCGCCGAGGATCTCCAGGCGCACGTCCTTGCCGGGGGCGGCGCGGCGCACCTTGACGGCCATCTCGACCAGCGGCAACGGGCGCTTCCGGGGGGCCAGGCGCATTGCGCTCACCATGCGGACGACCTCGTCATCAGGCTTGGGTCGCGTCGGCACGGTCCACGCGGCGGCATCGATTCCGTTGGGCAGCACCGCGACTGGCGGCCCGTTGACGATCGTGCGCAGCGGCGCGGCGGCAATGTCGGAGACGGCGTTCATCGCCATGCCGTGCCGGGCCCAGCGACGCACGACGCCGAGGGCGCGGACGGCATACGCCGCCTTGTCCAGGACGCAATGCCAGGTCATGACCGTGGGGATCTTCAGCAGCGAGGTGAGCACCGCCGCGTCGGTCGCGAACGGGCTGACCACCCCCATGTGGATATGCGCAACGTCGAATCGGCGCAATTGAGAACGCAATTGCAGCGGCGCAAGCGGGTTGACCGGGAGATCTTTGGGCAGTGGGATCGCGAGCCGATGCACCGGTATGCCGTCGACGACGTCGACCGTGCCGCGCCGAGGCACGCCGGCGCTGCCGTCGCCCGGGGTGGCCGTGAAGACCTCGACGTCGTGCCCTGCGGCGACCAACCGGGTCGCCAGGTCGTGGACCTGGACCTCGATCCCCCCCAGCCGGGGCAGGTAGCAGTCGGTGAGCATGGCGATCCGCACCCCGCCACTCTGCCACGGTCCCGGAGCCCCCCTGACACCGTGCCGGACGGCATACCGGTCCGGGACAATGGGACCCATCATGAGGCGAACCATCCTGGCGCTGCACGCCCACCCCGACGACGAAGCCCTGCTCACCGGGGGCACCCTCGCCCAGGCCGCGGAGGCCGGCCACCGCGTGGTCATCGTCACCGCCACCGACGGCGGCCTCGGGCTGACCTCCCGGGCCTTCGACCGCGCGACCCTCGGTCAGGTGCGCCTCGGCGAGCTGCGCGAAAGTGCGGCCCGGCTCGGTGCGCAGCGGGTGCACTGGCTGGGCTACGCCGACAGCGGGATGGGTCCGGTGCTGCCTGCCGACCCAGCCGAGCTGCAGCGGTTCGTGCGGGCGCCGGTGGCGGAGGCTGCCGAGCGGGTCGCTGCCCTCTTGCGGGAGGAGGCGGCGGACCTGCTCATCTCGTATGACCGCAACGGCGGCTATGGCCACCCCGACCACCGGCGAGTCCATGAGGTCGGTGCGTTGGCCGCGCAGCTCGCCGGGACGCCACGAGTGCTGGAGGCGCGGGTATCCGATCGGGTGGCCGCGATCATGAAGCCCCGGCACGTGGTCTTCGAGGCGCTGGAGCCGGTCACCCATCTCCTCGACGTGCGGCCATGGGTGGAGATCAAGCGGGCTGCGATGCGGGCGCACCGGTCACAGTTGACGGCCGATGGTCCGGTGCCGCGCAACATCGAGCTGCTGACCCGGCTGCCCGGCGTCCTGCTGTCGCGCGCGATCGGTATCGAGCGGTTCTGCGACCCCGCGCTGCCCCCTGGGTCTCCGGTCAGCTCCCGATTGTGGGACTGAAACTCGGCTGCGGATCGACAGGGCCGGATCAGGCGGTCTTGTGCAGGCGCGCGATCTGGCGGGTGCGGGCCTGCTCGGCAAGCGAGTCGTCGAGAGGTTCGGGCTCGAAGGGCCGGCCGGTAGCCACCTCGACGGCCGCGGCGATGAGGGCATCGGCCACTGCCGGGTTGGCCGGCAGGATCGGGCCGTGCAGGTAGGACCCGATGACGTTGTGGGTGCGGGCCCCCTCGGTGCCGTCGGTGCCGTTGTTGCCATGACCGACGACAACGCGCCCGAACGGTGCTTGCCCGGAGCCCAGAACCGTTGCCCCGGAATGGTTTTCGAAGCCGACGACCGGACCGAAGTCGGTGTCCAGGACGATCCCACCGATCATCCGGGTGGACTGCCCACGGGTGGTCACGTCGAGGATGCCCAGGCCGGGCAGTTCGACCCCGTCGTGGGTGATGAACGCGTGACCGAACATCTGGTACATCCCGCAGATCATCACCATCGGCACGCCGTCGGCGGCCAAGCCGCGCAGCCGATCCGCGTTGACCGCCAGGTCGTCCTGGACCCGCGACTGCCCGGAGTCCTGCCCTCCCCCGCCCATGAACAGGTGCGCCTGCTCGGGCCACGGCATACCGGGGTGGTGGTCGTGCACGATGCACTCGTAGCCGTGCCGGCGGATTCGCGCCGCCAGGCAGCGGGTGTTGCCCAGGTCGCCGTAGATCGACATCTCGCGGGGGTAGAGGTGCACGAGCGTGATCCGGCCCTTGGCGCTCATGTCGCGTCCTCCCCGAAGTCCGGCAGGTCGTAGCGCGCGGCGAGCATCCGGCGCAGCGTCATCATCGCCGTGTACGTGCAGAAGATCCGCTTCGGACCGGCGGGGTATGCCGTGAGGAAACGTCCCAGCGCGACCTCGAGATCGGGTTGCACCTCCTGCACGGGCACCTCGTCATAGTCCAGCCGCAGCGCCATGTCGTAGGCGCGCACCCCTGAGGTCATCGCCACCCCCGGGCCGCGCAGCGACTCGAAGGACACGTCGTAGAGCCACGACACGTCCTGGCCATCGGCATAATCGTCATTGATGGCGACCATCGTCGACACCGGCTCATCGCCATAGGTCGACAGGGCCACGGTGAAGCCGGCCGGGTTCTTGACCAGGACGAGCTCGAGCGGCTGGCCGTCGGCGTCGATGACCTCGCCGCGGCCGAACGGCGGCGCCACCCGCACCAGGGCATCGGTGGCCAGCCGGGGATGGAAGCTCGACCCCAACACCGCGCGGGCCATCGTCACCGCAGCGGTGGCGTTGATCATCGCGGCCAGGCCACGCTGGCGCAGGGTGATCGGGCCGACCACCGTCTCACCACAGCGCACCGAGAAGACCCGCGCATCGGCGGGGTGCAGCAGTCCGTCGCGCGGAGTGGGGGGTGGCACGGCATACCCGTCCTCGAAGCGCACATCGGCTTCGTGCAGCGCGGGCACCTGGTCGGCGATGTCGGGGTCCACCCCGAAGTAGCGCACCTGTATGCCGTCCGGCAGCGCAGGGGCGATCCGTGCGACGAACGAGTCGTCGCGGTTGAGGACGACGAGACCGGTAGTCGCCTGACCGAGCGTCGTGAGCAGTCGGGCGGTCGTGTCGATCTCGGCGAACCGGTCGAGTTGGTCGCGGGCGACATTGAGCAGCAGGGCATGGGTGGGCGCCACGACCTTGGCGAACTGCAGGGCGTGCCACTCGTCGAGTTCCAGGACGGCGACGTCTGCGGCCAGCCGCCCGGTCACCCCGACCTGCCCGAGCAGCGCCGAGATCACCCCGCGGGTGAAGTTGCTGCCGGTCGGGTTGGTGAAGACGCGTCGGCCATGGGCCTGGATGATCGCCGCGAGCATCTTGGTCGTCGTCGTCTTGCCGTTGGTGCCGCTGACGACGACGATGCCGCCCGTGACCCCGCCCAGCGCGGTGGCCAGCAGTCGCGGGTCGATACGTTCGGCCACCAGGCCGGGCAGGGCCGAGCCGCCGCCCCGCCGCCGAGCGGCCAGCCGCACGGCCTTGCCGGCGAGGATCGCCGCACTGGTCCGAAGCACCTGACCACCCTAGTGCGGCGCGGCGGTAGGTGCCGGACGGGTGCGGGACGGGTCAGGAGCACCGGGAGGGGCCGCGCGGCATACCCCTGGGGGTTCTATCCTGGAAGTATGAGCGACTTCGCTTCCCCCGGGACTTCCCTCGGGCCCTCCCCCGGTCCCTCAGGCGGCGCGCGGTTGATCCTGCATCTGGAAGCGCCTGCGATCGCCAACTTCAGCACGCCGGCGGTCACGCTCAACGGATCCGCCGTGGCAACCGCGCTGGGGGAGAACGTCTTTCCGGTCAGGCCCGGTGCGACGACGGTGTCCGTCGAGTGCGAGGGCTTGTGGACCCATGGCCACGCCGAGGAGACCATCTCGATCGAGCCGGGCCAGACGGCGCACCTGTGGTACGCCGCCCCCTACCTGTCGACGTTCGCCGGCTCCATCGGCCCGGCCAAACAGCGGCACCGCGGACTGGTGCTGCTGGGGGTCGTCCTCGCCCTGCCGGTCGTGCTGACGATCATCAGCCTGTTCGTCGCCCTGCTCACTGCAGACGACTGACCACCTGCCCGGTCACGGACAGCCCGGTCACGGAAAGCCCGGTCACTCCCACTCGATGGTGCCCGGCGGCTTGCTCGTGATGTCGAGGACGACCCGGTTGACCTCGCGCACTTCGTTGGTGATCCGCGTCGAGATCTGGGCCAGCACGTCGTAGGGCACCCGGGTCCAGTCGGCGGTCATGGCGTCCTCACTGGTCACCGGACGCAGCACGATGGGGTGGCCATAGGTGCGGCCGTCGCCCTGCACCCCGACCGAGCGGACGTCGGCGAGCAGCACGACCGGGCAC
>JBGAQV010000104.1:0-10239 GCA_044220505.1 Dermatophilaceae bacterium
AGGCCGATCGGGTGGATGAGGACTCCCCGAGCCTCGTCGCGCCCTGCCAACGACTGCAGGTCGGCCGGGAACGGCTGCTGGTCGTCGTAGTCGTCCCCGAGGGCGGGGCGAGGGAACCACGCGTCGAGGACCTGGCCGTCGGCTTCGGTGACCACTCCCAGGCCCCAGGCGCGACGGGCTGCCTCAGCGAGTGACCCGGCGGGCGCGGCAGGTGACGAGGCGGCAGGCACAGACATGGCCCCAAGCCTACGGGTGTGACGCATCGCCCTCCGTCTCAGGCCGACCAGGTCACTAGACTTGATATACCGGCCGAACGGTCAGTTGAGTTCGTCGGAGCGGAATGGGTCAGCGTCGCGGATCCGATTTCCGGTCCGTCCGTCACCGAAGGGACGCCCGATGGGGACCGCACCAGTCCGACCCCCCACCGTGCGCATCCCCGTGCCCGGGGGTGAGGTGGTCGCCTCGCGGCTGTCCACAGCCGCCGCCAGCGCCCCCACGGTCATTGCCTTGCACGGCATCACCGGCAACGGTTGGGCGTGGATGCCGGTCGCCGCGGCCCTGGAGGGACGCCTGACGATGTGGGCCCCCGACCTGCGCGGTCGGGCCGGTTCCCGGGAGGTCGGCCCGCCCTACGGGATGGGGGCGCACTGTGACGATGTCATCGCGCTGTTGGACCACCTCGGCGTCGAGAAGGCCGTCCTGGTCGGGCACTCCATGGGGGCGTGGGTCGGGGCGCTTGTCGCGGCTCGCCATCCCGAGCGGGTGAGCGCGCTGCTGTTCGTCGACGGTGGCCTCGGCACGGCGATGCCGAGTTGGATCAACCCCGACATCTTCATGTACGCCGTGCTCGGCCCGGCGATCTCGCGGCTGACCATGACCTTCCCGAGTGCGTCGGATTACCTCGCGTACTGGTCGGTTCACCCCGGACTCGGGCCATCCCTGTTCGGCCCCTATGGCCACCTCATCCGCGACTACCTCGTGCGCGATCTGGTTCAGGACGGCGATGGGTGGCGCTCGTCGTGTGTCGTCGACGCGGTGCGTGCCGACGGCTCGGCCCTGCTCGATGACCACGAGGTGCTCAATGCGCCGCAGGCGAGCGTGGCCAACGGCATACCCGTCACATTGCTGTGGGCGCCGCGAGGGGCGCTCAACCAGCCGATGGGTCTCTACGGCGGTGCGTGGCCACCGTGGTTGCCGCTGCCCAAGGGCATCACCGCCGAACGGGTCGCCGACACCAACCACTACACGGTGATCTTCGACCCGGCTGCGGTCCGGTTGGTGTCCCACCGTCTGCTCGACATCTCCGGATTGCGCTAGTAACCCGACCTGCCGGGCAGCTCGGGCAGCCTCCCGGCCGTCCACCAGCCCGCGCACCCAGGCGAGGTATGCCGTGCGCCGCGCCGCACGGCATACCGGCGTGGGTGGCGAAGCGGGCTACCGTTGACCGACCAGATGCAGCGTTGCAGGGGGGAAGGAGCGGTCCGGTGCTGCCCACCGATCCACGGATCTCGCCTGCCGCTGTCCAGGCAGCCTGGTCCTTCCAGGCGCTCTTCCCGATGGTCCACCACCTCTATTACTCGTCGCCGCGGGTGCAGTTCGCGACCAAACCGATCGCGCCACCGAAGATCATCCAGATCCCGACCCGCCATGGGCCGGTGCGCACCCTGGTCTATCAGCCGACCCACGCCGACCGGCGCCGCACCGTCGAGGCGGGGCTGCGGCCACCGGTGCACATTGCCGTCCACGGCGGGGCGTTCATCGTGCGGATGCCCGAGCAGGAAGACAACGTCGCGCGCTACATCGCGTCTGAGCTCGGTGCCTACGTGCTGGCGCCGGACTATCTCACCGCGCCGACCGTGCGCTTTCCGGTCGCCGAGCAGCAGTGTTACGACGTCTATCGCTGGGCGGTCGCGCATGCCCACGAGCGCGGCTGGGACGACCGGCGGATCTCGGTCGGTGGCGCCAGCGCCGGCGCGAAGCTCGCTGTGAGCGTCGTGCAGCAGTCCCTGGACCACGATTTCCGGCGACCGGTAGCCCTCTCGACCGAGAACGGCACCGTCGACATCGGCCGGCCGGACGAGTGGCGGGTCTCGCCGTCTCCGACCCCGATCGTCACCCCTGACCTCATGACGCTGGTGCGCACGACCTACTTCGCGGGCACGGATCTCACCGATCCCCGGGTGTCACCGCTGCACGAGACCCGGTTGGATCGGTTCCCGCCGACACTGGTCCTCACCGCGGAACTCGACACCCTCACCGGCGAGATGCGCGAGTTCGCCGACCGGCTGGCAGCCGCGGGGGCAACCGTCACCTATCGGGAGTTCGCGGGGGTCGACCACGGATTCACCCATGCCGAGCCGGCGCGGGTGGCGCGGGAGGCGCTCGCCGCGATCGCGGGGCATCTGCGCACGGCATACGAGGGCGCGCTGCGAGCGCGCGGCGGCGAGTGAGAGGCGCGTGCTATGCCGGTGTGATGCCGCGGGAGCTAGGGCTGGAACGGGTGGTGCATGCCGTCGAACGCCAGGCCCCACACCGCGTCGGACAGCGCGATCACCTCGGCCTCGGTCTGGGGGCGGGCCCAGTCGATGAGCGAGTTGACCATGCCGAAGAGCAATCGGGCGGTGATCGTCGGGTCGATGTCGGGGCGCACCAGGCCCACCTCGACACCCTCGGCGACGAGGTCGGCGCAGTATTGGTCGAAGGCCTTGCGGCGTTGCAGGGCGCGCCGCTCGACGTCGGTGTTGCCCCGCACGCGCAGCAGCAGCGTGACGAACGGTTTGCGCGCCACCAGGACGCCCACGCTCGCGCGGATCAGGTGCTCGAGGCGGTCGACCGGGTTGGTCGTGAGCCGGCGGTTGAGCTCCATCACTTCGCCGAGGTCGTCCAGGGCTCGGCTGACTGCGATGTCGAGCAGTTCGTTCTTGCTCGTCACGTGGTGGTAGATCGCCGACTTGGAGATCCCCAGGCGTTGCGAGAGGTCTTCCATGCTCGTGCCGTCGAAGCCCTTTTGGATGAAGACCTCGACGGTCGTGGCCAGCAGCGAATCCAGGTCATAACCGGGGCGACCGCGCCGCCGGGGGACAGCGCTGACAGCGCTTCCATCGACGGCAGGATCGGGGCTGCGTGACATGGTGAACAGTATGCCGCGTCGGTCGCCCATGAACCGGTCCATGGGTCCCGTTTCTTACCGGCGAGTAGCTACCTGCCGGCGCGTGGGCCGGTGTGGGCCGAACCACTCCGGGGCGCTGGACAGGGGGTGGAACTGGCGGCCCGGAACCGGCATAGTGGACCGAACGAACGGTCGGTTGTGTCCACGAGCGCCATACCTGCCGTCAGGCCCGTCGTCCGTGAGTGCGGCGATCCCCGCCGCGAGTCCCGAAGGAGCTGCCGATGGCTGCGTCCACCGCCGCTCCTGACCCCGTCGCGGGCGACGGGAGCACGCGCATCGACTCCGGCGATGGCATCGACCGCGGCGACCTGAGCGTTGAGGTGGGTCTGGAGCGGATCGGAGTCGTCGGCGGCGGCACGATGGGGTCGGGCATCGTCCATGCGGCGTTGGCGGCCGGCATACCCGTCACCCTCGTCGAAGCGGATGCCGCAGCTCTGGCGCGAGCCGAAGCGCTGGTGCGGCGCAGCCTGGCCGGCGCCGAAGCCCGTGGGAAGCTCGGAGCCGCCGTCGGCGGGCCGGACGCGCCGAGCACAGCCGAGGCGGCCCTCGAAGCGCTCACCCTGACGACCGACCGCAGCACGCTGGCCAAGGCGCCCTTCGTCATCGAAGCGGTGCCCGAGATCCTCGAGGTCAAGTCCGGCGTGCTGCGCGACATCGAGGCACACCTCCCCGACGACGCCGTGCTCGCGACCAACACCAGCTCGCTGTCGCTGGCGACCCTCGGTGCCGGCCTGCGCCGACCACAGCGATTCGTCGGCACCCACTTCTTCAACCCGGTGCCCGTGCAACTGCTCCTCGAACTCGTCCGCACCAGCGCCACCGACGCGCAGACCCTCGACCGCGCCCGGGCCCTGGCCCGGCGCCTGCGCAAGGAGGTCGTGGAGGTCACCGACTCGCCGGGATTCGCGACCAGCCGGCTCGGAGTCGCCCTGGGGCTGGAGGCCACCCGAATGGTGCAGGAGGGGGTCGCCACCCCCGAGGACATCGACAAGGCCATGGTGTTGGGTTACCGCTACCCCATGGGGCCGTGCCGGTTGGGTGACCTCGTCGGCCACGACGTGCGCCTGGGCATCGCCGAATACCTCGCCTCGACCCTGGGGCCGCGTTTCGAGCCGCCGCAACTGCTGCGTGACATGGTCGCCCGCGGCGATCTCGGGCAGAAGAGCGGGCGGGGTTTCTACGACTGGACGAAGGACTGATTCACCGATGGCCTTGATCTCGATCCGCCGCGAAGGCCCGATCACGCTGCTCGGGCTCGATCGGCCCGACAAGCTCAATGCGCTCGACCAGGCGCTGTGCGACGAGGTGACCGCCGCACTGGCCGAGCTGGCCAACGAGCCCTCGATCCTCGTCATCCACTCGACGACGCCGGGGATGTTCGTCGCCGGTGCCGACATCGCCGAGTTGCTCGAGCGCGACGCCGAGATCGGCATGCGCGGGGTCAACGCGATGCTCTTCGAGCGCCTCGAAGAACGCCGGTGGCCGACCATCGCGGCGATCGACGGCGCTGCCCTCGGCGGTGGGTGCGAGTTGGCCCTCGCATGTGATCTGCGGGTGGCCTCGGAGCGCTCGAAGTTCGGCCAGCCCGAGCTCGGCCTGGGCATCCTCGCCGGCGCCGGGGGCAACTGGCGGCTGGCCCAGGCGGTCGGCGTGCCGATGGCTCGCCGGCTGCTCTACACCGGCCAGATCATCGGTGCCGCGGAAGCTCACGCTGCCGGTCTGGTCGACCTCGTCGTCCCGGCCGACGAGGTGCTCGACGCCGCGGTGGAGTATGCCGGACGGATCGCCAGACAATCCTGGCGAGCGCTCGAGCTCACCAAGGTTGCGATGCGGCTGCACCGCCCCGCGACGACGCTCTACGACATGACCGCACAGGCTCTGCTTTTCGAGAGCGATGACAAGAAGGCACGGATGACGGCGTTCCTCGACGAACGCCGCCGCCGCCGAGAGGCGCGCGAGCGCCAGACGAAGGAGGGATCGGCGTGAGCGAAGCAGCCGAGCCATTGGTCCACTACACGAGCGTCGACGGGTTGGCCCACCTGGTGCTCAACCGCCCGGCCCAGCTCAACGCCATGACCCCGGAGATGGTGGACGACATCCGTGCCGCCCTCGGCACCGCTGCCACCGATGGATCGCGCGTGCTGCTCATCTCCGCGGCAGGGCGCGGATTCTGCGCCGGTCGCGACATCGCCGGCGCCGAGCCGGGCCAGGAAGACGGCGGTGAGGTGCTCGCCGGCATCTTCAACCCGCTCATGCAGCAGGTCGCCGACCTGCCGTTCCCCACCATCGCCGCGGTCCAGGGCGCGTGCCTCGGCACCGGCCTGGGGCTCGCCCTGGCCTGCGACGTCGTCCTCGCTGCCGACACCGCGAAGTTCGGCTCGCCGTTCGGCAAGATCGGCGCCGTTTTCGACTCGGGTGGCCACAAAGTGTTCGTCGAGCGCCTCGGCACGGCGGTCACCCTCGACCTCATCTACTCCGGCAGGTTCCTCTCCGGCGCCGAAGCCGCTGCGCTCGGGTTGGTCAGCCGGGTGGTCCCAGCCGACGAGCTGGCGAGCGCGGCGACCGCGTATGCCGCGGGGCTGGCTTCCGGGCCGGTGCTCGCCTTCGCCGAGTCCAAGCGCATCGTCCGCGAGGTCGCCGACACACCGAGCAGCCTGGCCAAGGTGCTCGACCTCGAGGCCCAGGCGCAGTCGCGAGCCTCGCGCACCGGCGACTATGTCGAGGGCTTCACGGCGTTCCTCGAGCGTCGCGCACCAGTCTTCCGGGGACAGTAGCTGCGGATGGCGGTGATCGAACGCGGGTCCGCTCGCATCTGGTGGGAGGCCCGTGGCACGGGCAGCCCGCTGCTCATCATTCAAGGGATCGGCTATCCCTCCGATGCGTCGTGGCGCTTGCTGCCCGGCCTGCTCACCCGGCATACCGTCATCGCGATGGACAACCGGGGGGCCGGGCGCAGCAATGTCCCCGACGAGCAGTGGGGGATCGAGGACATGGCCGCCGACGCCGAGGCCGTGCTGCGTGCGGCCGACCTCGGGCCGGCGCACGTGCTCGGGTTGTCGATGGGGGGCCTGGTCGCCCAGGAACTCGCGCTGCGCAGCCCCGAGCTTGTCGCCACCCTCATGCTCGGGTGCACGTCACCGGGCGGTCCGGACGCGATCCTCATGCGACCCGATGTCGCCGATCAGTTCACCGAATGGGGCAACCTGCCCGCTGAGCAGGCCGCGTGGCGGGCCGCCCGGGTGATCTACGGCAAGGACACCCCGGCTGGGGCGATCAAGGCCGACATCGATGTGCGGATGGCTCGCCCCACCTCCCGGGTCGGTTACGGCAAGCAACTGTTCGCCGTCGCGACCTATGGCGGGTGCCTGCCCCGGTTGCGTGACCTGCGCCAGCCGGTGCTCGTGCTGCAGGGCACGGCCGACCTCATCGTCCCCAAGGCAAATGCCGACGTGCTCCTTGCGGCCATCCCGCAGGCGCGCCTGCATCTCATGCAGGGCGCGGGGCACATCTTCACCACCGACGCGGCAGCCTCGGCCGTCGAGGCCATTCTCGACTTCACCGCGGAGGCGGACGCCCAGGCCGCGGCGGCTCCGCGGCAGCCCGCCGCGCCGCGGTGGGCCGAACCCGGCGATGCCCTCGGGGACTTACCGGGCCTGTCCGATCTGACCCCCGCGTGATTTCTGGAGGCCGTTCGTGATCACCTCGACGATGCAGGACGACGTCCCCCTCACGATCAATGCGATCACGCGGCATACCGCGGCCTTGCACGGAGAGGTCGAGCTGGCCGCCTTCGACGGGGAGCGGGTGCACCGCACCCCGTATGCCGTGGTGCTCGACCGCGCGCTGCGCCTGGCCGGCGCCTTGCGGGCGGCTGGGGTGGCCGAGGGAGACCGGGTCGGCACCTTCATGTGGAACACCACCGCGCACCTGGAGGCCTATTTCGGGGTGCCCAATTCAGGTGCCGTCCTGCATACCATCAATCTACGGCTCTTCCCCGAGCAGATCGCCGGCATCATCGACCACGCGGCCGACCGGGTGCTCCTCGTCGACGCCTCGATGTGGGACTCCGTCGCCCCGATCCTTGGTCAGCGGCCCAGCCTGCGCCTGGTCGTCGTCGACGGCGAGCTCGACCGCACGGCGGCGGCAGGTGCCGTGGACGGCATACCGGTCGTGGGGTACGAGGAGTTCCTCGCCAGCGGCACTCCCTGGACCGGCGAGGTGGCCGACGAACGCGCCCCCGCCGCGATGTGCTACACCTCAGGCACCACCGGCGATCCGAAGGGGGTCGTCTACAGCCATCGCTCGGTCTATCTGCACGCCCTGGCCAACCTCACCGCCGCGGGGTTCGGCATCGGCGATCGCGACCGGCTGCTGCAGGTGGTGCCGATGTTCCATGCCAACGGGTGGGGTTTCCCGTATGCCGCGTGGCTGGGTGGCGCAGGGCTCATCCTGCCGGGACGCCACCTGCACCCAGATGTGCTCGCCCCACTCATCGCGCAGGAGCGCCCGACGGTCTCCGGCGGGGTCCCCACGGTCTGGCGCGGGGTCTTTGACTATGCCCGCGACCATGGACACGACCTCACCTCGCTGCGGGTCATCTCGTGCGCCGGATCGGCGGTGCCCGAGTCGCTGCTGCGCGACTATGTGGGCCTGGGCATCCAGATGTACCAAGCCTGGGGGATGACCGAGACCTCGCCGCTGGCTGCGATTGCACGGCCCCCGGCGCTCGATCGCGGGCGCGACGAATGGTACTGGCGGACCCGCACCGGACGCCCTGTGCCGGGCGTCGAGGTGCGCACCGTGGCCGAGGACGGCACCGTGCTGCCCGCCGACGGCGAGTCCGTGGGTGAGTTACAGGTGCGCGGCCCGTGGGTGACGGCGAGCTATCACGGGGGAGTGGGTGCCGAGAAGTTCCATGACGGCTGGCTGTGCACCGGCGACATGGGCACCGTCGACCCCGCGGGTGCCATGAAGATCACCGACCGGCTCAAGGACCTGATCAAGTCCGGCGGCGAGTGGATCAGCTCGACCGAGATCGAGCACATCCTCACCGGTCACCCGGCGGTCGCCGATGTGGCCGTCATCGGGATACCCGACCCACGGTGGGAAGAGCGTCCGCTCGCCGTGGTGGCCATTCGCCCGGGGGCCGAGGTGACCGACGAGGAGCTTCGCGAGCACGTGCGCGGTTCGCTGGCCAAATGGCAAGCTCCCGAGCATTGGGTGCGCGTCGACGCGATCCCCAAGACCGGCGTCGGCAAGATCGACAAGCAGCGGTTGCGGGCGGCATACAGTGCCGGCGAACTGGTCCCGCACACGCTCCCCTAACCTCGGTCAAGGTCGGGCCCATGCAGACGGCCCGGTTCACCCGCCGCTGTGGCGAGGGAACCGGGCCGTGCTGGGTGTGTAGCTCGATCAGCGCTGGGCGCGATGCTGTCGCGCAGCCGCCTCAGCCGCCCGCTCCCACGCCTTGAGCCACTCCTGCGCCGCGTGGCGCTGCAGCTCGAGCGCCGCAGCAGCAACCGCGAAGTTGTGCTCGATGACGGCGGCTGGGTCGCCGAGACCGGCCCGCACCGCGAGCGGCAGCCCGGCGTAGGCCGGCAACTCCCGCAGGCTCGCGAGTTTGTCGTTCCACCCCCGGACCGCCTCTACGTATGCCGTGTTGCCGGCTTTGAGCGCCTCGAGGGTCTGCTCGCGCAGCTTGGCCTCGAGGGCCAGCGGGGGAACCCACCCCGAGATCGGGGACGGCGAGTCGGTCATGCGTCCGCCGGAGCCGCGCTCTCGGCTGCCGGCGCGGCCGGTGCCGCCGCTTCAGCCGGAGCCTCCTGAGCCGGGGTCGTGGCCTCGACGACCGCCGCTGCAGCCGAGGTGGCCTTACGGGTCCGCCGGGCGCGTGGGGCGGCCGCAGCCTGGAGCGTCTGGCTCGCCGTCGCCCGCTTGCGCGGGGCGCGCTTGGCGGCAGCCTTCTTGGCCGGAGCGACGGGCGCCTCGACCCCAGGAACTGCCTCGGAGGCTGCCGCACCAGCTTCGACGGCAGCGTCGGTCGCCGCCGCAGCCTTGGGTGCCGCCTTCTTCGCCGGAGCGGCGCGCCGGGCGGCGACCTTCTTGGCCGGAGCTGCCTTGGCGGCAGTCGCCTTCTTGGTGGCCCGCTTGGCCACCGGCTTCGGCGAGCCCGCGTCATCCTTTGCCGAGTCGCTGGCGGCAGGAGCCGACGCCGTGGGAGCCACGACGGCGGCCTTGGTCACCTGGGCCGGCTTGCGTGCCGGGCGCTTGGGGGTGGCGACGTCCATCAGCTTGCGGCTGAACTCGCGCTCCATCTCCAGCACCTTGCGGGCGAAGGCGAACTGCGCCTCGACGTAGTCGCGTGCGTCGCCGGCGCCGGGGATCCCGCTGGGCAAGGACGCCTTGAGCGGCCCGAGGTCGGGCGCGAGCTGGCCGAGGGACTGGTAGAACGAGCGGGTCGCCTCGACGGCAGCCTCGTGGCCGGCGCGGACGTACTCCAGGGTCTGTTCGCGGATCTGGCTCAAGACATCCGTAGTGGTCTTCATGTCCTCAAACTCCTCCCGCCGTGGCGGTGACCGAACGTGGCTGGGGGTCTACTCGGCCGCAGGGGTTGCGGCGGCGAGCAGGTCGTGGGCGAACTTCTTGTTGAGCTCCAGGACCTGGGCGGCGAACTCGAAGGACGCGTCCATCATCTCGGTGGGGTTGCCGAAGAGCTTGGCGGCCTCGTCGGCGCCCGGCACCGGCACGGCCGGGGTGAAGGAGGACATCGCCTCGCTCCAGGCGCGGACCGCGCTGATCATGTTGTCCTGGGAGGCCTTGACGGCCTCGATGGTGTCGGCCTGAACCTTGGCCATCGCGTCGGATGCGGTGTTCATCGGGGTGTCCTTTCGGAATGCGGAAACACGAAACGTAGGCGGCGAAACGGGTCAGCGGCGCGTCACAGCGCGCTCGGGAGAGGGGACCACACGGCATACCTGCCGAGAAGGCGCGGCCCGCGCGGAGGCGAGCCGGTATGCCGGTCAGTCCAGGGACGCGGGAATGCGCGGCTCGACGCCGCGGCGCGGCACGAG
>JBGAQV010000105.1:0-10084 GCA_044220505.1 Dermatophilaceae bacterium
CGGACGGCGCCTGAGGCGCGACCACGCGGCAGATCGGGCGTCCCTTCGTCATTCGACGAGGGGACGCCCGATCCACGAATGCGTCGGTATGCCGTGCGCCAGGTCACTGCCGCCGTCCAGAAGGGCGGGCGGCTGGTGTGGTTCGCGGGCGGCGAGGGTGAGCAGGTAGGCGCCATCACGACGCCACCAACCGGGGAAGACCTCGCCGGACGATGCCTCGACCGACAGGGCCGCCCAACCGTCGGCGCGTGGCTGGAGATCCAGGCTGACCTCGACCGATCGGGTGTCGGCCCGCAGCCCCACCCGCAGCACCTTGAGGGCTGCCTCCTTGGCCGACCACAGCAGGTTGGCCGACCAGGCCCAGCCATCGCTGCCCGATGCCCCGCAGGTATGGATGAAGGCGTGCTCGGCGGGGGTGAAGTAGTCAGCGACAAAGGTGGCGCTGCGGTCCTCGACGATCTCCAGGTCCACCCCGAGGGTGCCCGAGGCCATCGTCCCTTCCGGGCCGACGAGACAGACCGCCCAGCCTGCTCGGTCGGTGAGCGAAACGTCGACTGCCGCGTCCTGGCCGTCGAGCCGCACGAAGGGCGCGCCCCCGGGTCGGTTGAGCAACTCGACGCGGGCGAGGCGCGAGGGATCGGACAGTCGGTCGGTCAAGCCCAGAGCGACCGCGACGGCGCGCTTACCGGCATACCGTCGCAGTCGGTATTCGGTGCGCCGCTTGGTGAAGCGCATCCGATCTTGCCGGGCGCGTTCGGCAGCCGAGAGCCACTCGTCTCCGGAGGGAATGTCGTCTTCGCAGACGGCCAGCCAACGCATGGGCCGATCATGCCGTGTCTGAGCCGCCGTGTCTTGGGCTCCCCCACTTGGACTCGAACCAAGAACCTGCCGGTTAACAGCCGGCTGCTCTGCCAATTGAGCTATGGAGGAATGGTGCGGCGGCCACCTTAGCAAATCCAGGCCACCGCGACACAACTCGGCCTCATCCGCGAGCGGGTGGCAGGCCGACTTCCTCGCGCAGGCCGACCAGGACTGCGGCCGCGATCTCGTCGATCTCGGGACTGGAGCGGGTGCCGCGGCCGAGGACCACCTGCTCGATGAGGTCGCCCGTGCGCAGGTCGGCGCGGATCACCGCGCGGGCCTTGCGCGGACCGCTCAAGGCAAGATCGACCGCAGAGACGACGCTCGCCTGCACCCGCTCGCGGAAGACCTGCAGGAAGTGGGTGGCCTCCTCCAAGGGGTACTGCTGCACCCGGCTGCTGTCGACGAAGGTCACCGCCAGAGTGTGCGCCTCGCGCTGCCAGGAGGCCTGGTCGACCTCATGCCACGGCCGCAGCCACAGCAATCCCTCACTCGCGGAGCCGAGCCCGAGCCGGTACGTGGTCGCGAGCAGCCAGGCGGCGCCGGCTCTAGTCGACGTGGAGTGCGCGGCCAACAGTCGCTCGCCGCGCTCCAGCCCGAGGGCTGCGAGCAAGTCGGGCGGCAGGCTCGACGCCGACGCGGACGCGGACGCTCGACGAAACAGACCCACGTCAGGCCTCCTCTCGATCACGCAGCGCCGCCAGCTGGCGCTGGAGCTCCTGCACACTCTGCGACAGGGCGCGCACCGTGGCCGGCTCGGGGTCGGCAGCGGTGTCCAGCCGGCGCAGCATACCCATCGCGTCGGCGATTTGGCGCCGCAGTGACACCTCCTGCACCCGGCTCACCAGGGCCGACACATACCGCGCGGGTGGCGCTCCGGTCAGCGGGTCGAGCAGCGTCGGCAAGGGCGCCACCGCGAGATCGACCAGGTGGGGATGCAGCGCTGCGGGGCCAGCCGCCGCGACCGCAGCCTGCCAGGCCGACATGCTCTGGCCCGCGGTCTCCCCCACGGCGGCAACCGCAGCAAACACCTCCTGGTGCACCGGCGCGGTGAAGTCCAGCGGCTGGATGAGGGCCAGCTCGAGCGGGTCAACCGCGCTGGGGAACTGAAGCACGCACTGCAACAGCTGGCGCTCGGCCTGCACAACGGGGTCGCGCAGGTTGGGGGCGGGCAGGCTCGCGGCCAGTTCGCTGCTGGAGGGCTCCAGGGCCGCCTCGGACGGCTCGGCGTAGCGCTCCTGCGCAGGTCCGTGGGTGCGGGGCCCGCCCCCGCGCCCGACCCGCTTGACCGCGTCGGAGACCTGCTCGACCTCGACGCCCAGCCAGCCAGCCACCGTGCGGGTGTATTCGGGACGCAACGCCTCGTCGCGGATGCCGGCGATGATCGGCGCAGCCGCCCGCAGCGCCTCCACCCGGCCTTCGGCCGAGTCGAGGTCGAAGCGCGAGATGGTCGTGCGCACGGCGAACTCGAACATCGGCACGGCGTCCTCGACCAGGGCCCGGACGGCGTCCTCGCCTTCGTTGAGCCGCAACTCGCACGGGTCCTGGCCACCGGCGGCGACCGCCACGAAGGACTGTGAGGCCCAGCGTTGATCCTCCTTGAAGGCCTTCATCGCGGCCGCCTGCCCGGCCCGGTCGCCGTCGAAGGTGAAGATGACTCGGGCCGGCGCCAGGTCGGCCTCGTCGCGCATGATCCGCCGCAGGATCTTGATGTGTTCGACCCCGAAGGCCGTCCCACAGGTCGCGACGGCTGTCTCGACGCCGGCCAGATGGCAGGCCATCACATCGGTGTATCCCTCGACGACGACCGCCGAGCGAGTGGCGGCGATGGCCTTCTTGGCACTGTCCAGGCCATAGAGCACGGTCGACTTCTTGTAGATCGGCGTCTCGGAGGTGTTGAGGTATTTCGCCTCGATCCGGTCGTCGTCGAAGATCCGTCGCGCCCCGAAGCCGACGACGTCGCCGGTGATGTCGCGGATCGGCCACACCAACCGACCCCGGAAGCGGTCGTAGAGCCCCCTCGACCCGCGCCCGACCAGCCCCGCCAGGGTGACCTCGTCCTCGGTGAACCCCTTGCCCCGCAGGTGCCGGGCCAGCTCCTCACCGCCGCGCGGAGCAAAGCCCACCCCGAAGCGGGTGGCCACCGCCCCATCGAAGCCACGAGCGCGCATGAAGTCGCGTCCTGCTCGCGCGGCCGGGGCCGACAGCAGGTATGCCGCGTAGAACTCCTGCGCGACGCGGTGTGCCTCGATGAGGCGGGCACGGCGCCCGGCGGTGGGAGCGTCCTCTCGCCGGCCGCCCTCCTCGTAACGCAACACCAGCCCGACCTTGCCGGCGAGCCGCTCGACGGCCTCGGTGAAGCTCAGATGCTCGACCTTCTCCAGGAAAGAGAAGACGTCGCCGCCCTCCCCGCAGCCGTAGCACTTGTAGTAGCCGGTAGTCGGGTTGACTGTGAAGGACGGCGTCTTCTCGTCGTGGAAGGGGCACAGCCCCTTGAGCGAGGAGCCGGCGCGCCGCAAGGTGACGTGATCGCGGACGACGTCTTCGATCGAGGCGCGTTCCTTGACGGTGGCGATGTCATCGGCATTGATTCGCCCCGCCATCGCCACCTCCTTGCGTCCTGCCGCGAGTGTATGCCGCTCGGCCCCGCTCGGGGCGAGCTACTCGGAGTGCGGGAAGCCCACCAACCAGGTCAACCCGAAACGGTCCCGGACCTGGCCGTCCCAGTCGCCCCAGGGTCGGCGCGCCAGCGCATCGATCTCTTCGCCGCCGTCGGCGAGCGCGGCATACCAGCCCCGCAGCCGCTCGGCGTCCGTGCCGAGCAGCGACAGCATGACACCCTGCACCGACACGGCTGGCTCCCCTGCAGCGGCGTCGGCGCCGGCGAGACTGACCGGGCCGTCCAGCGTGCCGTGTGCGACCGCGTCGGCGGGACCGTCGGTGCGACTCATCTCGGCGTAGTCGTGCAAGTTCAGCTCCCCGCCGAAGACGCGCGCGTAGTAGGTGAGGGCAGCACGCGCGGTGCCCGGGAACAGGACGTATACCAGTGGCCAGTTCATCGCGTGACCATACGTCACCGGGATGAACTCGGCTCAGGGCGTGCGGGTTGCGCCTCCGGTCCACGCGTGGAAGAGCGACCAGGCGCGGGCGTCGGTGAGCGAGGCCACCTGGTCGACGACCACCCGGAGTCGCGCCGCGTCGTCGGGGGCCGCGAGAAAGTCCGCGGTGAGGTCGGGATCGAGGTAGTCGGGCCGTTCCAGCAGGCACGCGACGAGGGTGTGAAGCACCTTTTCCTGATGTGCAGCGACCTCCCGGCGCTCCTGCGAGTGCATGACGTAGTGCGCGGCCACGGCCTTGAGGAGCACGCACTCGGCCCGCACCTCGTCGGGGATGACCAGGTCTGCGCCGTAGCGGGTGAGGTCGCCCTCGCCGTGCCGCGAGCGGGTGGCGACTTCCACGGCATACACGAATCGGCCGATCAGCCGGCTGGTCATGTCCTTGAGGGCCGCGAGGTCGGCGCGGGTCCCGGTGAAGGCGCGCGGAACCGTCCCCGTGGCCACCAGGCGCGCGGCGGCGGCTTCCAGCGCGGCGAGTTCCAGATCGGGTGCGTATGCCGTGCGTGCCACCTGCGCGACGACCCGCACCTCGGTGGGGTCGTAGAGGACGCGGGGGTCGACCCGCCCGGAGGCGATGGCGTCCTCGACGTCGTGGACGGAGTAGGCGACGTCGTCAGACCAGTCCATGACTTCGGCTTCCAGACAGCGGTCTCCCGGCTCGGCGTCCTCACGGAACCAGTCGAAAACCGTCCGATCGTCTTCGTAGACACCGAATTTGCCGGTCGCACTGGGTCCTTCGCCGCGGCCCCACGGATACTTGGTCGCCGCGTCGAGACTGGCCCTGGTGAGATTGAGCCCTGCCGACCTGCCGTCCGGGTGGACGCGTTTGGGCTCCAGGCGAGTGAGGATCCGCAGGGTCTGCGCATTGCCCTCGAATCCGCCGATGTCGGAGACGAGATGGTTGAGCACCGATTCGCCGTGGTGCCCGAACGGCGGGTGGCCGAGGTCATGAGCGAGGCACGCGGTGTCGACGACATCGGCGTCACACCCGAGGGCTGCGCCGAATTCGCGCCCGATCTGGGCGACCTCGAGAGAGTGGGTGAGCCGGGTGCGGATGAAGTCGTCCGACCCCGGCTGCACCACCTGGGTCTTGGCCGATAGCCGTCGCAACGCCGCCGAGTGCAGCAATCGCGCTCTGTCACGGGCGAAATCGTCGCGGTCGGCCCGCTTGTGGGCTGGGTCCTCGGACACCCACCGCTGCCGGTCCCGGGCGGCATAGGTCATGCCGTCACCGCCTCCGCAAGCTCACCAGGTGGCCCAGTACCCCTGGCACCCAACCCGTGTGATGGTTGAGCCAGCGGGCGCTCACGAGGTTCTGCGGCACGATGACCATGTCGTCCCGAGCCCCCATGAGACCGAGGTCGGTGCCGTAGACGTCGGTGACCATCCCCCAGTGCAGATCCGTCGCACTCGCCAGGTAGGCGCCCAGGGCCACACCCCACCGGTGGGTGACGGTCGCGTAGTCCTCGCGGTTGCGCTCCGGGACGGCATACCAGGCGTCCATGGCCGCATCGAGGGCGCGGCCGAGGGTCTGCAGGTCGGTGTGGTTGGCCCCGCTCGCCGCAAGGGCAGCCACCTCGGCGTCGAGGGCGGCCTGCTGGTCGCCGGTGAGTGCGCGCCATTGCGGGCGTGCGGGGAGCGGATCGTCGTCGGCCGCACTGTCCGTGACGGCGCCCGCGACGACATCCGTGACGCCGTCGGCGGCGAGGTCAGCAGCCCTGGGCGCATCCGGCTCGCTCCGGTTGCTCTTGGAGAACCAGCCCATGGGGCCAGACTAACGACCCGAGCCGATCAGAGCCCCTCGAGTTGAGTTCGGGCGCGGGTGACCCAGCCGGGCAGGTCACCGTAGCGCTGTTGCGGGATCGGCTCGTACGCCGCGCAGCTGTCGATGAGGGTCTGCATCCGGCGCGCTCGGGTCGACTCCTGTTTGGCCGACACCACCCACCAGATGCACGACTTGCGATAGCTGGGTGCTGCCAGCCCCCAGAAGGCCGAGGCTCGGGGATCGGCGGCGAGCATTGCCGCATATTCGGCCGGCAGGTGGCCCGCCTCGGCCTGCTCGTGGGCGTAGATGCCCTGCTTGTCGGCACTCCGGGCCGCGAACGCCGCCAGACCGGCCGGGTGCATCCGCCCCTGCTCGGTGAGCGCCTCGACGAGAGCGATGTTGACCTTGCTCCACGTGCTCCCCCGCCGTCGCGGCGACCACCGCTGCCGCACGGCATCGGGGCCCAGGCTGTAGACGACCGAATCGATCCACCCGAAACAGAGCGCCTCGGGCACGGCCTCCTCCCAGGTCAGGCCGCGCGGCTGGACATGCTTCTTGCGCAGGCCCATCCACAGCTCGCTGGCCGAATCGTGATGCGCCGCAAGCCATTCGCGGAACTCACTGGCCGACTCGAAGAAGGTGACCTCGGGCTGGGACGTGTCGAACGGCACACCGAGTCACCCTCCCGAGATGTCGAGCTCGGCCTCGGCCACGAGCGCGCGCTGGGCCTCGGTGAGCTCGGGTGAGTCGAGCCAGCCCTCGGGCAGCACGACCTTCTTGGGAGTGCCGGCCCGGCCCCGCTGGCCTTCGGCGTCGGCGCCCGGCCACGGGGCGGTGGGGTCGAGCCCGCCGAGCAGGTCATCCAGTGCGGCAAGCGAGTCGACGAGTGCCAGCTGGTTGCGCAGCGCCGACCCGGCCGGGAACCCCTTGAGGTACCACGCCACGTGCTTGCGGATGTCGCGGCAACCGCGCCGCTCGTCGCCGTAGAACTCCACGAGGTATGCCGCGTGGCGGGCCAGGGTGGCCGCGACCTCACCGAGCGTGGGCTGCATCCGGTCCGGCCGGCCGGCGAAGGCCGCCGACAGGTCGGCAAAGAGCCACGGACGACCCAGGCACCCGCGCCCGACGACGACACCGTCGCACCCGGTCTCAGCGACCATGCGCAGTGCGTCGTTGGCCGACCAGATGTCGCCGTTGCCGAGCACCGGCAGATCGGGCAATGCCTCCTTGAGCCGCGTGATCGCGGTCCAGTCGGCCTGTCCGGAGTAGTGCTGCGCGGCGGTCCGGCCATGCAGCGCGACGGCAGCCACCCCCTCGGCTGCGGCGATCCGCCCCGCGTCGAGGTAGGTCTGATGGTCCGCGTCGATGCCGATCCGCATCTTCACGCTCACCGGGACCGAGCGTCGGGCGCCTTCCTGGACGACCGCCGCGACGATCGACCGGAAGAGGTCGCGCTTCCAGGGCAGCGCCGAACCACCGCCCTTGCGGGTCACCTTGGGCACCGGACACCCGAAATTGAGGTCGATGTGGTCGGCGCGGTCTTCCTGCACGAGGATCCGGGCGGCCGCCCGAGCCGTCACCGGGTCGACCGAATAGAGCTGCACCGACCGCGGCTGCTCGTCGGCGTCGTGTTCGATGAGGCGCATCGTCTCGGCATTGCGCTCGACCAACGCCCGCGAGGTGATCATCTCCGAGACGTAGAGGCAGTCGCCGCCGAACTCGCGGCACAGCCGCCGGAAGGCCCGGTTGGTGATCCCGGCCATCGGCGCCAGGACGACAGGGGTCGCGATGGTATGCCGGCCGAGCTGCACGGGGGGCAGCGTCGCAGCGAGGGCAGTCGACATGCGCCCATTGTCCCAGGCCGAGCGTGACCTCGCCGGCACCGCCGAACCGGCAGCCGACGGGTCGCTGTCGCGGTCAGCGCAGGACGGCCAGCAGCCCTGGCTCCGGGCGGCCGGCAGCACGTGCCTTCGGCTGCAGCCACGAGAACGCCGCGAGCACGACGTCGATCCCCTCCAGGTAGTCCGAGACGACGTCGGCCTCGGCCCCGCGCAGTCGACTGAGCACCACGGCATACCGGTCGGCCAGGGCGAGCGCCGCCTCGGGGCTGCGCCACCCGACGAGCGTGCCGTCCGGCACCTGCGGGAAACCCTCCGGCACCGGCCCCCACCATCCGTCGGGAGTGTCCGCCGTGGGAATGCCGCGCCGGGCGAGGATCGCGACCGCCTCGTGGCCCTGGACCCACGGGGTGCACTGCGCCCGGCGTCGACTGTGCGCGTCTGCCGCGGCCAGGACCGCGTCGATGTCGGCACCGACCAGGTCCGCCGAGGCCACGGCATACACGCTCAGCGTCGCGCTCACGAACCCGACCCTATCGGCCGCCCCCAGCCCCGCCGAGGCAGCCCCAAGTCACCCCCGAGTCACCCCGGAGGTGACCTCTCGGGCGAACTCGGCGATGATCGCGCTGGTCTTCCACGGGTGGGTCAGCGGCATGAGGTGACTCCCCCGGTGAATCGTCCGCACCCGGCAATCCCGCGCGTGGGCGGCATACTGCCGGCTGTTGATGGCGACCTGATCGAGGGTGCCATGGACGATCAACACCGGGCAGGTCACCGTGTCGAGCAGTTCGGGACGACCGCCGGCCATCACCTCCGCCCACATCGTCGGGATGTCGGTGAAGTAGTAGCCCTCGCTGCGGATCGCTCCGGCGACCTCGGGCGGGGAGATCCTCGACAGGATGCGGTCGTTGAAGCGGGTCATCCGCTCCGGACCGGCCGCCTCGGTGGCCCACCCGAGCGCCCGATAGACCGCTGCGCCCGGGCCTTTCGGCACGGCGGTCGACCCGATGAGGACCAACCCGGCCAGATGCTCGCTGTGCTGCGACGCATAGGTCATCGCGACGTAGCCCCCCAACGAGTGGCCCGCGAGCACGACCGGTATGCCGTCCGGCGCGGATTCCACGGCCCGCGCCACGGTCTCGACGGCCGTGGCCATGGTGAACGGGATGTCGACCGATCGGCCGTGTCGCGGCAGGTCGGGCGTGATGACCTCGAACTCGGGCTCCAACCAACGGCGGTGAGCGGCCCACTGGATCCCGCTCACGCGGGTGCCGTGGACGAGGACCAACCGGGCGCGGGGTGGCTGCACCCGATCAGACTACGTCGTCGCCGGGGAGCCCCTGCCGTTGTTCGGTGTGCTCCCAGGTCGCTCCGAGATCGCCTGCAGGCCCACGCCCAGGGTGAAGCCATAACCCAGGTCGGTCCGCGGCAGGTCGGCGACGAACCAACTGCGCCCCTGCACGATGTCCCACGCCATGAGCCGCACCGCGTCATTGCTGGCCAGCCGATAGAGCACGAGGTCCTCGGACACCCACCGCAGGGCGCTGAAGGCGCCCTTGGGAGCATCGATCTGGCCGGTCAACACGATTGCCCTGGGCCTCGCGAACGAGCCGTCCTCGTCAAAGCCGACGAAACTCATCCCCTGATACCCGTTGACCGCGCTGGAGATGTCCGGCGCCGTGAAGCAACCGGTCGCTACCCGGCCCCCGGGGCTGGTGACCGAATCGGCCCAGCTCGACCCGAGCAGCGCGCTCACCTCGCGCAGGGACACCGGGGCGCCAGCGTCGTCGTATCGGACCAGATGCACCGTCGTGCCATCCGAGGTGACCAGATCGCGTCCTTCGTGAACGCCCTCAGCCGCCGGTTGTACCGTCGGACCCGCCGGGTCGACGCGCCAGGTGCGGCTCTCGGAGTGGGCGATGAACCAGGTCCCTCCAGCCGACCACCCCCCGCTCTCGAGGTGGTCGGTGGGAACGGACACCTGGCGCACCGAGCCATCCCGGATATCCATGAAGATGACCGCCCCGTCCTGGACGAAGCCGACCCGATATCCGTCCGGAGCGACGATGTGGGCTCCGAGGACCATCCTCTTCCCGTTGGCCGGGCTGCCGAACGGCCTGAGCGTCACCCGGGTCGCTTCCACGAAGCCCCCGACGGAACCGCCGACGAAGAACACCGGATGGAATCGACCGGCGCCGAGGTCTCGCACCAGCACGGCACCGACGCGCCCGCCGGTGCCGACGCCACCGCCGAGTGCCGGCACCACATCGTCACGCTCCACCGTGAGCGCCGTGGGCAAGGGCGCCCCATCCGCTTCGACGACGAGCGAGGTCAGTGAGCCGAGCGTCGCCGCCGGCAACTGGTCGACGGTCACTCCCCCCACCACGACTGGGGCGGCCTGGCCGGATCGGGTGACGCTCGACGCGGTCGGCGCCGTGGCGGGCAGGTCGATGCGAGGTGATTGCACCCGAGACAGCCCGAGCGGGACAGCCACGGTCAGAGCG
>JBGAQV010000106.1:0-10083 GCA_044220505.1 Dermatophilaceae bacterium
TACCCCGGCCCGCGGCGCCGGACTTCACGGCGAGTCGGAAGGTTTCCCGGCATACCCCGGCCCGCGGCGCCGGACTTGACGGCGAGTCGGAAGGTTTCCCGGCGACGACAGGGCATTCGCCCTGCCAGCGTCCGGGCGAATCCTGCCCCTGGGATGTGTACTTGCCCGCCGAACAGGGCAGGATGGAACGTGAGCCGCGCCCCGCGCGTCCTGCACGCGTCGGGGTTGCGCGAAAGGCCCGACATGCTCCGACTTTTTGGGAGGACCCAGTGTTCCGGATGACGAAGAAGGCCGACGGCACGTCGGCAGCCGAGCGGCTCAGCGAACTGCGCGCATCTCTCGCGCCTGCGGCGGCGATGGGTGCCGAGAAGGCCAAGGAGTACGCACCGATCGCGAAGTCCAAGGCGAGCGCCGTCGTGGCAGCGGCCACCGCAGCCGCAGCGGCAGCAGCCGAGGTGGCCCGCGCCTATGGCCCGGTGGCTCAGGAGAAGGCTGCGGCCGCTGCCGACAAGGCCTCCACTGCCGCTGAGAAGGCTGCCCCCGTGGTTCGCGACGCAGCGGGCAAGGCGGCCGAGAAGGCTTCTGCCGCAGCGGAGAAGGCCGCGCCCGTGGTTCGCGAAGCTGCCGAGAAGGCGCGCGACAAGGCCGCCCCCTTCGTCGAAGCCGGGCTCGAGAAGGCTCAGCCCTATGTCGAGGCGGGCGTCGAGTGGGCCAAGCCCAAGCTCGAGCACGGCGTCGAGGTCGCCGGACCCAAGGTGGTCAAGGCGGTCGAAGACCTCGGCCCCAAGGTCGATGCCACCCGTGACCACATCGTCGACGACCTGCTGCCCAAAGTGGCCGCCGCCGTCTCGAGCTTGGTCGCCGCCGCCGGCACCGCGAAGGCCCAGGCGGCCGACGTGGCCTCGGCTGCGGTCGCCGACGCCCCGGCGACCTTCGCTGCCGTCAAGGAGGCTGTCGCGGACGCGACCCCCGGCGCCTCGCCCAAGCGCAAGCGCAGCCGCAAGGGCGGCATCTTCCTGCTCTTCGGCATCGGCGCCGCGGCAGGGGCAGCCATCGCGGCCTACCTCGCGACTCGTTCCAAGGACGACCCGTGGGCTGCTCCGGCCGGTGAGCCGACCTACCTGTCGCCGGCGAAGACCCAGAGTTACCTCGACTCGGCGGCCGCCGCGGCGAGCGAGGCCAAAGACGCCGTGGTCGAGAAGACCGCCGAGATCAAGGACGCCGTAGTCGAGAAAGCGACCGGGGCCAAGGAGACTGCCGCCGACACCGCTGACGATTTGGGTGACGCCATCGACGCGGTCGGCTCCGACCTCGCCGACGCCGCAGGAGACGCCGCGGATGCGGTCGAGCACGCTGCCGACGCCGCCGCTTCCGACGAACGCAAGGGGCAGGCCACCGACTGATCACAGCTCACCTGCCGCTTCGGCGGCAGGACAACCACATTCAGGTATGCCGTCCGGTCACCGAACTCGTACCGAATCCGCCGTTCACGGAGCCGACACGTCATCGTGCTCACACCAGGCACCATCCAGCGCCAACTTCTTCGTTGCGATCGGCATGACGTTACATGTAACGTGGGACCCATGGGCGTTCGTGACCGGGTGGAGGCCCACAGGGCAAGGTTGAGAGCACAGGGATTGCGCCCCGTGCAGATCTGGGTGCCTGACGTGCGGTCTCCCGAGTTCGCCGCCGAGGCCCACCGTCAAGCACGCCGTGTCGCGATTGCGGCCCAGAGCTCCGACGACATGGACTTCGTCGAGGCAATTTCGCAAGACTGGCCCGAGTGAGGCGCGGTGACATCGTCACCGTCGCAGGTGGCGTCTACGCCGACAAGCCACGCCCCGCGCTGGTGATTCAGGACGACCGGTTCGATGCCACCGACTCCGTCACGGTCTGCCCACTCACCACGACCGTGGTGGACGCACCGCTCCTGCGCGTCGCTGTCCCGGCCGACGATGGCAATGGCCTGGACAAGGACCCCTATCTCATGGTCGACAAGGTCACCACTGTGCGACGCAGCAACGTCCATCACGTCATCGGTCGCCTACAAAGCACCACGCTCGTGGAGTTCGAACGGCGACTCTTGGTCTTCCTCGGCTTCGGCGGCTGATGAGGCCGGCGCGACGCAGCCATCACACACTCCGCCCCCCGAGTGGGACCACCGCGGGGGGGCGCAGACTCTCAGGAAGCGAGCGGAGGGCTCAGCTCGGGACCATATGCAGCCAGGGCTTACTCAGCATGAAGAAGCGCCCGGAGATCTCGGTGACCTTGATCGAGATGACGTGGTTCTTGACGGTGCGGACCCAAGGCCGCAGGCGCAGCTGGTCCACGGCGATCGCAGCGTCGCCGGTGAGTTCGACGGCCCGCCCGCGCACGACCACGCTGGCCGCCGCGTCTTCGATGAGTTCATCGATCTCGAACGCGACGTCGCCGTTGCCGAGGATGCCGCTGAGCTTGGAGCCCTCCGCGGTGCGGAAAATGATGCAGTCGCCGTCAATGGCGTAGTTGATGGGGGCGATCTGGACGCCCTCGCCGAGGTGATACGCCAGCCGACCGAACTCCTGCCGCCGCAACATCTCCCAGCAGTCCGCGGTGGTCATCTCGGTGACCCGGCCCGTCATCTGACGTCAACCCTCCCCAGGTAGGCGCTTCGCTGCGCTTCTGTATGCCGTCTACTCCAGGGTAACTCGCGGGATCCGGTCAGCTGCCCGGGGGAGAGCTCGCCAGCACGTGGGCCCGGACACATCCGAAGCCCAGTGCAGCGCAACGTCACCCGGACGCTACCCGGCCGTCATCAACTGTCCACCCAATGGGCCCGCGGGCGGGCGGATCAGCTGCGGGGACGATGCAGCTTCGGCTTGGCCAGCGCGCAATAGTGCTCGACCCGTCTCGTCGGACCCGAGACCACGAGCTCGTCGTGCTGCTCCACGAGAGTCTCCGGGACGGCATACATGAAGTCTTCGCCCATGCGCTTGACCCCGACGATCGTCACGCCATACTTTGCCCGAATCCCGGTCTCGGTGAACGTCTTTCCCCATTGCTCCGCAGGCGCCATGGTGCGGGCGATGGCGAAGTCGTCGTCGAACTCGAGGTATTGGCTCATCCCGCCGACGATCATGTGGGCGACCTGCTCACCCATCGACCGCTCGGGGTAGACGATGTGGTGGGCACCGATGCGCTCGAGGATCTTGCCGTGGTCGATGCTGCTGGCCTTGACCCAGATGTCCTGCACACCGGCCTCGGAGAGCGCGATCGTCGCCAGGACGCTCGCCTCGACGTTGACCGAGATGCCGACGACGGCCTTGTCGAAGTCGCTGATGCCGAGTTGCTCGAGCACGTCGTGATCGGTGGCGTCGGCCTGCACGACATGGGTGAGTTCGTCGGCATACCGTTGCACGAGAACGGAATCGGTGTCGATGGCGAGGACCTCTTGGCCCATGGCGACGAGTGAGCGCGCGACGGAGTAGCCGAACCGACCCAGCCCCACGATGAGGACGGGGCTGTTGTCGTCGTCCCGGCGGAATGGGTTAGCCAATGATCGGCCTTTCTTCGGGCAGGCGGTAGTGCCTGTGTCGGGTGTTGAGGGCGAGCGCTGTGGCGGTCGTGACGGTGCCGATTCGACCGACGTACATCAGGGCCATGAGCACGAGTTGAGCGGCACCGGGCAGCACCGGGGTGATCCCGGTCGACAGGCCCACGGTGCCGAAGGCCGAGATCGCCTCGAAGGCGATGACGTCGAGGGAGTAGTCGGTGAGCACGAGCAGGGTCATCGTGCCGATGGCGACGACCCCGATCGCCAGCAGCACGACGGTGACGGCCTGACGCAGCAGCTCGCGCGGGACTGTGCGGTTGCCGACGACGACATCGGCCTCGCCGCGGATCTCGTTCCAGATGACGAAGGCCAGCAGGATGAAGGTGCCGACCTTGATGCCGCCCGCGGTGCCGGCCGAGCCGCCGCCGACAAACATGAGCGCGTCGTTGAGTGCCCAGGTCTCGTGTGACGCCTTGCCGTAGTCGATCGAGTTGAAGCCGGCGGTGCGCGGGGTGATCCCGCCGAGCAGGACGTTGACGAACTTGCCCCACAACGACATCTGGCCGATGGTGCCGTCGTTGTTCCATTCGAACGCAGCGAAGCCGACGCACCCGACGGCCAGCAGCGAGAAGTAGCCGAGGATGGTCACCTTGGCGTGGACGGTCCACCGGTCCGGCACTCGCCAGCGGCGATAGAGCTCATAGAACACCGGGAAGCCCAGGCCACCCGCGACGATCGCGGCGCAGATCGGACCGATGATCCAGATGTCCTGGTTGAACCCCATCAAACCGTCAGAATAGAGCGCAAAGCCCGCGTTGTTGAACGCCGAGATCGAGTGGAAGAGGCCCTGCCAGAGGGCCGAACCGAGCGAGTATCCATACCCGAAGTAGAAGCGCGTCGCCAGGACCAGCGCCACGAAGACCTCGGTGATGAGGACGGTGGTGCCGATGGTGCGCAGGATGGCCTTGACGTTGCCCATCGACGAGGCGTGCGACTCACTCTGGGCGACCAGCCGGGTGCTCAGCCCGAGCCGACCGCCGGCGAGGATGGCCAGCAGGGTCGCCATCGTCATGATGCCGAAGCCGCCGACCTGGATGAGCAGCATGATGACGAACTGCCCGAAGGTCGACCAATAGGTCGCGGTGTCGACGACTGCTAACCCGGTGACGCACGAGGCCGAGACGGCGGTGAACGCCGCGGCGAGCACATTGGGCGCCTCGTCGCCGTTGGTCCGTGAAATCGGCAGGCACAACAGGATCGTGCCGATGGTCAAGAAGATCGAGAACAGCACGGGAACGATGCGGCCTGGGTGCCGCACGGCTTCCAGCACGGCATACCCCCGGAGAGTGGTGTGGAGACGCCAAGGCGCCCCCCTCGGCAGGAGGGGAGCGCCTCCACTCTAGAGCGCGAGTGTGGCCCACGACAGGGCCCCGGGCAATGGGTGTTGACCCTCACATCCGGGTAGGCCGGGTGGCCGGCTTTGACACGCTCAGACCCGGTCGCTGCCCTCGTGGCCGACCGTGAGCATCGCGCCCCCGTCGGCGTCCGCGCGCAGCTCGGCGTGCGCAAAGGCCCGAGCCAGGTGGTATGCCGCGATCGTCACGATCGTGCCGAGCGCGATGCCGGCCAGCTCAAAGGTCTCGGAGATCTTCAACGACGAGTTGCCGATGCCCAGGATGATGCCCGCCGCGACCGGGACGAGGTTGACCGGGTTGGCGAAGTCGACGTTGTTCTCTTTCCAGATCTTCGCGCCGAGCAGGCCGATCATCCCGTAGAGCACGACGGTGATCCCGCCGAGCACCCCACCGGGGGTCGCAGCCACGAGCGCACCGAACTTCGGCGACAGACCGAAGACGATCGCGATGAGCGCGGCGACGTAGTAGGCGGCGGTGGAGTAGACCCGGGAGGCGGCCATGACGCCGATGTTCTCGGCATACGTCGTCGTCGGTGAGCCGCCGACCGAGGTGGCGACCATCGTCGCGACACCGTCGGCGGCGATCGCCCGGCCCATGACGTCGTCGAGGTTGGCCCCGGTCATCTCGGCAACCGCCTTGACGTGCCCGGTGTTCTCCGCGATGAGCGCGATGATCGCCGGCAGCACGACGAGCACAGCGGCCAGGGAGAAGGTCGGCGCGTGCACCCCGACGATTTCCTTGCCGTCGGCGATCACGGTGCCCTTGGGGAACCCGAACCACGGTGCGCTCGCGACCCCGTCGAGGTTGACCCGCCAGTGCGTCGTCGCCTTGCCGGCCCCCGCGTCGTAGGACGTGATCTGCCCGAAACCGCGGTCGAACAGCCACGAGAGCACATAGCCGAAGACGAGCGACAGGAAGATCGAGATCCGCCCGAGGAAGCCCTTGAGGGCCACCGCACACACGATCGCGAAGGTCATGACGATGAGCGCAATCCACTGGTCCTGCGGCCAGTAGACATTGGCGACGACCGGCGCGAGGTTGAAGCCGATCAACATGACGACTGCGCCCGTGACAACCGGCGGCAGGATCGTGTGAATGACGGACGAGCCGAGGAAGTGGATCGCAGCCCCCACGAGCGCCAACACAAGCCCGCCGATGAGAATGGCGCCGGTGACGGTGCTGGAGTCGGCCCCCGGTTGGGCCCGGATCGCGGCCGCCACGCCGACGAACGAGGCCGACGTGCCCAGGTAGGACGGCACCCGGCCGCTCACCATGAGCAGGAAGATGATCGTCGCGATGCCGCTCATCATGATCGCGAGCTGCGCGGACAGGCCCATGAGGATCGGGAAGACGAAGGTCGCCCCGAACATCGCGACGACGTGCTGCGCCCCCAGCCCCACCGTCTTGCCCCACGACAGCCGCTCGTCGGGAGCGACCACCTCGCCCGGCGCCAGCCGATGTCCGTCGCCTTTGAGCTTCCAACCGAATGCCGCCATGGGTGGGGCTTCCTTCCCGTCACGAAGAGTCGTTCCGGGGTTACAGCCTCCCACGGTTGGGTCCGGTATGCCGGGAAGACGCACTCGCGCGCCGGTATGCCGTGTGCTCGCCTTCCACGCGCCGGTATGCCGTGTGCTCGCCTTCCGCGCGCCGGTCTTCGTGCGCTCGGGGCGAAGGTGAGCGGCACGGCATACCATCGCCGCTGTGACCGTCATGAGCTCCGCACAGCTGCAGGATTTCCTGGCGCGCGAGTTTCCCGAGATCGGCGGCCTGGACCTGCGGGTCGAGCACGTCGACGAACGCTCTATCCGGCTGCGGCTGCCGGCTCACAAGTCGACGCTGCGCCCGGGAGGCACGATCTCGGGGCCGACGATGTTCACGTTGGCCGACGTCTCGGTCTACCTACTCGTCTTGGCCCAGATCGGGCCGGTGGCGCTGGCGGTGACGACGAGCGTCGGGATGAACTTCCTGCGCAAGCCCGCGCCGGGCGATCTGATCGCCGAGGGTGAGTTGCTCAAGCTCGGCTCACGGCTGGCGGTCGGTCATGTGCGCATCCATGCCGAGGGCAGCCGCGAGCTCGTCGCGGACGCCTCGCTCACCTATTCGATCCCGCCGCGCTGAGCACCCGCCCGCTGAGCACCCGCCCGCTGAGCACCCCCTCGCGAGTTTCCGACCGGCTGCTCTCGGCCCGCTACCCGGGGCTGGTCGGCGAACTGCCACCGGATTCCCGTCACCCCCCGGCGCACCCGTTCGCGCACGACGCTCACCCGCCTGGAGGCCCCCAGGTGTAGCGGCAGGACCGCCAGATCGGAGCCATTCATGTCATGGGCCTCGAAGTGCTCCACCTGCACCGGGAGCAGGTCGGGATGGAAGGTGACCACGAGGCCACTGAGCGTGCCGCCGCCCTCGGAGAACTTGACGAACTCGGTCTGCGGCACCGGGGAAGCCTGCCGGACGGCATACCGGAGCAGGAGAAGTTCGCCCTTGCGGTAGTCGCGATCCAGCAGCACCTCGACGACGAGCACCTCGCGACCGCTGGCGGTCCGCCCCACCCGCCCGCCGTCGACGGTGACCTGCATGCGGGCAGCGTCCACACCGGCGCCGCCGAAGACCACGATGGGAATCCGGTTGATCGGGCGGGTCGCGCGGAGCACGAGGTCGACGTCGATCCGGTCGTAACCGCCCGTTTGGGACACCCACACGCGAGTGATGCCCTGGCGCACCCGGATGGCATCGAGCAGACTCCCCGCGTCAATGACGTCCAGCAGGTCGCCGACCTGATCATCGGCGGATCCCAGGGTGACGTGCTCGCCCGGAGTGGGGTTTTCACCCAGCGGCCCGGTGAGCAGGCCCGGGGTGACGTCCAGGATCTCCTCGAGGGCCGCCACGACCCGCAGCGATGACAGCCCGCGCGGCACCCGGCGGCCGTTCTGCCAGAAGCTCAGCGTGCTGCGCCCGACGCTGATCCCGCGCTCGGCCAGCCGGGCCTGGACTCGGTCCAACGTGAGATCGCGCTCGGTGAGCGCATGGCGCAGTGCCTGCGCAAACAGCGTCCGATCCGGCTCGCCCATGTCGGTCCCCTGACCCGTCGGCCCATCACCCTCACGGTCACTGTACGGCCACGCCGGGCCCGGCCTGGGGGAAACCGAAGACGGACCGGGCGTTGTCGCCCGGTCCGTCTCTGTGTCGCCCGGTCCGTCTCTATGTCGCCGGTCCGTCTCCATGTCGCCGGTCCGTCTCTATGGCGCCGGCCCGAGCCCAGGAAGGGGCGGGCTCTGCCGGTGGCTGATCAGCCGGTCGTGAAGTTCCAAGCCATCGAGGCCAATGGGTTGCCGGCGAGGTCACGGATAGCGCTCGCGCCACCGGTGATGGTGATGCGGTATTGCCGACCCGAGCTGAGCGCGGCGGTGGGCTGGAGGGTCCAGACCGTGGCTGCGGCGTTGGAGCTCAGCGTGGCGGCCACCTGTGCGCCGGTCGTCTGGTCGGTGAGGGTGAACGTGCTCGAGGAGACTCCGACGACCTGCTCGGAGAAGGTGAGCGCCACCGGGCTGGATGTCGGCACCGCCGTGGCGTCGGCCGCCGGCGACCACGCGGTGAGCAGCGGGCGCCAGCCGGTGAGGAAGGTCCACGAGACGGTCGAGAACGGGTTGCCGGCAATGTCGCGGATGGCGGTGATGCCACCGACGGCGACCACCTTGTGCTGGGTGTCCTGGGCCAGCGGCGCCAGGGGCTGCACCTGCCACTGTCGGCCCGAGCTGAGCGAGACCAGGTTGGCCGGGACCTTGGCGCCGGTGCTGAGGTTCTGGATGTAGAAGGTGTCCGCGGTGACCCCGGTGACCGGCTCGTTGAAGGTGACCTGCGCGACGGTGGTCGGTTCCACCGCAGTCGAGGCCACCGGTGGCCAGCGGTAGCTCAGGGCGGGCCCAGGTCCGGTGAGGAAGCGCCAGGTCGTCGCCGGCAGGGCGTCGTTGCCCGACTTGATGGCGCTGGTGAGACGGGCTTCGTAGGTGCGGTCCGCGGCCAGGTTGGCGCTGGGGTTGAGCACTGCGGTGCGCGTGTTGCTGTTGTAGGTGACGGCCGCCGGCACGAGTGCTGTGGTGACGGTGTCGACCAAGGTGAAGCTTTGCCCGTCCACCCCCGACACCGACGTGTTGAAGACCGCGATGATGTTCGAACCCACCGTGACCGCACGAGCTCCGTTGACCGGGCTCACGCTGACCGTCACGGGCACGGCGCTGGCGACCGTCGCTCCCGCGACCCCCCCGATCGTAGCCAAGAGGAAGAGAACCAGTGACGTCCTGAGCCGGCCACCCCACGACTGTCGATTCATGTGTGCGTCCCTTTCGGTACCCCCGCACAGCGGAAGCGGCACGTTGCCGCTTAGGCAATCGTGGCAATTGGGATGGTTTGGTGGGGTATGCGAACGAAGATCAGGAAACGGCGGGTGGAAATATGCCGAAGCCTTTACCGTAGGTTGAAGAAGTGTTGACCTTGGTAAATGACCTACATCACTCGCGCCAAGTCCTCATCATTGCGAGTTCACTTCGGTATAGCACCGACGACCTGTCCATGGCCATGGGAAAGTCCCCACTGGTGGCCAGGTGAGGTCCCCGTTGGTGGCCAAGTAGAAGTCCCCACTCTCTGCTCGTCGTGTCGACCGGGAGCTTGAGGCCTGAGCGGTGACGGTGGCGGTGCCAACCAGTCACCGGTCACCGCTCAGGAGCTCCATTGAAGAGCAAGAGGGAAGAGATGGACATCATTGCCGCCTACCAGTTGGTGGGCACCTACCGTGGTGCCGCAGAGATCTGCGGCACGACGCACAGGACGGTCAAGCGCGTCATCGAGCGTCACGAGGCCGGTGACGAACGCCCGGTGCGGGCGCCTCGGCCGAGCAACGTCGAGGGGGTGCGCGAGTTGGTCGCGACGTCGGTCGACTCCGGTCGTGGGCGGATCAGCGCCAAGCGGCTGCTGCCCAAGGCGCGCGCCGCGGGATATGTGGGCTCGGACCGCAACTTCCGGCGCCTGGTTGCGCAGGAGAAGCGACGGTTCCGCCGCGAGCAGGGCCGCGGTCGTCGCCCGGCGGTGTGGTCCCCGGGTGAGCACCTGGTAATCGACTGGGGCGTGATCGCCGGGGTGCAC
>JBGAQV010000107.1:0-9927 GCA_044220505.1 Dermatophilaceae bacterium
ATCCGACTTCTCCGCGAAACCATCGACGTCCTGCTCGAGTCCACCCCAAAGGGCCTCGACCTCGAACTGGTGCGCCAGCACCTGCACGCGCTACCCCACGTGCACGACGTCCACGACCTGCACGCCAGCCAAGTCGCCACCGGCATCCCCATCCTCACCGCCCACCTAGTCGTCGACGACACCTGCTTCCACGACGGCCACCTCGGCGAACTCCTCGACCAAGTCCAGGCGTGCATCCACACCGACTTCGGCATCGAGCACTCGACCATCCAGTTCGAGTCCGTTGACCACGCTGCCCATGAACACGCCACCCACGAATGACCCGCTCAGCGACTACTGGCAGGTGCCCGAGGCAGCCACCATCGAACGGGCCCGCGGCCAAGTACACCGACGCAGCACGGGCGATTCATCGCGCTGGTCATCCCCGTCTCCCAAACCGCGGCCGCTGGCCTGGCGAAATGGGCAACCGTCAGACGACTCGTAACCCGCCCTCTCGCCCGACAGGGCACGCCCAAGGCCGCATTGTTACCCCATCGTTAGTCCGGAGAAGTCGGAAACCGATCGTGTAGGGCAGGAGGGCGACGAGTTCGGCAGGAGAATGCAGGCGGACGGAGGTCATGCCGACGATCGTCATGGGCTGCCGACACGCCAGCCAGAGCGGACGGGCAGGGCTGTGGACAGTGGGACATGTCCTCCGAGGATGTGGACGCCGCCCCAGCCACGACGGGGTGGGGCGTTGGTGACCACGAACGCCGGGCATCCCGGCAGGCCGCTGCGGTCAGTGCACCACGTGCGACGGCACGGTGACGTGGGGCTGCTCCTCCTCCTGCGCGGCATACCCACCGGCATACCCGGCCGACGCGTCCTGCGGGCCGTGACCCTGGGCGACAGCGCCCTCCCAGGCCAGGAAGGCGTCGGCGTGCTCTACGACCGAGCGGGCCAGCCAAGTGGCGACCATCGCATCGTCGACGATCCCGAACAACCCGAAGACCGCCTCAGGGATGATGTCGACCGGCGAGAGGACGTACAGCAGGGCCGCGAACATGCCGAGCAACTGTCCTGCAGACGCGTGCCGGTATTCGCCGCGGCCGACGGCCCGCAGCAGCCGAGGCAGTGCTGCGAGGCGCTGACTCAACGACGGAGACCCTGGTGTGGTGGCAGCGCGCAACGCCATCCCGATCGTGCCGAGCAGACCCCAACGGGCCGAGCTTCCCCGATGACCTGAAGCCATGTTTCGTCCTTCTTGTGCTGCGACGCGCCTTCCGCGGGCATCGCCGGGAGGTGCGTTGCGACCGGTGCGGCCGCCCCAGGAGAACGACCCAGGCGGCCAGGAGATTCCTCACCTCACTCGGCGGATCAGGCCGTACGCGCGGGGAATTCGACCTTGGCGTTGTCGGCGATCTGCTTGAGCAGGTAGGTGTCCAAGCCCGAGCCCAGCAGCCCACCGACGACGGGCACCGCCTTCCCGAACCGGCTCAGCGCGGAGCGTCCGACCCGCGACGCGAGCCGGAACCCGATGGCCTTGTTGACGACCATGAGGGCGGGACCGGGCAGTCGCTGGGCAGCCAGGTTGGTGAGTCGACCACCCGCACCGGCACCGGCGACCAGGCCCGCCTTGCGCAACAGGTCGTCGGCTTCGGCACCCACCAGGGTGAGCATGATCGCGGTGCGGATGTGCGGGTCGTTGACGTCGTAACCGCGCACCTGGGCGATCGCTGCGACCATGCGGGTGGCGACGACGTAGAACTCGATGACGTTGGCCGGCAAGGCGATCGGCATGGTGACGAACCCGCCGAGCCCGGTCACGAAGCCACCGACCGCCCCGGCGGCCAGATGCCGTCGCACGATCGCGTCGACCGCGCCCTTCTGGCTCGACGTGGACCCTTGAGCGCTCCGAGCCATCTCGACCGCCGATGCGAACGGCCCCCGCCCGTCGATGCCGACGTCGAGAACCTTCTCGACGAGGTCGGTCGCGAAACCCGCGATGCCGCCCTCCTGCTGCTCCGCTTGCGCGGCGTGCAGCGCCGGAGTCTTGGCGCGGTGGTCAGAGCCGGAAATCCCCACGGTGTCTCCTTCGAGGTCGCGGCGGATCTCGCCGTCGACTGCTGCCCCCCTGCTGGGGGGCAGCACGTGCAACAGCACCAGCGCATCGCACCTTCCCATCGTTCCCGCTGTGCGGTTCGACAGTCGGCAGAGCGGGACACGGTTGGATGGAGTCATGCCCCCGGCCCCGATGCTGCCCCCAGCCCGGGTAGCGTTTGCCGTCTCCGGCGACCGCGCGGCATACCGGTGGCAGGAGCGCACGTATGCCGGTGAGCTCACCGCGATCCTGCCCACGCTGGAAGCCCTCGAACGAGAGCATTCGCCTCGCTGGGTCGTGGCCGGCGCCGCAGCCGGCCTCGGCCACCTCGTCGGTCTGGGCATCAGAGTCGCCAGGTCGTGGGACGTCGCCGAGGTGCACCGGCTGATCGCCGGAGGGTGGCGGGCCGATCTGGGCGCAGCCTGGGCTACCGTCCACGACCAACCCTGGCCGGCTGCCCCCGACAACCCGGAGCGTCGAGGCGAGGCCACCCTCTTCGACGTCGGGGAGAGCGACCCGGGTGAAGCTGCGGCGGCTCCGGCACGCGCCGATCGAGTGCCTGTCGACGCGCTGCCGACGAATGCCGATCCGACCCAGGTCGGCGCCCTGGCCGAGCTCATCGACGAGGTGGCCCGCCGGCAGTACGTCCGGCTGGACGCCTTCGGGCCGCGGGCGGTAGCCACGGCATACAGCGAATCGGCCGCTGCCGTCCTCGCGCTGGAACTCGAGCGCGACGGGCTGCCGATCGACCGCGTCCGGGCCGAGGAACTCATAGCCGCCGCAGCCGGCCCGAGGCCACGCACCGCCGGCGAGGCAGCGGCGATTCGGGCCGCCCGTGACGAGCGGGTGCTACGCCACCTGCCCGGTCGCCGCGCCGACCTGCGCAATCCCGCCGACGTCCAGGCGCTGTTGGCCGCGGCCGGGGTCAGCGTGCCATCGACCCGCGCCTGGGTCCTCGAGCCGTATCGCCGCAGCCACCCCCTCGTGGCAGCGCTGCTCGACTGGCGCAAGGACGAGCGCATCGCCACGACCTACGGATACCGCTGGCTCGACGAGCATGTCGGCCCCGACAACCGGCTGCGCGGCGCGTGGACGGCGTGCGATGGCGCGGCGGGCCGCATGACGGCACGCAACGGTCTGCACAACCTCCCCCAGCCGCTGCGCCCGGCGGTGGCCGCCGAATCCGGCCACGTCTTCGTCCGTGCCGACCTCGGGCAGATCGAACCACGGGTCCTGGCAGCCCTGTCCGGTGACCCGGCCTTTGCCGCTGCCAGCCGGGCCGATGACCTCTACGCACCGGTCGCGGCCACCCTCGGCGTGCCACGCTCCGCAGCCAAGATCGCGGTTCTCGCGGCGATGTATGGGCAACGCTCTGGAGCTGCCGGAGCTGCGCTGAGGGGCCTCGAACGCGCCTTCCCCGCTGCGATGGCGGTCCTCGACGACGCGTATGCCGCTGGGCTGCAAGGGCGTTCGCTACGCACCTTCGGCGGGCGGCTGATCCAGTTGCACAGCCACCCCGACGAAAGCCCCGCAGCTGCCGCCGGGCGAGGGCGCTACGCGCGCAATGCCGTGGTGCAGGGGTCGGCCGCGGAACTCTTCAAGGCCTGGGCCGCCACGGTGCGCCACGAACTGCGGCCGATAAGCGGCCAGATCGTCCTGTGCCTGCACGACGAACTGCTCGTCCATGTCGCCGAGCGCCACGCCGAGGCCGCGGTGGCGACCGTCCACCAGGCGCTGACCGACAGCGCTCGGCGGTGGGTCGGCGCGGAGCAGGTGCGGTTCATCGCCGACGTCAAGGTCGTGCGCCGCTGGGACGAAGCCAAGAACGGCGGGATCAGCGGGAGCTGACTCCACGGCATACCAGGGGCGGCCTGGGGGCAGGTGCGACGTCAGTCAGTGGGTGACGGCGACGTTGGCCCGGCAAAGCCACCCGGTTCCGGCGACTGCGCATCGCCGGTGGAGAAGGCCCGCAGGAACTCCTCCACGTCGGCACCGATCTCGTCGGCGGAGGGCAGCTGCGAAGGGTCGGGCGCGAGCAGGCTCGGGCGACTGCGCCCGGCCATGAAAGCGTCGTACTGACGCTCCAGCGAGCCGACCAACGCGGTGACCTCCTCGTTGCCGGCAACCTCCTGGGCGACCGCCGACCCCGTCGTCACCGCTGCTGACGCGAGTTCGTCACGGGACAGGTCAAGGCCCGTGACGCCGACGAGCGCGTCGAGGGCGACGAGCGCCGCATCGGGGTATTCGGCCTGCGCCAAGTAGTGCGGCACGTGCACGGCAAAGCCCATCGCGTCCCGGCCCTGCTCACCGAGCCGATACTGCAGCAGCGACACGAAGCTGCCCGGCACTTGGACCGTGCCGAACACCGGCTCAGTCTCGCCGAGCAGTCGCTGGGAGGTCGCGTGCGGGGTCATCCCCAGCGGCCGGGTGTGCGGGACGGCCATCGGTATGCCGTGCACGCTCACGGTGAGGGTGACCCCCAGCGCGCTGATCAACTCGGCCACGGCTGCCGCCATGCGCTCCCACTGGTAGTCCGGCTCCGGACCGGAGAGCAGCAGGAAGGGCTGCCCTGATCGGTCGGTCACCCGATGCAGCAGCAGGCTCGGGTCGGCGTATCCGGTCCAACGGTCCTTGTCGAAGGTCATGACCGGGCGCCGGCCCCGGTAGTCGAGCACCTGGTCGACGTCGAACGACGCGACGACCGTCGAGGGGTGGGCCGCAAGCAGATGCCGGGTGAGCACCTCCTGGGTCTGCCCGGCGTCGACGAACCCGCCGAGCGAGGCGACGAGGACGCCCGCGTGGGCGTCGGCCGGGTCGGTGTCGTCGTCGAATCGGAACAGCTGCTGGGGGTCCTGCACGGTCGGTCCTTCCTGGCCGGCATACGAGGGACGACTCTGGCGGTCGCGCATGCACGGGTGGTGCGGGTGGTCACCAGCCCCAACGTACCTCGCGGGCTCGCCATTCCGACCGCGCCCCGGCCCGCGGCCGTCAGTCGATGACGATCGCCGCGAGGGCGCGTTGGATCCGTTTCGCCGACACCGGGTATGCCGTGCCCAGCCCTTGCGCGAACAGCGAGACCCGAAGTTCCTCGATCATCCAGCCGATCTCGACGACTTCGGGGGCACCCCGCTGGGCGGGCCGAAGCCGTTCCAGCAGAACGGCATACGAGCTCTCCACCGCGAGCACTTCGGCCATCCGGGCGCTGTCTCGAGCCAGCTCGGACGGGGCCCGCTCGAGGCGGCGCTGGACCGCCCGGAGGTAGCGGTGCAGATCGCGCAACCGGGCCATGCCGGCATCCGCGAGGAATCCTGGACGGATGAGCTCGGCCAGTTGGGCCCGGACGTCGGCGACGAGGTCGGCCGACGCCGGTGCCTGCATCGCATCGAGCATCCGGACCACCGTCAAGTGGCTGGCCAGGATCGGCTCGACGAGATCGACGACCTGAATGACCCGTGCTGCCACATGAGTACGCACGGCCTGGAGTGCGGCGTCGAACTCGGCCCTGGTCCGGGGTGGGTGGTGAATCCGTTCCGTGACGATCGCGTCGACGGCGCAGGCGAGGGCGTCGTCCAGGAGCGCGGGGATCGAGCCATGCGGGTTGTGGCCCAGCGCGAGCTTCTGGGTGTTGCTGAGCCGGCCGAGCACCTGCTTCCACGGCGGAATCGTGGTGAGCAGCAGCAGCCGGCGCACCCCGAGATGGTGTTCGGCGGCGGCCTCGACGGCAGTGGGCAAGACCTCCAAAGCCACCGAGTCGCCTCGGTCGACGAGCGCGGGATAGCCCCGCACCACCACCCCATGAGCCTGGGAGTCGTGCACCTCGGGCACCGTGTCGATGTCCCAGCTGCGCATCCCCGTTCGGAGCAATGACGCTGCGGCAGCTGAGACTTGGCGACGGAGCTGTGGTGCGACGACCTCCTGCAGGGCGCTGACCGAGCCGGCCGAGGCAACCGCCTGACCGCGCGCGTCCTCGGCCACGAAGGTCATTCTGAGGTGGGCAGGCAGCCGATCGACGTCCCAGTCGGTGGCTGAGATCGACACGCCGTGGGTCTGCCGGAGCACTCCGGCGAGGACCTCGGCCAATGGCCCGTCGGCAGGGCCGATGCCGCGCTCGCCCAGGACGCGCACCGTGGCAGCGGCGTGCTCCGGCACCGGCACGAGCAACCGGCGGATCGGCTTGGGCAGGGTGCGCAGCAGGGCTGCCACGAGTTCCTCCCGAAGCCCGGGCACCTGCCAGTCGAACCCGGTGTCGAGCGTGCGATTGAGCACGGTGAGCGGCACATGGACGGTCACGCCGTCGGCGGCCGTGCCCGGCTCGAACTGGTAGGTCACGGCGAAGTCGAGGTCACCCTGTCGCCAGGTCGTGGGGAACGCGTCGGGGTCGACGGCGCCGGCAGCCTCCCGGACCAGGAGATCCTCGGTGAAGGTGAGCAGATCGGGGGTGCGCCGGGATGCCTTCTTCCACCAGGTGTCGAAATGCCGGGCCGACACCACCCCGGCCGGGATCCGCTGGTCGTAGAAGCCGACGAGGACCTCGTCCTCGACGACGATGTCGCGCCGCCGCGTGCGCGCCTCCCACTCGGAAAGCCGATCCACCAGAGCCTGATTGGCGTGAAAGAAGGTATGCCGGGTGGTCCAGTCACCCTCGACGAGCGCATGCCGGATGAACAACTCCCGGGCCAGCTCGGGGTCGACCTTGCCGAGGGCGACGGTCCGGCCGACGACCAACGGTATGCCGTACAGCGTCACCCGTTCGGTAGCCACCGCGCTGCCCCGGCGGGCCGACCACCGGGGCTCGGAGTACTGCCGCTTGACGAGGTGCTCACCGGCCAGTTCGGCCCAGGCCGGGTCGATCCGCGCCACGGTGCGGGCCCACAGCCGGGTGGTCTCGACCAACTCGCCGGCCATGACGACCTGCGGCGGACGTGAACGCAGCACCGACCCGGGGGCGATGGCAAAGCGGGCTCCCCGCGCCCCGAGGAAGTCGCGGCGGGCCTCGTCCCACACCCCGACCTGACCGAGTAGCCCGGTCAGCAGCGCTCGATGCACCGCATCTGTGTCGATGGTCTCGGGCCACGCGTCACGAGCGGTCGCCAGCCCGGCCGATCGCGTCGCCTGACGAAGCTGCCCCACGAGGTCTTGCCATTCGCGGATCCGCAGATAGTGGAGGAACTCGCTCTTGCACAGTCGGCGAAACGCATTGCCGGACAGCGTTTTCTGCTGCTCCTGCAGGTAGGTCCAGAGGTTGAGGAAGGCGACGAAGTCGGAGTGCGGGTCGGCGAACCGGCGGTGCGATGCGGTCGCTTGCTCCTGGTTGTCCAACGGCCGTTCACGCGGGTCCTGGATCGACATGGCGGCCACGATGACGACGATCTCCCGCAGACACCCGAGTCGATCGGCTGCCAGCAGCATGCGAGCCAGCCGCGGGTCGACGGGTAGCCGGGCGATCTCCCGCCCGGCAGGCGTGACCGCGCCGTCGGCGTCGACGGCACCGAGTTCGCTCAAGAGGGCCAAGCCGTCGCTGATCTGGCGGGAGTCGGGCGGATCGACGAAGGGGAAGGCCGCGATGTCGCCCAGGTCCAGGGTGCGCATCTGCAGGATGACGGATGCGAGGTTGGTGCGCAGGATCTCCGGATCGGTGAAGGCGGGCCGCGACTGGAAGTCCTCCACGGCATACAGGCGGATGCACACGCCGTCGGCGAGCCGGCCACACCGCCCGGTGCGCTGCGTGGCGCTGGCCTGGCTGACCGGCTCGATGGGCAGCCGCTGCATCTTGGTGCGTTGGCTGTAACGCGAGATCCGCGCGGTGCCGCTGTCGACGACATAGCGGATGCCCGGCACGGTCAGCGAGGTCTCGGCGACGTTGGTGGCCAGCACGACCCGGCGACCGGAGTGCGGCGCGAAGACCCGGTGCTGCTCGGCCGCCGACAGTCGCGCGAAGAGCGGGACGATCTCGGTGTCCGGCAGTCCGAGACCCGACAACGCCTCGGCCGTATCGCGGATCTCCCGCTCTCCGGACAGGAAGACGAGGATGTCGTGGGCGGGCACCTCGTCATGACCAGAGGCTTCGGTCCACAGCTCCTCGACCGCCTCGGTGATCCCGGTGACCTGGTCGACCTCGACCGGGCCGGCGTCGACTGTCGCGCGCAGCAGCGGCCGGTAGCGCACCTCCACCGGGTAGGTGCGACCGGACACCTCGACGATCGGTGCGGGCCGCCCGTCCGCATCGGCGAAGTGCCGGACGAACCGCTCTGGGTCGATGGTGGCCGAGGTGATGACGACCTTGAGGTCGGGGCGCCGGGGCAGCAGTTGCTTGAGATAGCCGAGGATGAAATCGATGTTGAGGCTGCGCTCGTGGGCTTCGTCGATGATGAGCGTGTCGTAACGGCGCAGGTCGCGGTCGCGCTGCAACTCGGCCAGCAGGATGCCGTCGGTCATCACCTTGACGAGGGTGTCGCGGGAGGTCTCCCCGGCGAACCGCACCTGGTAGCCCACGACGCCACCGAGCGGCACCTCGAGTTCCTCGGCCAGCCGTTCGGCGACGGCGCGGGCGGCGATGCGCCGGGGTTGGGTGTGACCGATCGTCCCGGTGATGCCGCGGCCCAGTTCCAGACAGATCTTGGGCAGCTGAGTCGTCTTGCCCGACCCCGTCTCCCCCGCGATGACGACGACCTGGTGATCGCGGATCGCGGCGGCGATCTCGTCGCGTCGAGCGGCGATCGGCAGGTCCTCGGGATAGCGGATCGCAGGCACCGCAGCCCGCCGCGCGGCATACCTCGCCTCACGGGTCTGCGCGCCGGCTCGGGATGCATCCGCAGGCGGCCGCCGTGAGCCACCCCGCCGGCGGCGGGGCTGGCGCTGCCGCGCCGTGGGCTGATCGTCGGACACGACCGCCAGGATAGGTGGCCGACGCCGGCCAAGCCGTCAGCCCGGTGACAGGTGGTCGGCCTCCAGCCGGGCGATCAGCCAGTCGAACCACTCCACCACCGCCGCCTGACTGGTCAGGCCATAGTGCAGGGTCGCGTATGCCGCGAAGTCGGGCGTCCCCGGATTCTCGACGCGCCGAGCGTCGAAGCCGGCGCGCTCGCTCTCGTAGGTGTCCAGCACGTCGGCGGCAGCGCCGCGCTGGTCCCGGAGGAAGGCCAGCGCCCGCTCGCGGTCGACGAGCCACAGGCAGCGCACGCGCAGGAGCAGCTCGGAGCGATTTGGTCGTGGCGCGAGCGGCGCGTCGAACCAGGCGATGAGCTCGCGGCGGCCAAGCGGCGTCACGGCATACGTCTTGTTGTCGCGGGGGCCTGGCCCGGGACCCGCGGTCGCGCTCACCCATCCGGCCGCCTGGAGCCGGGCCAGCTCCGGATAGACCTGGCTATGGCTGGCCGTCCAGAGATAGCCGATCGGCACCCGCATGAGTCGCGCGAGTTGATACCCCGTGCGGGGGCCCCTGACCAACAGGGTGAGCAAGGCATAGGCGAGCGTTGACATCGGAAGTACCGTAGCGACTATGTCGAGATTTACATATCAGCCCGATATTGCGGATGCCATCGTGGGAGTCGTTGTGGTCGCGGTGCTGGCGCTGGCCGGCTGCTCGGCGCCATCCTCACCCGTCCCGGCACCCTCATCGGCACGTCCCGACACCACGACCAGCTCGGCCATCGCCAGCCCGTCGCAGGGTGGCTTGTCCGGGCCGAGCGTCTCCTCGAGCGGCGGCACCCCCGGCGTCACCCCGGGCGTCGCCCTGCGCTGCGCCTCGGCGCTGTCGCCCGGCTTGGCGAGCATCGAACTGGGCGGCCCAACGCCGACCGACCGGCTCGCGGCGGGCGAGGTCGGCTCCGGCAGCGTCGCCGTCGTGC
>JBGAQV010000108.1:0-9887 GCA_044220505.1 Dermatophilaceae bacterium
GTAGCGCCTCGACACCTGCTACATCGCTCGGTGCCGGGGGTTCGTTACGGCCATACACCCGTGTTAAGTGTGATCTAGATCACACTGACGGTGGGCGGTTCGTCAGTGGTGAGGAGGCGCGCTGGGGTGTCGGGGGCGGGTGTTAGCGTGCGACGCGTGCGCCAGTACCTCGACCTGCTCGACCGTGTCCTCGCCGACGGCGTCACCAAGACCGACCGGACCGGCACCGGGACGCGCAGCGTGTTCGGGCACCAGATGCGTTTCGACCTCGCCGAGGGGTTCCCGGTCCTGACGACCAAGCGGCTGCATCTGCGGTCGATCATCGGCGAGCTGCTGTGGTTCCTGCGCGGAGACACCAACGTCCGCTGGCTACAGGAGCGCGGCATCACGATCTGGGACGAATGGGCCGACGAACGCGGCGACCTAGGCCCGGTCTACGGCTACCAGTGGCGGTCTTGGCCGACGCCCGACGGTCGCCAGGTCGACCAGATCGCCCAGGTGGTCGAGTCGATCCAGCGCAACCCCGACTCCCGGCGACACATCGTCTCGGCCTGGAACGTCGCCGACGTCGACTCCATGGCTCTGCCGCCCTGTCACGCCCTGTTCCAGTTCTATGTCCGGCCCGACGTCTCCCCCGCCGCCCTGGCAGCGGCAGCGGATGGTGAGCACACGGCATACCCGGCGTTCCTGGACTGCCAGCTCTATCAGCGGTCCGCGGACGTCTTCCTCGGCGTGCCCTTCAACATCGCCTCCTACGCGTTGCTCACGGCGATGGTCGCCCAAGTGACCGGGCTGCGACCGGGCCACTTCGTCCACACGCTCGGCGATGCGCATCTCTATCTCAACCATCTCGACCAGGCTCGGCTCCAGCTGACCCGTGCGCCGCGGGCGTTGCCGACGCTGCGGCTCGCGCCCGGGCTCGCGTTGGATGAGTTCGATCTGGCCGACGTCGAGCTAGTCGGCTATGACCCGCATCCGGGCATCAAGGCCCCCATCGCGGTCTGAGCGCCGGTCAGGGGGGAGACTGGTGCCATGACGGTGGCGATGATCGCGGCGGTGGCCCGCAACGGTGTCATCGGCGACGGGTCGGGGATGCCGTGGCACCTTCCCGAAGACCTCGCGCACTTCAAGCGCACGACGTTGGGCCACACGCTGCTCATGGGTCGGCGCACCTTCGACTCGATCGGCCGGGCCCTGCCTGGCCGTCGGACCGTTGTGCTGACTCGCGATCGCACCTGGTCGCACGCCGACGTCGAGGTCGCGCACACCTTCGAGGAGGGGCTTGCGCTTGCGGGTCCGACCGAGGTGTGGGTCGCCGGCGGCGGAGAAATCTACCGCCTCGCGATGCCGTATGCCGTGCGCCTGGTCATCACCGAGATCGACCAGGATGCCGCCGGCTCGGTGACCTTCCCCCCGATCGACCCCCGGGTCTGGACCGAGACCTCACGTGTTCCGCACCCGCCACAGTCCGCCCACCCAGCACACCTCGCCCACCCCGCCTTCTCCTTCGTCACCTACCTCCCCTCCCCCCGCGAGTAACCGCTTCACTGTTGGCGATTCGACGCTTGAGAGGGTTCGAACCGCCGAAACGGCCGTCGAGTGTTGGCGATTCGACGCGCCCGAGCGGGCGTCCCGGCCCCCGGGTCTGTGGATAACTCTCCAGCCCGACCGGCACATTCCGGCACCGTATGCCGCATGACCGCTCCCCGCCACACCCCGCGCATCGCGCTCCCCATCGATGTCGACCGCCCCTTCACTCGTGCAGCCGGTCTGGCGGCCGGGCTGACCGACCGTCAGCTCAACGGACCGGCATACCGGCGTCTCCTTCGCGGCACCTATGTCCACGCGGGCACGCCCAAAGGCCCGCACCTGTGGGCCGGCGCGGCCTTGCTCCTTGCCCCGGAAGGGTCGTTCGCCAGTCACCACACGGCCGCCCGCCTGCTCGGCGCTCCCGTGCCCGACTCCTCGATGGTGCACCTCGGCACCGTCAGCGGTCTGGCCTCCGCGCATCAGGGCTTGCGACTGCATCTGTATGCCGCCCTCCCGCACCTCGTCGAGCGGCACGGCATACCGTGCACGGACGCGGTCCAGACCGGCCTGGATCTGGCCGCCGTCCTCGACCTGGTGGACCTTGTCGTGTTCCTCGACGCGATCCTCGCGGCAGGCGAGGTCAGTCTCGAAGCGATCCGGAGCGCCGCCGAGACGGCTCGAAATCGGGGCGCCCGCCGAGCACGTCGCGCGGCGGCGCTGGCTCGCGAGCGCGTCGAGTCGGCGACCGAGAGCCGGGTCAGGATGCTGTTCGTCCTCGCCGGGCTGCCCGAGCCGGTCGTCAACCTCGCCGTGCACAGCTCGCGTAGCGGTCGGCACTATCGGCTTGATCTCGCGTGGCCCGACTACATGGTGGCGGTCGAGTACGACGGCCGTCACCACATCGAGCGACCCGAGCAATGGCACGCCGACCTGGCCCGGCGCGAGGACCTCGAAGGCATGGGGTGGCGCATCATCGTGCTCACCGCACGTGACCTTTTCACGACGCCCGCGGCCACGCTCGCCCGCGTGGCTGCTGCCCTCCACGACGCCGGTATGCCGGTCCGCCCGCTTCGCCCCGAATGGGAACGGCACTTCGGGCGTGCTTGGCGGTACGCGGCTGAGGGTCCGCGCGCGGGCTACGCATCCTGACCCGGTCGACGACGAGCATGCCGCTGGCCGGACTCGTCGGCGCTCAGGCTCGTCAAATTGCCAACACTCGACGGCCATTTCGGCGCTTCCGACCCCAGCAAGTGTCGAATCGCCAACATTGAAGCGGTTACTCCGCGGGAGAGCGAAGGAGGGGACGGGTCAGGCGTCGTAGTCGAGTTCGACGGTGTCGCTCACCGGGTGAGCCTGGCAGGCCAGGACGATGCCCGCGGCGACTTCCTCGGGCTCCAGGGCATAGTTGCGGTCCATCCGCACCTCTCCCGACACCACGCGAGCCCGGCAGGTCCCACACACGCCGCCCGTGCACGAGTAGGGCGCATCGGGACGGGCCCGAAGCGTCGCATCGAGGATGGTTTCTTCCCGGGTCGGCATCGGGATGACCGTCGTGCGCCCGTCGAGGGCCACCGTCACCACGGCCGCCGGCGGCGCAGACGTGTCGACCACAACCGGCGCCGGCTTGGGCGCACCGGATTCGTCGACGTGGAAGATCTCATGATGGACGTGCCGGTGGTCGAAGCCGCGCTCGGCCAGCAGCGCCTGAGCGTCCTGGACCATCCCGAACGGCCCGCACAGATAGACCTCGTCGATCCCGTCGACCGGCACGAGGGCGTCGAAGATCCGCCCCAACCTTTCGCGGTCGATCCGGCCATGGAACAGCTCGACGTCGGGCGCTTCGCGGGACAGCACATGGATGAGGTGCAGCCGCGCGCCGTAGCGGTCCTTGAGGTCCTCCAACTCCTCAAGGAACATCACCGTCGAGGTCCGCCGGTTGCCGAACAGCAGCGTCACCCGCGACCCCGGCTCCTCCTCCAGCGCAGTCGTCACCAGCGACAGGATCGGTGTGATCCCCGACCCGGCAGCGATCGCCACGTGGTGTCGGCTCGACCCTGCCTGCGCCGGACACGTGAACGTCCCCATGGGCGTCATCACGTCCACGACATCACCGACCGCCAACTCGTCGACGAGCCACGGCGACATCCGACCGCCCGCCACCTTCGCCGCGGCGACCCGCAGCGTCCCCGGACGCCCGCCCCGCACCGACTGGCAGATCGAGTAGGAGTTGCGGACCTCGCCCCCCTCCCCGACCCGTCGCAGGGTCAGGTGTTGCCCTGGCAGGAACTGGAACGCCTCGGCCAACTCCTCGGGCACGGCGAAGGTGATCGCCGTCGCTTCCTCGGTGAGCCGCTCGACGTGGGCGACCGTCAACGGGTGGAAGGTGGGCCGCCGCGTCGTCGTGCCTGCGGGGCTGAGCAGTCCGGTCATCTAGAGCGCCTTGAACTCGTCGAAGGGGTCGCCGCAGCTGTCGCAACGGCGCAGGGCTTTGCACGCGGTAGAGCCGAACGCCGAGAGCACGGACGTCGCCTCACTGCCGCACCGGGGGCAGGCGACGGTATGCCGTCCGCGCCCGATCATCACGGACACCGGCCCGGGTGCCCGCTCGCCAGCACCACCCACAGCCGGCCCAGGTGGCGCAATCCCGAACCGCCGCAACGCCTCTCGGGCATCCTCGGTGATCCAGTCGGTCGACCACGCCGGGGACAGCACCGTGGTGACGACGGCCCGCAAACCATGCGCACGGCATACCCGGGCGATCTGGTCCTCGATCGCCCGCATCGCGGGGCACCCCGAATAGGTGGGCGTGATGACCACCCGGACCACCCCGGCAGCCTCGTCCACCTCGACCGAGCGCAGGATGCCCAGACCCTCGATCGTGATGACGGGGATCTCCGGGTCGGGGATCGCCCGGACCGCGGCGCGGACGTCGGTGGCGGCGACCGTCATCGTCACCAGCGCGCTCCCGGGACCGAGCGTGGCAGGTGCTGCATCTCGGCCAGCAGATAGCCCATCGGCTCGGAGTGGACCCCATCGCGGCCGCCGCGGGACCGCCACTTGGGCGCAGTCGGCATGGTCAGGGTCGCCTCCGCGACGACCGCCTCGACCGCGGCCAATGCCACAGCCCGCAATGAGGACGGCAGCACGCCGACACCCGCAGCGACAGCTTCGGCCACTCCGGCTGCCGAGTCGTCGAACAGCTCGTCGACATACGGCGCTACCCACGTCAGCGCCGCCTGCATCGTGGCGTGCGACTCTTCGGTCCCGTCACCGAGCCGGACGACCCACTGGGCAGCGTGGTCATGGTGATAGCGGACCTCTTTGTGTGCCTTGGCGGCGATCGCCCGCACCTGTTCGTCGGCGGAGGCGGCGAGGGCGGCATACAGGGCCTTCTGGTAGGCCGAGAACCACAGCATCCGCGCCATTTCCTGCCCGAAGTCACCGCGGCGCTGCTCGACGAGGTGCACGTTGCGGAAGTCGCGCTCGTCGCGCAGATAGGCCAGGTCGTCCTCGGACCGGCCGGTCCCGTCCAGGCTGCCCACGTGGGTGAGCAGCGCGCGGGCCTGACCGATGAGGTCGAGCGAGACGTTGGCTAGGGCCATGTCCTCTTCGAGCGCCGGCGCCCAGGTGAGCCACTCCCCCAGCCGGTGGGAGTAGATCAGCGCGTCGTCCGCCAGCCCCAGGACGTAGGCGCTGTATGCCGTGCCAGTCACCTTCTCGCTCACAGGTATTCGACATCCTCGGGCACGTCGTAGAAGGTCGGGTGCCGATAGATCTTGTCGCCGGCCGGGTCGAAGAAGGAGTCCTTCTCGTCGGGGCTGCTGGCGACGATGTCACTCGCGGCGACGACCCAGATCGACACGCCCTCCTGGCGGCGGGTGTAGAGGTCACGGGCGTTGCGGACGGCCATCGTCGCGTCGGGCGCGTGCACCGATCCCACGTGGACATGCGACAGACCGCGCTTGGCCCGGACGAAGACCTCGAAGAGCGGCAGGCTTCCCTCGCTCATGCTGCGCTCCCTTCCCCGCCGACGGCGGCACCAGGGTCGGCACCGGCGCCGGCCCGCTGACGTTGTTTGGCGGCATACGCCGCTGCTGCCTCGCGCACCCACGCACCCTGCTGGTGCGAGGTGACCCGGCGCTCGATGCGTGCCGCGTTGCAGGCGCCGTCGCCCTTGATGACCCGCCAGAACTCGTCCCAGTCGATCTCGCCGAAGTCGTAGTGGCCGCGCTCGGCGTTCCACTTCAGGTCGGGGTCGGGGATCTCGACGCCGAGGCGCTGCGCCTGCGGGACGGTCATGTCGACGAACTTCTGGCGCAGGTCGTCGTTGCTGAAGCGCTTGATGCCCCAGGCCATCGACTGCTCGGTGTGGCCTCCGGTCACGGCGTGCTCGCCGGTGTCGCGCGGGCCGAACATCGCCAGCGCGGGCCACCACCACCGGTTGGTCGCGTCCTGCGCCATCGCCTGCTGCTCGGGGGTGCCGCGCATGAGCTCCCAGAGCAACTCGAAGCCCTGTCGCTGGTGGAAGGACTCCTCCTTGCAGGTGCGGATCATCGCCCGGGCGTAAGGGCCGTAGGAGCACCGGCACAACGGCACCTGGTTCATGATCGCGGCGCCGTCGACGAGCCACCCGATGGCGCCGCAGTCGGCCCAGGTCAGCGTCGGGTAGTTGAAGATCGAGGAATACTTCTGCTTGCCGGTGTGCAACCGGTCGAGCAGCTCCTCACGGTCGATCCCCAACGTTTCGGCGGCCGAGTAGAGGTAGAGCCCGTGGCCCGCCTCGTCCTGGACCTTGGCGATGAGGATCGCCTTGCGCCGCAACGAAGGGGCCCGGGTGATCCAGTTGCCCTCCGGCTGCATCCCGATGATCTCGGAGTGCGCGTGTTGCGCGATCTGGCGGATCAGCGTCTGGCGGTATTCCTCGGGCATGGCGTCCCGCGGCTCGATCCGCTGGTCGGCGGCGATGATCGCGTCGAAGGTCGCGAGCCCCTGCGCCGCCTTCGTGTCGACGTGAGCGGCGGCCGCTTCGACCGCACCTCCGTCCGCTGCGTTGAGGGGGCCGGCCCCCGGGTCGTCGGGCTCGGCGAAGTCGTTGCCGTACATGTGCCCAGTATGGGTGCCGCGACCCCCTGACGCGTAGGCCAACATGGTGACCATTGCGACAATGCGCTACAGGGGGCTGACGATGTACCACCGTCCGGCCACACGCACGAGGCTGACGTCTTCCCGGTATGCCGCGGGCACGCCGGTCAGCTGGTCCGCGCGGACGGTGGCGTTGTCCCCGTCAATCGTCGAGCCGACGGCGGTCGTGGAGGCCAGCGCCACCAACTCCTCACGGGTGGCGATGTCCGTAACGATCGCATCGAAGCCTGACCGGCACAGCAGGATGTCGTCGCCAGCCAATGGTTTGCCGCTGTAGGCCACCAGGGCGCAGGCAGCGGCCGTGTCCTTGGCGCCGAGGGCTCGGTAGAACATCGTCACGGCAGCGTGGGGGGTGTCCGCTCCGGGCGTCGACGAGGTCGAGCAGGCCGCCAGCCCACTCACTACGATCAGCCCGGTCAGTGCGGCGGCGTTCCTCACCCGCTGGGCGCGCTGCGCGAGCCCGCCGCGAAACCGATCCAGCAGACGGACGCGCACACTGGCGCGAGCACGCGGCATACGGTCACCCACCGGACCATCCAAACACGCGGGCGCACGGGTCTGTCACCATCGGCGAATGCAACCAGCGGCGGGTGAGGTGGGAGGGGCGGCGACGGGCGGCCTGGACGCCAGCACCCGGACCGCGGTGCTGCGCCAGGCCTGGTCGGTGGGGATCGCGACCGGGGCCTACGGAATCTCGTTCGGCGCGCTGGGGGTCGCCTCGGGACTGGACGTGTGGCAGACCTGTGCGCTCTCGCTGTTGATGTTCACCGGTGGGTCGCAGTTCGCGTTCGTCGGGGTGATCGGGGCCGGCGGCACCGGAGTCGCGGCCATCGCGACCGCGACCCTGCTGGGGATCCGCAACGGGCTCTACGGGCTGCAGGTGTCGGAGTTCCTCCACGACCGCGGTTGGCAGCGCGGGGTAGCCGCGCACCTGACCATTGATGAGTCGACAGCCGTCGGCATCGCCCAACCGACGGTGCGGGCCTCCCAGGTCGGCTTTTGGCAGACCGGCATCGCGGTCTTCCTGTTCTGGAACCTCTTCACCCTGGCCGGGGCGCTGCTGGGCAACTCGCTGGGCGATCCGCGACGGTGGGGGCTGGATGCGGCGGCTGCCGCGGCGTTCGTGGCCCTACTCTGGCCTCGTTTGCACTCGCGGGACGCCGCGGCCACGGCTGCCGCCGCTGTTGTGCTCACGGTGGTCGTCGCACCGTGGGCACCGGCCGGCATACCGGTCCTCGTCGCCGCCCTCGCCGCCGTGGCGGTCGGGCTGTGGCCGCGCCGCGAGACGACCGACGCGGGGCACCGATGACCCTCTGGTTGGCGGTCCTGGCCGCGTGCGCGTTGGCCTACCTGACCAAGCTCGCCGGTCACCTCGTGCCGGCGGCCAGACTTGAGGGCCGCCGGATGCGCCGGGTCACCGCGCTGTTGCCGGTCGCCCTGCTCACGTCACTCGTTGTCGTGCAGACCTTCGCGGCGTCCGGCGGAGGGCTCACCGTCGATGCCCGGGTCGTCGGGTTGGCAGCCGCCGTGATCGCTCTGCTCCTTCACGCGCCGTTCATCGTTGTGGTCGTCGTCGGGGCAGCGGTTGCCGCCGGGCTGCGCGCGGTGGGCTGGAGCTGACCGGGTCGAACCGGCCCTCTCCAGCCCACGCTCGGTCTGGGGCGTCACCCCGTCACGCACCCAACTCAGCGGCCCGGGTTCAGTGTTTGACGAACCCCAGCTCGGCCATTTGCGGCTCGGTGAGGGTGCCACCCGCCTTGGCTGCCGCCTCGAACAACGGCAGGTGGGCATCGAGTGAGGACCGGCGCAAGTTGCCGAAGACCCGGGTGAGGCCCGCGTCGCCGGTCGCCGCAGCCGCGAGTTGGTCATACATCGCGACGTTCTTGCGCTCGCCCTCGGCCCAGGCTTGTGCGGCCGTGACGAGATCGGCGGGAGCGGCGATCTGACCGGCATACGGATTGGCGGGCGGGACGTAGCCGAACCGACTCAGCTGCCGGATCAGGGCCTGGATGTGGTTCTGCTCCATCGCCTCGATGCTCACATAGGGCTCGACGGCTCCGAACTTCGCGATGACCGCCTGGTAGGACGCTGCCGCGGCATACTCGCCGTCCGGTCCCATGAGCGCCTCCCACGCAGCTGCGGCGACCGTTCCTGCGGGTGGGGCCGCCGTGACTGCGCCACTCGCGGCGGTCGTGCCGCTCCCGCCACCCATCCCGCCACCCATCCCGGAGCCCGGGCCGCGGTCGGACGGCGGGCCACCGGCACCCGTGCGGCCGGCCGCGAGCGAGGTCGCCCCGGTCGCCGCCGATGCGACCGGAGTCGTGACTGACGTGGTCGCGGTGCTCGAACACGCACCGAGCATGCTCATCGCGACGGCGGAGGCGAGGACAATGGCGGTGCGCTTCATGACAAGTTCCTTTGGTCGAGATCCATTTGTCCGCCAGTCTCAGCGACCCGTATGAAGCCACCATGAAGCCCGCGTGGGCATTCGGCGAGAGCTCGGTCGGGCCCCAGGTGGCGCGCCGCGATCAGGTCAAGGTGGAGGGAAACCCACGCCTACGGTGGGTTTCCCTCCACCTTGCGCGGCTGGCTCAATCAAGGCCGAGGTAGCGCTCCAACCCCACCGTGACACCCGGGTGGTACGCGACACCGCGCACCCCGGCGAGCACCCCCGCCATGAACGACTCGCGGTCCAACGAGTCGTGCCGGATCGTCAGCGTCTCCCCCACGTTGCCCAGGATCACCTCTTGATGCGCCACCAGTCCGCGCACCCGCACTGAATGCACCGGTATGCCGTGCACCCGCGCCCCGCGTGCCCCGTCCGGGTCCGTCGTGGTGGCATCAGGCACCGGCCCGACCCCGGCGGCCTCTCGGGCTGCCCCCACCAGGTCGGCAGTCCGGGCCGCCGTCCCTGACGGCGCGTCGACCTTATTGGGGTGATGCAGCTCGACGATCTCGACCGACTCGAAGAACCGCGCCGCCGCCGCCGCGAACGACATCATGAGGATCGCACCGAGCGCGAAGTTGGGCGCGATGAGCACCCCGACCGGAGCACCCGAGTGCGAGGGAGGCGCGGCCCCCAGCTGCTGACGGAGCTCGGCGAGCTTGGGCTCGTCCCAGCCGGTCGTGCCGACGACGACGTGGACGCCCCGACGCACACACGCGGTGACGTTGGCCAGCGACGCGGCCGGCACCGAGACCTCGACGACGACGTC
>JBGAQV010000109.1:0-9776 GCA_044220505.1 Dermatophilaceae bacterium
GCTCGCGACGACGATCAACCTCGTCGTGCAATTGGCCGGCTCGGGCGGCTCGGGCGGCTCGGGCGGCGCGGCTGGGGGCGGGTCGTGACGACTGTCGACCGAGGCCGCGCGGCGGGGGCGGGCCTGCTCGTGCGCGGGGTCCGGTTGGTCGCGATCGATCGGCCCACTCCGGAGGGCGAGGTCGACCTGCGGATCAGGGGTGGGTCGGTGACCGATGTCGGCGTCGGTCTGGCTGCCGGCCCGGACGAGGTGGTGCTCGAGGGCGGGGGTCGCTGGGCGATTCCCGGGCTGTGGGACAGGCACGTCCACCTCACTCAGTGGGCGCTGCAGGCCGGGCGCATCGACACCTCCGGCACCGGGTCGGCCGAGGAGGTGCTCGCCCTGGTGCGTGCTCGGGTGGCGAGGGAGACGGGTGTCGACGGGGCGGACGCGGGTGGTGACCGGACGGCATACCCGGTGGTGCAGGGTTATGGGCACCGGACCGCGACCTGGCCGCGGGAGCCCACCGTGGCGGAGCTCGACGCGGTGAGCGCGGGCCGGCCGGTCGTCCTGGTGAGCGGCGATGCCCACCACGGCTGGCTCAACTCGCCGGCGCTGCAGCTGTTCGGGCTCGCGCCGCGGACGGGGGTGGTGGCCGAGGATGAGTGGTTCCCGATCTTCGCCCGGCTCGGGGAGCTCGCGGGGTCACCCGCGGCGACCGAGGCGGCGGTCCGCGCGGCGGTCGGGGCCGCGCACGCGCGGGGGATCGTCGGCATCGTCGATCTGGAGTGGGGCGACGCGCCGGCTCAATGGCAGGCCCGGTATGCCGGTGGGCTGCGAACGCTTCGAGTGCGGGCCGGGGTCTATGCCGATGGCCTCGACGCCGCGCTCGCCGCGGGCCGGCGCAGCGGCGACCCGATCGTGCCCGGCTCCGGGCTGCTGGAAATGGGACCGCTCAAGGTCATCTCCGACGGGTCGCTCAACACCCGCACGGCCTTCTGCCACGAGCCCTACGCCGACGCTGGTGCTAGTCGGGGCGCGCCGAATCTCTCCCAGGCCGACCTCGCCGACCTCATGCGGCGGGCCAGCGCAGGCGGGCTGCAGGTCGCGATTCACGCCATCGGTGACGCCGCTCTGGACTCGGCGCTGGATGCGTTCGCCGCAGCCGGGGCGGCCGGCTCGATCGAACACGCCCAGCTCATCTCGTCCACCGCGCCCGCGCGGATGGCCGCGCTCGGCCTCACCGCCAGCATCCAACCCGCGCACCTCTGGGACGACCTGGCCGCCATCGCCCGCTGCTGGCCCGATCGCGACGCGCGCTGCTATGCCTTCCGCGCGCTGCTCGCAGCCGGGGTTCCGCTGGCCCTCGGCTCCGACGCGCCGGTGTCGCCGCTGGACCCCTGGCTGGCCATCGCCGCCGCCGTGCACCGTAGCCCTGACGAACGTCCGCCATCGCACCCCGAGCAGTCGCTCACCGTCCGCGAGGCGCTCGCGGCGTCGGTCGACGGACAAGGCACACTGCGGGCCGGGTCACCTGCGGATCTCGTTCTGTTGGAGGCTGATCCGCTGGCAGGTGAGGGGTTCGCGGGAGGCGACCGGACGGCATACCTGCGCCGTATGCCGTGCGCCGTCACCCTCGTGGCCGGCCAAGTGGTCCACGGTCCGAGTGGCGCGGTGCGCTGACGCCGACCGTCGCGGCCGACCTCTCGGCGCGCGAGAGGACCGCCGGGTAAATACGAGGCGACCTAAGGGCACATAGCAGCCTCAGGAATGGTGCAATGTCCCATCGCGGTCCCAGCAGTGTCGCTGTCTACGTGAAGGAGTTCTCCATGGCATTGCCTCTGTCCTCCTCCCGCCGCCACGCCTACCGCCTACTGGCGGTATCTGCGGCAGCCGCCCTCGGCTTGTCGGCCTGTGGCGGTTCGAGTGGCACCACCGGCGCTGCTGCCGGCAGCAACTATCCGACCGGCACGATCACGATGGTGGTCCCCTTCTCCGCCGGTGGCCCGACCGACACGGTCGCGCGGCTGGTGGCCGAGCCGATGAGCAAGACCCTCGGCCAGCAGATCATCGTCCAGAACGTCGAAGGTGCTGGTGGCACGCTGGGCGCGGGCGAGGTCGCCAAGGCCAAGAACGACGGCTACAAGGTCCTCATGCACCACATCGGCATGTCGACGGCACCGGCGCTCTATTCCAACCTGGCGTTCAAGCCGCTCGAGAGCTTCCAGACGATCGGTCTGGTCACCGAGGTGCCGATGACGATCATCTCCAAGAAGGACCTGCCGCCGACGAACTTCAAGGAGCTCGTCGACTATGTCAAGGCCAACAAGGAGAAGGTCACCTACGCCAACGCGGGCGTCGGATCGGCCTCGCAGCTGTGTGGCCTGCTCATCGAGAAGGCCTTCGGCGTCGACCTCACCGAAGTGCCCTACAAGGGCACCGGCCCGGCGATGACCGACCTCGTCGGTGGCCAGGTCGACTTCATGTGCGACCAGACGACCAACACCAGCGCGCAGATCAAGCCGGGAAAGGTCAAGGCCTATGCGGTCACGACCGCTGAGCGGGTCAAGAGCCTGCCGGACATCCCGACGACGACCGAGTCGGGGATGCCCGAGCTCAAGGTCGGCGTGTGGCACGGTCTCTACGCTCCCGCCGGCACCCCGGAGGCCGTTGTTAAGAAGCTCACCGACGCCCTGGCCGGAGCCCTCAAGGACCCGAAGGTCATCGAGAAGATGGCCGACCTCGGCACGGCACCGGAAGCGGCCGACCAGATCAACCCGACCGCTCACACCGCCAAGCTCAAGGCTCAGCTCGACCTCTGGACGCCCGTCATCAAGGCTGCCGGAGTGAAGGCCGCCTAATGGCCACCGACAACGGTCCCGCCCCCGCTCGGGGGCGGGACCCGTCCGAGCCGACCCCGCCGGGTGGTTCCGACGGGGCCGCTCAGAGTGGCGTCCACGGTGCCGCCGACAGTGCCGCCGACGTTTCTTCCGCGCCCAGCCGGTGGCAGCTGGCCAAGGCCGACTTCTTCTCGGGGGCGATCTTCGTCGCCTTCGGTGTCGCCTTCGCCGCGGCGTCCTCGCAATACATGGTGGGGACCTTGCTGCGGATGGGGCCGGGCTACTTCCCCCGGCTGCTCGGCATCATCCTCGCGGTCATGGGGTTGGCCATCATCGGCCTGGCCGTGCTGCGCTTGGTGCGGCCGGCCGCCGATGTGACCGCGCCGGAGGACCAGCCGGTGCCGTGGCTGCGGGGCGCGCTCTTGCTGGCGGCCGTGCTGCTGTTCGGGTTCGTCATCGCCGGGGCCGGACTGCTCCCGACGGTGCTGGTCACGACCTTCATCGCCGCGCTTGCCGGACAGGGCACCACGCCCGCCCGCGCTGCGGTGATCGCCGCGGGTATCACCCTGCTGTGCCTGGTCATCTTCGTGTTCTTGCTGCGCCTGACCGTGCCGTTGTTCGGACCGTGGGTCGGAGGCTGATCGATGGACAACATCCTGCTGGGCATCCAGACCGCCCTCACGCCGACCAACCTGCTCGTCTGTCTCATCGGCTGTGCCCTCGGTACGGCGGTCGGGGTGCTTCCTGGCATCGGTCCGACGGCGACGATCGCGTTGTTGCTCCCGATCACGTTCAACTTCGACCCGGTGTCCTCGCTCATCATGCTCGCGGGGATCTATTACGGGGCGCAGTACGGCGGCTCGACGACCGCGATCCTGCTCAATCTGCCCGGTGAGACCTCTGCGGCCGTGACCGCCATCGACGGCTATCAAATGGCTCGAAAGGGCAGAGCCGGCCAAGCCCTGGCGACAGCGGCCCTGGGGTCGTTCTTCGCCGGCACCGTGGCGACCGTCGTACTGGCCGTCTTCGCCCCGCCGCTGGCCGAGGCGGCCTTGAAGTTCGGTCCGGCTGAATACTTCTCGCTCGTGGTCCTCGGCCTGGTGGCCTCCATCGCGCTGGCCAGTGGGTCGCTGTGGAAGGCGCTGGCGATGATCATGCTGGGCCTGCTGCTCGGCCTGGTTGGGCAGGACGTCGAATCCGGTGCCTCCCGGTTCACCTTCGGCGCCGGCGAGCTCGACGGCGGCTTGAACTTCGTCTCGCTCGCGGTCGGGATGTTCGGCGTCGCTGAGATCCTGCGCAACCTGGCGACCGGCATACATCGCCCGTCCATGGTGCGCGAGGTCAAGAGCCTGCGGCTGAGCCGCCAGGACTTCAAGGACATGACCCCGCCGGTGCTGCGGGGCACGCTGATGGGCTCGTTGCTGGGCATCCTGCCCGGTGCCGGTCACGTGCTCGCATCGTTCACGTCCTACTCGGTGGAGAAGCGCATCTCCAAGACCCCGGAACGCTTCGGCCACGGGGCGATCGAAGGTGTGGCGGCCCCGGAATCGGCGAACAACGCGGCCGCGCAGACCTCGTTCATCCCGCTGCTCACGCTCGGTCTGCCGGCCAACCCGGTCATGGCCCTGCTCATCGGGGCGTTCATCATCCAGGGCATCACCCCGGGACCCAATGTCATCAACGACGAGCCGGTGCTCTTCTGGGGCCTCATCGCCTCGATGTGGGTGGGCAACCTCATGCTCGTCGCGCTCAACCTGCCGCTCATCGGGCTGTGGGTGAAGCTGCTGACGATCCCCTACCGGGTGCTGTTCCCGGCGATCATCGCCTTCTCGACCATCGGGTGCTACTCCCTGGGCCTGAACGCCTACCACGTGTTCGCGATCGCGTTCTTCGGGTTGTTGGGCTACGTGCTCATCCGGTTCGGTTGTGAGCCGGCGCCGTTGCTCCTGGGCTTCGTCCTCGGGCCGTTGCTGGAAGAGAACTTCCGCCGAGCCATGACGATCTCGCGTGGCGACGCCTCGGTGTTCCTCACCCGGCCGATCTCGCTCGCGATGCTCATCGTCGCAGCGATCTTCCTCGTGGTCGCGGTGCTGCCGTCGATCAAGAAGAAGCGCGACGTGGTCTTCGCCGAGGACGAGTAGCGGCTCGCCTTGGCGGTCATCCGCCACAAATCAGAGGTATGCCGTGACGTCGAGGTGACGTCACGGCATACCTCTGTTCGGTGTGGGGAGTGCGGCCCTCTGTGTTGGGGTGCGGCGCGGCTAGCGGCGCCAGCCGTTGTGGTGGCTCTCCGCTGCCTTGACGGCCAGCACGGGGCAATCGGCCTCAAGCAGGATCTTCTGAGCCACCGAGCCCATGATGAGCTTGCCGACCGGAGTGCGACGGCGGAGCCCGATGACGATCAACTCGGCCTGGCGTTCGGCGGCGACGTGCAGGATCTGCTCGGCCGGGTCGAGCCCCTCGACGAGTTGGACCAACTCGTGGGTCACGTCCGACTCGGTGAGGAAGTCGTCGAGGCTGCTCATCTGGCTCGAGGACGCGAAGCGCGGGTCGACGGGTGAGTCGCCGCGGGTGGCATTGACGATCAGCAGCGTGATGCCGCGGTTGCGGGCCTCGATGACGGCCCGTTCGATGGCGGCGCGGCCTTCAGGGGTGGGGATGTAGCCGACGACAGCGACCATTGCGTGACACCTTCCTCGTCGAGTGAGAGGCCTCGGGTGGAAGCTGAGGATGGCCCATTCTGCCCGTTCGATCGCCGCTTGTGCGGTCTAGCGGGCGAGGTTCTCGCGAGGCCCGGGACGTCGGTGATCTGCGCCGATCCAGCGGCGGTGCCGGCGTGACCAGACCCGGCGTGACGCGAGCCATGAATCTGCGGGTGGCGGACGGCATACCGGGGCTGGGAGACTGGGACGTTGCGTCCCCTGCCGTACTTTCCGTGATCCGTCGCGTGGCCAGAGGGGTGGCCGCGCCGGGTCCTCACCGTGGAGCCCAATTCCGTGTTGTACCACCATGATTACGAACTCGACACCACCCGTCGGGATGCGCCGATCCGCATCACCGCACGCGGGCGGGCGGTGCTGGCCAACCCGATGACCAACCGGGCGACGGCCTTCACGGTGCAGGAACGGCGGTTCCTCGGGCTCGTCGGGCTCATGCCGAGCGGGGTCACCGGGCTGGGCAACCAGGTGCGCCGGGTCTATGCGCAATACCAGTCGGCCAAGACGCCGTTCGCCAAGCACAACTACCTGGCCAACCTGCGCGACCGCAACGAGATCCTCTTCTATCGCCTGCTGGCCGACCACATCGAAGAGATGATGCCGATCATCTATACGCCGACCATCGGCGAGGTGATCGAGCGGTTCAGCCTCGAATATAACCGCAGCAGAGGCGTTTTCCTCTCGATCGACCGGCCGGAGGATGTCGAGCAGTCCCTGCTGGACTACGGCCTCGGGCGTGACGACGTCGACCTGCTCGTGCTCACTGACTCCGAGGGCATCCTCGGCATCGGCGACCAGGGCATCGGGGGCATCGAGATCGCCATCGGCAAGCTGTCGGTCTACACCGCGGCGGCGGGGCTGCATCCGCGCCGGGTCATCCCGGTCGTCATCGACGTGGGCACCGACAACCTCGGCCTGCTCAACAGTGACCTCTACCTCGGCGAACGGCACGCGCGGGTGCGCGGCGAGCGTTATGACGCCTTCATGGACCACGTCGTGCAGACCGCGTCGCGGCTGTTCCCCACGGCGATGCTGCACTGGGAAGACTTCGGTGCCGACAATGCGCACCGGCTGCTGGAGAAGTACCGCCACACGCATTGCACCTTCAACGACGACATCCAGGGCACGGCGGCGGTCGCCTTGGCTGCCGTGCTGGCTGGGGTCAACGTCACCGGTATGCCGTTGGCCGACCATCGCATCGTCATCTACGGCGGCGGGACGGCTGGGATCGGCATCGCAGATCTGTTGCGGGACACGCTGATTCGTGAAGGTGTGACGCCGGAGGCGGCGCAGGCGCAGTTCTATGTCATGGGGTCCAAGGGGCTGTTCGTCGAGGACATGTCCTCGTTGCGGGAGTTCCAGCGGTCCTATGCGCGCAGCCGGGACGAGGTCGCCGGCTGGGAGCGGGTGACCGGCGGGCTGGTCGGGATGCTCGGGTCCAACGGCGGCAACGGAAACGGGAACGGTGGCGGGGCCGGTGCTGGCACTGGGGCGAACGGCATACCGAATGGGTCCGGCGCTGGGAACGGCCATGGCAGTGGGAATGGCAACGGGAATGGCAACGGGCGGGGCGGCATCACCCTGGCCGACGTCGTGCACAACGTGCGGCCGACCATCCTCATCGGCACGTCGACCGCGGGCGGTGCCTTCACCAAGGCGATCGTCAGCGAGATGGCACGGCACTGCGAACGGCCGATCATCATGCCGCTGTCGAACCCGACCTCACGGGCCGAGGCGCTGCCCGCCGATGTCGTCGAGTGGACCGAGGGACGCGCCCTCATCGCGACGGGGAGCCCGTTCGAACCCGTGGACCACCGCGAGGTGCGGCACGTCATCGCCCAAGCCAACAATGCCCTGATCTTCCCCGGGCTGGGCCTGGGTGTGGCCGCGTGCCAGGCGACCCGAGTCACCGACGGGATGATCGTCGCGGCCGCCGAAGCACTCGCGGGCCTGGTCAACACCTACCGTCCGGGCGCGTCGCTGCTGCCCAGGATCAGTGAGCTGCGCCCGGTGTCGGCTCACGTCGCGCTTGCCGTCGCTGCGGCTGCGGCGGAGGAAGGCGTTGCCCGCCGGCCACTCACCGATCCGGTCAACGACATCTACACCCGGATGTGGCAACCCGAATACCCCCCGGTCGAGATCATCTGACCTCCCCGGCCGCGAGGAAGGTGCCCCTCGGCGAGCCCGCGCGAGTTGACGAAGGGTCGGCTTTCCCGACCCCTTCAGAGACGTTGAAACCCGACTTTGTGCTGATTCACCGCGCCGCTCGCCTGGCGAGGGCCCGGGCACACCCAGGTATGCCGGGAGCGCGAGGTGAGCGGACGGCATACCTGCCCGGGGGCTGCGGGGCTCTGTCGACATCGGCGCATGCTGGCGTCCGCAGCCTCAGGACTTGCGAGCGATTAGCTGGCCGCCCTCACCGACAACGGTTCGTTTACCGAGGGGTTCCGCGAGAGTGACGACGGCCTCCAGGGTGACCAAAAGGGACGGCCAGGCGCCGTCATTGTGGCGCAGCCGAACTCGGACCACTACTTGCTCCGCGGTCTGCTCTGTCGCCGTCGCCTCGGCAATCTCGTCACCCGGCCCGCCAGGCACGAGCAGAGTCACAGTCTTGCTGGTCGAGTCGGCCAAGCGATACCCCTCCGGGGTAACCGACACAGGGCCGGAACAGGCGGCCAGACCGATGACGACCGATATGGCAAAGAGGACAAGTTCGCGCCTGCGCATGCCCTCTCCTTCATCCGGTCTTCAGATAACCAGGGGAGCCGTAGTCGGCATCATAGATGTCGGTGTAGACCTCAACACACGGGTCCAGTAATCCGCCGTAGTAGTCACCGCCGCCATCGGTCCCTCAGCTGTCGATGCCCATCGGCCTGCCCGGAGCCCCACTGATGACAACTCCGATGCCGGCCACGTGGGCGGGGGCTGGGAGGGGAGCGGACGGCATACCTGCGCCCTTGGCTGTGCAGATCCGGGACCATCGCCGGGTTGCGGGAGCCTGCCCGACGCGGTGTGATGCGACTGGGACTGAAGCCGAGCCCCCCGCATCCTGCACGCGCTGTATCTCTCCGGAAGGCTGCACCATGTCGTTGTCCATCGCCAGCGGACCCACTGACACCCCGCTCATCGAGCAGACCATCAGCGCCAACCTCGACGCGACCGCCGCGCGGTTCCCCGATCGCGAGGCCATGGTCGACGTGCAGGCCGGCAAACGCTGGACCTATGCCGAGCTGGCCCGTGACGTCGACGTGCTCGCGCGCGGGTTCGCCGGCCAGGGCATCGTCAAAGGCGACCGGGTCGGCATCTGGGCGCCGAACTGCGCCGAGTGGACCCTCGTGCAATACGCCACCGCCAAGATCGGGGCGATCCTGGTCAACATCAACCCGGCCTACCGCACCCACGAGCTGCAATACGTGCTCAACCAGGCCGGCATCAAGATGCTCGTGTCGGCGCCGTCGTTCAAGACGAGCAACTACGCGGTGATGATCGAGGAGGTGCGCGATGAAGTGCCCTCGCTCGAGCGGGTCGTGCTGCTGGGCGACGCGTCCTGGGACGAGCTGTGGGCCGCCGCCGAGAGCGTCACCCAGGAGGAGCTCGAGGCGATCGCCGCCGGGCTCGACCGCAACGAGCCGATCAACATCCAATACACCTCTGGCACAACGGGATTCCCCAAGGGTGCCACGCTGAGCCACCGCAACATCCTCAACAACGGGTTCTTCGTCGGCGAGCTGTGCAAATACACCGAGGCCGACCGCATCTGCATTCCGGTGCCCTTCTACCACTGCTTCGGCATGGTCATGGGCAACCTCGCAGCCACCTCGCACGGTGCGTGCATGGTCATCCCGGCGCCAGGTTTCGACCCCGCGCTGACCCTGGCGGCCGTCCGCGACGAGAAGTGCACCTCGCTCTATGGCGTGCCGACGATGTTCGTCGCCGAGTGGCAGCTCATCGAGGACGGGCAATTCGACGTGTCGGCGTTAGAGACCGTGCGCACCGGCATCATGGCCGGCTCGCCCTGCCCGGCCGAGCTGATGAAGCAGGTCATCGCCGCCGGCATCGACGAGATGACGATCTGCTACGGCATGACCGAGACCTCGCCCGTGTCGACCCAGACCCGCACCGACGACACCTTCGAGCGCAAGGTCTTCACGGTCGGCCCGGTCGGCCCGCACATCGAGATCAAGATCGTCGACCCTGAGGGCAGGGTCGTGCCGCGCGGCGAGACCGGCGAGTTCTGCAC
>JBGAQV010000010.1:0-44861 GCA_044220505.1 Dermatophilaceae bacterium
AGGTGCTCGAACTCGACGAAGACCGTGCTGTCGTGCAGGTCTTCGGGGCGACCTCGGGGATGTCGAGACCGGGCACCACCCTGCTCACCCGCGGCCGGGAGAGCGTCACGGGCGTCGGCCTGGACTACCTGGGCCGGGTGCTCGACGGGTCCGGCCGGCCACGCGACGGGCGCAGCGAACCGCTGCCCACGGCATACCGGCCGGTGAACGGGCTGCCGCTCAACCCGGTGGCGCGTGCCTATCCCGACGAGTTCATCGAGACCGGCATCTCCGCACTCGACGGCTTGTGCACGCTGGTGCGCGGCCAGAAGTTGCCGATCTTCTCCGGAGCCGGCCTGCCCGCCAACGCGCTCGCGACGCGGCTGGCCGCGCAGGCACGCGTGCTCGGCGACGAGGAGGAGGTCGTCGTCGTCTTCGCGGCAATGGGAGTGACCCGGCGCGAGGCGATGACCTTCCAGGCCGAGCTCACCGCGGGGGCCGCGGGGAGCCGCACCGTGCTCGTGCTCAACCTCGCCGAGGACCCGACCATCGAGCGGCTGCTCACGCCACGGATCGCGCTGACCTTGGCCGAATACCTTGCCTTCGAGCTCGGTCGGCAGGTGCTCGCGATTCTCACCGACATGACCGCCTATTGCGACTCGCTGCGCGAGATCTCCGCCGCACGCGACGAGATGCCGGGCCGGCGGGGCTATCCAGGCTATATGTACACCGACCTGGCCAATATCTACGAGCGGGCCGGCCGATTGCACGACGCCCCTGGCTCACTCACCCAGGTGCTCATCCTGTCGATGCCCGACGACGACATCACCCACCCCATCCCCGACCTCACCGGCTACATCACCGAGGGGCAGATCGTGCTGTCCCGCGACCTGGATCGCCGCGGCATCCAACCGCCGATCGACGTGCTGCCCTCGCTGTCGCGGCTGATGAACGCGGGCATCGGTGCCGGCCGCACCCGCGCCGATCACCGCGCGCTCGCCGACCAGCTGTATGCCGTCTACGCCCGCGGGCGTGAGGTGCGTCAACTCATGTCGATCGTCGGCGAACACGGTCTGCCGGAGGCCGATCGGCGTGTGCTGGCCTTCGCCGACGCCTTCGAGACGACCTTCCTCGGGCAGGGCGATCGACGGCGCAGCATCATCGAGACGCTCGATCTCGGGTGGGAGTTGCTCGCGCCGTTCCCGGCTCACGAGCTGACCCGGCTCAGCCCAGAACTCCTCGCCGCCCACCATCACGACCCGTGAGGGCGCAATTTCGGTGGTTTCGCGGCGGGCCGGACAGCCGAGAACGCGCTTTCGCCGCACTATTGGGGGTCGACACCGAAACGACCGCAGCACGAAAGGGACGCGCGATGGCGGGCAGCGGCACCGAGCAGGACCCCTGGACTCTCACGACGGCACCAGGCACCTCGGCATACACGATGTACCGCGACGAAGCGGCCGACCCCCCAGCGCTGGTATGCCGGGTGGGCGCCACGACGCTGCGTTACCACCTGCGCGCGATCGAGGAGCTCACGGCATACCTGCGCGAGCGCGGCGAGTGGGTCGAGCTGGGAGCGGCCGACGAACAGAAGCCGGCCACGGCGGGCACGGTCGAGGCGTGGGGGCGGTCGCCGGACAACCCGGTCGGCGGATGGTACGGGCTGCGGAAGGGTTACCGCGGCCGGTTCGGGATGTACCTGCCGCCGCTGCTCGAGGAACTCGGCCTCGTCGAGCTGGAACACCGCCCCCGCAACAACCGAGTCCGGGCCTTATGAAGGGCCAGTAGGCCTCAGCTCAGCCTGGGTAAGCCGCTCGTTTCTGGCGTCCACGGCCGGTTGATAGCGTGCGGGAATGGGATCGGGGGAAAGGGTCTTTCGGGTCGACCTGCACGGCGTTGTCGACCTGCTCAGTTCGGCGATCTACTCGTCGCCGCGGGTCTTTCTGCGCGAACTCATCCAGAATGCCGCCGACGCCATTACCGCTCGCGCGCAACGCGATCCGGCATACATCACCGCGGGAATCCGGATCTCGCCGCTCGACGTCGCCGCGCCCGACACGTTCAGCATCACCGATGACGGCGTCGGGCTGACCCCCGACGAGGTGGAGCGCTTCCTCGCGACCGTCGGGAGCTCGTCCAAACGAGATCTGTTCGACCTGCCGCGCAGCGACTTCCTCGGCCGCTTCGGCATCGGCATGTTGAGCGCGCTCATGGTCGCGGCCACGATCGAGGTCGAGACCCGCAGCGTCACCGGCGGGCCGGGGCTGCGGTGGGTCGGCCGGGGCGACGGCAGCTACGACACGACGGTCTACGACGCCCAGACCACGGCCGGTATGCCGTTCGGCACGCGAGTCACGCTGCGTCCCCGGCCCGACGACGCGCCACTGCTGCGCCAGCCGGCCGTCGTCGAGAACGCTGCGCGCTACGCCCGGTTCCTCGCGATCCCGATCCACATCGACCTGGCCGGCGGCGGGTCGGAAACCATCACCGAACCGGCGGTGTTCCTCACCGCGGCCGGCGCCGGTGTGACGCCGGAGGTGGTCCGGTTCGGGCACGACCTGCTCGGCGAGCCGCCCTTCGACGTCATCCCGCTGGACATCCCGCAGACCGGCACCCGTGGCGTCGCCTATGTGCTGCCCGCGCCCCCGCCGCCGTCGGCCCGGCAGGCCCACCACGTCTATCTCGGCGGCATGTTGGTCAGCCACGAGGTGCGCGACCTCGCGCCCGACTGGGCGTTCTTCGTCCGCTGTGTGGTGAGCTCCACCGAACTCACCCCGACCGCCTCGCGCGAGCAGATCGTCGACAACGCCATGCTCGCGGCGACCCGGGAAGCGATCGGTGCGGCCTTGCGCAGCTGGATGCTCGAGCTGGAGCGTCGCCATCCGCTGCGCCTGGCGGCATTCGTCGCCACCCATCACCTCGCCCTCAAAGCGCTGGTGGTCCACGGCGACGAGATCGCCCCGCTCGTCGTGCGGCTCATCCCCATGGAGACCTCGCGTGGCCTCCAGTCGATCGCCGAGATCGTCGCCCACGATCCGGTCATCCGCGTGGTCGACACGACCGATCAATTCCGCCAGGTGGTCGCGCTCTCCAACCCGGAGGACCCCGTCGTCAACTGCGGTCACACCTACGACCGGGAGGTCGTCGCCCGGCTGCCCGAACTCATTCCCGGCGTCGTTGTCCGCCCGGTCTCGGTGTCCGATGTCGTCGATCGGCTGCGCCCGGTCGACCCTCGCGACCTGCCGCGGGCGACCGCGCTCGAGGCTGCCGCCACCCGAGCGTTGGCACCGTGGCACACCCTCGCGGCCGCCCGCCTCGTCGACAACTCCGATGTGCCCGCGCTCGTGCTCACCGACCCGGACGTCATCCGGCGCACCGAGCGGGCCCGCGCTCGCGACTCTGCCTCGGGCCTCTGGTCGCGACTGCTCGCCGCCACCGAGGAGACCGCTCACGGAGCCGCAGGCGCCGGTGCTGACGGCACCTCGGAAGGCTCGGCCCCGGCTGCCCGGCTCGTGCTCAACTGGGCCAACGCCTTCATCCGCACCCTCGCCGACCGCACCGACGAGGTCGCCCTCGCGCGGGTCGTGCGGCTGCTGCACCTGCAAGCCATCGTGAGCAGCGGACGCCCGCTCACCCCAGCCGAGAACGCCGACCTCACCGCCGCGATGAGCGATCTCATCGCCCTGGCCCTGCCCGTCGAGGAGGACCTGTCATGACGAGCGCCCGCCACCGCGCCGCCGAACTCATCGCCCAGTCCGACCGGATGCCCTGGTCGCCCGAGTGCGGGGCCCTGCTGCTGGACGCCGCGGCCATCGCCGACGCCGGAGGCGAAGACCAACTCGCGTATGCCGCGCGGCTGCGCCTCATCGACAACTGCTCGATCGTCGAGGACTCCGACCTGTTGTTGTCGACCTTCAGCCAAGCCCTGCAGCAGCACCGGCGAGACCCGGAGCGTTTCCCGCTCCAGCCCGACTACCCCGAGCTGGACTGTCCCTGGATCGGCACCTCCGGGCTGGCGTGGTATTGGAAGTGGGTGTGCAGCCGCCTCATGGACAACCCCGCGGTCGCGCTGGCCGACCTGGTCGACACCGTCGAGGAAATGGCAGAGTTCTATCGCTCGTCCGGACTGCCCGGCAAGGCCGTCCTGCAGGAACGGCTCGCCCTGGCCGTGCATCGAGGAGACGTCCCGGCGATCCGGTCGCTTGTCGACCAGATCGAGATCACCCCCGATGACTACCTCGCCGACTGTGCGGCGTGTTCGCGCACCTCGCTGGCACGAGCGGCGCTGCAGTGCGGTGACGACGACCGGGCCTTGGCCATCATCGCCGACGTGCTCGAGCAGGGGTTGACCTGCCGCGACGAACCGGCATACGGAATGGCGCTGGTCCTGCCGGCCTTGGCGAAGGCCGGTCGCGCCGAGGACCTGGCGACCTACCAAGCCCGTTCGGCCGCGGGGCTCACCGGCCCCGAAGGTGCACCTGTGCTGGCCCAGCAGGTCGCCATCCTCGCCCAATGCGGTCAGCCCCGCCGGGCGGTCACCCTGGTCAACCGACACCTGAGCTGGCTGGCTCACGACAAGGTCAACGTCGTCGGCCTCTTCAACGGGTTGCTCGCCATCGCGATCGCCGGCGAGCACGCGCTCGCGGCCGGGTTGGGACAGCTCCGTATGCCGTCCGCCGACGCCCCCGAGCTGCTCGCCGTCCTCGCGCCCTGGGGCAGTGGCGCAGCCTCTGGTACGGCGACCGATGGGGCTGCGACCGAAGCGGCGACGGCCGAGGCGGCGGCGACCCGACGGCATACCGTCGCCGAAGGCGCAACCGTCGCGTCGCTCACTGAGCTCACCGAGCTCGCCTGGCGGACCGCGACCGAGATCGGGCGAGCCTTCGACGCGCGCAATGGCACGAACCGGTTCGCCGACGACGTCGCGCGGGCGCGGGTGCGGGCCACGACGACCTACCCCGAGATGCACCTGCAGGTGACGCCCGAGCCCGAGGAAGCCTTCGCCGACTGGGGACGTCAGGCGATGACCCTCTTCAGGCTCGAGCCCGCGCCCACACCGGTGCCCGAGAACGGGTTGGATGCTGCCGACATCACCTGGGCGCTGCACAGTGCGGGCCGCGGCACCGAGGCCGAGTTGGTCGCCCGGCAGGCCCTGGCCGACTACCCCGCTGCGCTGGACCGGGCGCGGGTGCTGCGCAGCCTGGCCGCCGGCCGGGCCCAGGACGGTGACCTCGACGGCGCGAGCACCCTGCTCGACGAACTCATCGCGACCGAGACCGACGCCGGCTTTGCCGATTTCGCGGCGCTCACCAAAGATCTCGGGCTGCTCGGGCTGCGCAAGTGCACGGCCGCAGACGCGCCGGAGGTGACCCGACTGCAGGCGGACTGGACAGCTGCAGGAGTCGACCCTGCGCTGGCCGCCCGGGCCCTGCTCAGACTGCGGGACGCGCTCGCCGACGCCGGCGATTTCGACGCGATCGAGGCGCTCATCGAGCGCGCCCGGCCGCTGGACGGTGGGCCGATCGACGCTCTACAGCCGGGCTATGTGGGCGATGTCGAGGTCGTGGTCGCCTGGGAGCGAGCTGTCGCTGAGCAGACGCCGCAGCGGTGGGAGCGGGCGCGGCAGCTGGCGAGCGCCCGGCTGGAAGGCGCCGAGAGAGAGGTCGCGCGCGCGATGCTGACGGCGGTCCTCGGCGAAACGCTGCTGCGCCTGGACCGGCCGGCCGACGCGGTCGGGCTGTTCACCGAGGCCTTCGAACACCACCAGCGGTTCAGCTCGGCGACGATCCGGGCCCAGGTCGCCTGCCGCCTCGCCGATGCGGCGGCGGCCGCGGGGGCGGTCACCGAGGCGCGGGCGGCGGCGACCTTCGCGGCCGAACTCGCCGAGCGGGACCGCTTCCCGAGCCGGTGCATGGTCTGGGGGATGGCGGCCGAAGCCCTCGGTGTGGCCGGGGCGCTCGACGAGGCGCATGAGGTGGTCGATCATGCCCTGAACGACGCGGAGCTCACCGATCCGGGGCTGCTGGCGCGCCTGTTCGACACGCGGGCTCGGGTCCGGGTCGCCTTGCGCAACTACGAGGGCGCGACCGATGACTATCTGGAAAGCGCCGGCTGCTGGGAGGCCGCCGGAGTGCCGAGCCACGAGGTCCGGACCGCCCTCACGGCCGCCCAACTGCTGGCCGACCGAGGGTTGCGCACCCAGGCCCGCGCGGTGTGCTCCGCGGCGCTGGCCACGGCGGAGGGGCTGCCGGAGGACCCCGAGGTGGCCGAGGAGGCGCGGGAATTGCTCGCGCGGCTGGATAACCCAGGCACCGACGACAGCGACAGTGACAGCGACAGCGACGGCTGACCACACGTGACCATTGACGGATCGCACTGACCTCACAGGCCAGGGATCAGAAAGGACGACGAGATGGGCATCTTCAACAAGTACCAGGAGGCGGCCGGGAGCACCGGCTCCCCGACGGCCTTCAGCCGCGAGCGAGTCAACGCGGCGTTGACCCGGCTCGAGGTGAAGTTCGGCGTCGACGACGACGGCGACGCGATGGCGTGGTTCGGCGAGCGCCAGTTCGTGCGCTTCGTCTCGATGGGTGAGTCGCTGGAGGTCTTCCAGGTGCGCAACATCTGGCTGCCGACGGTGCCGTCCTCGTTCCGGTCCGAGCTCATCGACCGCTGCAACACCTGGAACTCCGAACGCATCTGGCCCAAGACCTTCGTCCGGGCAGACGAGGACGGGATGCTCGTCGTCATGGCCGAGGTCAACGTCGACTTCGAGTGTGGGGTGAGCGACGCCCTCATCGAACAGACCATCCGGTGCGCGATCTCGACCGGTGGTGCGTTCTTCGAGGAGTTGGAGGAGGCCTATCCGCAGTACCCCGAGTGGCTTCCCCCCGCGACCTGAGCCATTTCGCTGCTTCACGAGCACTGAAGACACCGATTGGCTCATGCCGTAGCGTCGCACCATGACACGCCTGGGCTATCAGATCCCCAACTTCACCTACCCCGGCGTCGGCAGTGCCGGCCTGTTCGACGTGGTCGCGCGGCAGGCGGTGGAGGCTGAGGAGAGTGGCTTCGACACCGTGCTGGTGATGGACCACTTCTATCAACTGCCGATGCTCGGCGACCCGGCCAACGAGATGCTCGAGTGCTACACGCTGTTGGCGGCGCTCGCCCAACACACCTCGCGGGTCCGGCTCAGCGCGCTCGTCACCGGCAACACCTATCGCCACCCGACGCTGCTGGCGAAGGTGGTCACGACACTCGACGTGGTCTCGGGCGGGCGCGCCCAGCTGGGCATCGGCGCGGGCTGGTACGAACTCGAACACGACTCTCTCGGGTTCGAATTCGGCACCTTCACGGACCGGTTCGAGAAGCTGGAGGAGGCGCTGCAGATCATCACCGGCATGCTCCGCGGCTCCCGTCCCAGCCTCCAAGGGCGCTGGTATGCCGTGCACGACGCCATCAACTCGCCGGCGCCGGTGGGCCGGATCCCGATCATGATCGGCGGTGGTGGTGAGCGCAAGACGCTGCGAATGGTCGCGCAATATGCCGACGAGTCCAACATCATCTGCGCCCCCGACGAGATCCCGCGCAAGCTCGCTGCGCTCGACGCGCACTGTGAGCGGCTCGGGCGGGACCGCTCCGAGATCACGGTGACCTATCAGACGAGCGTGTGCATCGCACCGACCCGCGAGCAGGCCCAGCGTGAGGCCGACGAGGCCGTGGCCCGGATCCCCGAACTCGCCGCGCGCAGAGGCGGACTCATCTGCGGCGACGCACCCGACGTGGCCGCGGTCTATCAGCGGATCATGGCTACCGGGGTTGACGGCGTCACGGTCAATGCGCCGGCCAACGGTCACATCGAGGGCCGGGTCCGCCTGCTCGGCGAGACCTTGGCGCCGCTCATCCCCGGTCTCTGAGGGCACGGCATACCGGCGTCGACTCATCTGCCCGTGCGTCGGCCGGGTCCGGCTCAGCACCGTCCCTCCGATCCACGACATGAGCCAATTCGCTGTTTCGCGACCACTGAAGCCACCAAATGGTTCATGTCGCGCCGAGAGCACCGGTCGTCTGGGTCGCCAGCGCCGGTCGCCGACGACTCTCGCCCGGCTGGGTGGGGCTGTGCCAGAGTTCCGGCATGGCCGAGCTCACCCTGCACACCCGTCTCGAACCGCGTGGCCCCGCGGGCGCGCTGATCCTCAGCGACGCGCAGCTGGCCGAGCTCGGGGCCGGCAAACGGGCACCCGTCGTCGTGACGATCGGTGCTACGAGCGCGCGGCTGCGACTGGCGGTCATGGCCGGGGAAAACCTCATCGGTCTGAGCAAGGCCAACCGCGCACTGCTCGGGGTCGAGATCGGCGACGAGGTCACGGCGGTCGTCTCGCTCGACGATGCGCCTCGCGCGGTCGAGGTGCCGCCGGCCCTCGCCGAGGCGCTGGCCGGCGACGAGGTGGCGCGCACGGCATACGAGAAACTGCCCTTTACGCACCGCAAGGAGTATGCCGAGTGGGTGGCTTCCGCGGTCCGTGAGACCACCCGGGCGAGCCGGGTCGAGAAGGCCGTAGAGATGTTGCGCGCCGGCCGGACCGTGTCGTGACCGACAGCCACGGGCACGACCACGACGACCACGACCACCACGACCACGGGCACCACGGTCACGACGGGCACGACCACGACCACGACGACACGGTCTGGGGACGGGTCCGGCATACCGTCTCGGAGGTCTTCGGCGGGCACTCGCACGACGCGGCCGACCAGGTCGACGACGCGCTGGAAGCCGACAGTCGCGGCCGGCGGGCGTTGTGGATCAGCTTCGGCGTGCTCGTCGTCACCGCCGCGGTGCAGGGGATCGTCGTGTCGCTCTCCGGCAGTGTCGCCTTGCTCGGCGACACCCTGCACAACATCGCCGACGCGCTGACCACCTTCCCGATCCTCATCGCCTTCGCGCTGGCGCGCCGGGCGGCCAACGATCGCTTCACCTATGGCTATGGGCGGGCCGAAGACCTCGCCGGGGTCTTCGTCGTGGCGATGATCGCGCTGTCCGCCGTGGTCGCGGCATACGAAGCCATCCAGCGGCTGCTGCATCCCGAGGCGATGTCGCATCTGCTGGCGGTGGCGGGGGCCGCGCTGGTGGGGTTCGTCGGCAACGAGGTGGTGGCGCGCTATCGGATTCGGGTCGGCCGGCAGATCGGCTCCGCCGCGTTGATTGCCGACGGCTTGCATGCCCGCACCGACGGATTCACTTCTCTAGCAGTCCTGTTGGGTGTCGCGGGGGTGGCGATCGGCTGGGATTGGGCTGACCCTGTGATCGGCCTGGCCATCACCGTCGCGCTGTTGGGGGTGCTGCGCCAGGCGGCCGTGCAGGTCGGGGAGCGGCTCATGGACGCGGTCGATCCCGAGTTGGTCGCGCTCGCTCGCTCGGCCATCGCGGCCGTCGACGGCGTGACCGCGGTCGACACCCTGCGACTGCGCTGGATCGGCCACACCCTCCATGTGGAGGCCGACATCACGACCCAGGTGAGCACGCTCGCCGCTGCGCACGACCTGGCCCATCACGCCGAGGAACACCTGCTCGAGGCCCTGCCCCGGCTGTCCAGCGCGACGGTTCACGTCAGCCCGGACGGCGTCCATCGCGCGGACCCGCAGCCGGCCACTGCCACCGGGTGACGGGTCCGACCGAGTCGCGCGCGGCGCTCAGAGGGCGAGCCGATCGCGCATCCCTTCGATCCGCGACTCGGGATGGGGTTCCCAGTCGAGAATCTCAGCGGTGACGCGCACCGGCTCGGTGGTGCGATACCAGGGGTAGGCCGCCCACGGCGCGTCGCTCTCGCCGCTCTCGCCGCTCGGGTGGCTCTCGAAGCTCCCGGTCGGCTCCACGCGGTAGATGCGCCCCGGCTCCTCGCCCGGCAGCAGTTGGGCCCGCCAGGTCGCCCCGTCCACGGCCGTCGTGAAATGCAGGTATGCCGTGCCGGCGTCGGTCACCCGGACGCCGCGGGGCCTCAACGGGGCCACCCGCGTGACCTCGATCAGAGTCCCGACCGGGAGGTCGGCCCTGCTGCCGAAGAAGAACGGGCCAGGCGTCGGACCGAGCCGACCGTCGGACGCCGTGGCCGTCATCGCGAGCCCCCCAGAACGCTCGCGAGCACCGTGGCTTCGCTGAGGTCGGTCCGCCGGCTGGCCGTCAAGAGCACGACCGGGCCGTCCGCCCGGAGTCGCCGCAACTCCTCGAGCGCCGCGACGTGGTCGTCGTCGCGCAGTTCGGCCCGATAGCGGGTCGCGAACTCGGCGAACTTCGCCGGGTCGTGCCGATACCAGCGGCGCAACTCGGTCGACGGGGCTACCTCCTTGCACCAGAGGGTCAGCGCGGCCCGGTCCTTGGAGATGCCGCGCGGCCAGAGCCGGTCGACCAGGACGCGCGGCCCGTCTGCTGGATCGACCGGGTCGTAGATCCGGGCCACCCGCACCGGTATGCCGTCCGACCCACCGCCCCGGCCCACCGGCATACCGTGCCGGGCTTTGGGCGTGGGTGGGCTGCCCGGCATACCCTCGTCAGCCATCGGTGCGGGCGGGATAGACCGGGCCGCCCTCCCAGATCTCCCGGGAGATGGCCCGCTGTTCGTTGAAGTCGTCGCCGTCGGGTTCGGACGTGCGACGTGCGGCGCGGTCCAACGCGCTGATCGCGAGGATCGAATGGGCATAGGCGCCCCCGGCGCGCATCTCGGCCGCGACCCAGATCGCCTCCATCACCTGCTCGTCCGTGGCGCCGGCCCGATGGGCGAGCGTGGTGTGACCGGTGATGCAGTAGGGGCACTGGGTCGTGTGCGCCACGGCGACCGCGATGAGTTGCTTGGTGCGCTCGTCGAGGCCGCCGTCGGCAAAGACTGCGGCGCTGAACGCCTCGAATGCCTCATGGATGTGCGGCGCGAGGTCGACCCGGCGGCCGTGGAGTTGCGGAGTGACCCGGGGATAGGTGGGGTCGGACATGTCGGCTCTCCTGTCGCGTCGAGGGGGTTCACCAGGTACCGCGGGCCGTGGCGCGGGCGCGCTGCTGGGTGGCGGCGGTGTCGTGGGCGGTGGCCGCCAGGTAGAGGCAGACGGCCGCCACGAGCAGCCCGGCGTCACGCAGCGCGATGTCGTAGAAGCCGGAGTAGGTCAACAGGTTGACGATGATTCCGCCCAACCACGCTGCGACGACGAGGGACCCCAGCCGTGGCCGGATCGCCACGAGGACGCCCGCGAGAATCTCGATGACACCGACGGCATACATGGCCTGAGTGGCAGTGCCGGGGACGATGCTGTCGATCCAGGGGGCGAGATATCGATCCCACTGGGTGAGCACATTGGCGAACTTGTCGAGTCCGAAGACGATCGGTGCCACGGTGAAGAGCGTCCGGAGCACGAGGAAGATCCGCTCCAACGCAAGGTCGGCGGCTCCGGGTGCCGACTGCGTTGACGGCATCGAGCGCGTCGAGCGCGTCGGGGGAGTTGCGTCGTCGATCGGTTCCGGGATGGGCTGCTGTGCCATCTCACTCGCCTCCTGCGTATGCCAGAGGTTTGCCCGAAGCTGCCCTCCGTCAAACTCCCCCGCAAGGCGTCAGCCCGACGACCACAGGGCAGGCCGTAGCATCGGACGATGCTCGACGTGCTGCGCTCCTGGTCCCGCAGGCGCTGGATCGCCGCCGCGGGCGCAGCCGTGACGACTGTGCTGGTCATGTCGGTGCCGACCGCGCTCATTCCCACGCCAGTCTTCGGGCGCGAGATCCCGCCCACGGCCTGGGCCTGGCCAGTGCTGGTGGTGAGCGCAGTGCTGGGCGGGCTGCTGTTCGCCACCTATGTGCGCGAGCCTCGTGCGGACCTCGCGAACTCGACCGACTTGGCGCCGAGCGATGTGGCGTCGGCCGAGGCGACCGATGCGGATCGGGTCGATACTCGCGGCACGGTGGGCGCCCTGCTCACCTTCTTTGCGGTCGGGTGTCCCGTCTGCAACAAGCTGGTGCTGCTGGCCCTCGGCTACACCGGTGCGATCCAGTGGTTCGCGCCGGTGCAGCCCTTCCTCGCCGCGGGTGCGATCGTCCTGCTCGGGTGGGCGCTGGTGGTGCGATTGCGCGGGCAGGTCGTCTGCCGGGTCCCTTCCGCAGCGGCCGCTCAGGGACGCTGACGCGCGGTCGGGGGCCCGTAGCCGTCCCCGCTGGTCGACAACGGCGGGTCCTCCAGGAGTGAGGGCGCGGGCACCGGAGGAGCTTCCTGGTCGAGCGGGTCGTCGCTGGGCTCGACCGGTCCGTGCTGCTCCAGGAACCGCGCGGCCAGGCGGGTCGAGGGGTGCAGTCCTGCGGCGGCGAAGACACCGATAGCGGCGATGACCAGCCATCCCGCAGCGCCCCATCCCATCGCGAGGAAGGTGTAGAGCCCCGGCGCCCACACCTTGCCGAGCGTGCCGCTCAACTCGGCGGCACCGGCATACTCACCGCGGCGTCTGGGATCCATGAGTTCGGCCTCGAACGACCAACTCGCCGCCGACAGATAGAGCTCGGCGCCGGTGACTGTGACGTGCCCGAGCCAGACGAGCGCGATCGTCACCCAGCCGACCGTGTCATGCGTGACGAGCGTGATGGCACAGGAGACGACGAAGAACGTCGTGGACACCCGCACGGCCCGCAGCGCGGTCCGCACATCACGGACCCCGCGCGCCGCCGCCATCGGCAGGAAGATGCACATGACCGTGTTGGTGCCGAAGAGGAAGGCCAGCAAGACCCGAGGGGCGTCGGTCTTCTCGACGAGCCAGAGCGGGATGACGACGTTGAGCAGCACCTGGTTGGTCCAGAGCACGCCGCCGAAGAAGGTCGTGAGCAGCCACCCGGGGTTCTTCAGCGGGCCGGGGCCGGGGAGTTTGACCGTGCGCTCGGCGGGGGTGCGATCGTCGTGCGGCGCGTTGGGCAGCCGCCAGATCGCGATCGCATTGCCGAGGAAGGCTGCGGCCGAGAGCCACGGCAGCGCGCGCAGCACGTCGTTGGAGTGGAAGGCCAGCGCGATGCCGCCGAACATCGAGCCGAGGGTGAAGCCGATGTTGAGGGCGGAGTACATGAACGCGCGCGATTTCACCCGCTCGTCGGGTGGCAGGACGTCGATCGTGTATGCCGCGTGCGAGGCCCCACCGAGCGAACCGACCACCTGCATGACGACGGCCATGACGACGTAGCCGCGAAAACCGCTGATGAACGGCCACATCGCAAAGCCCGCGGCGTTGCCGACCGCGCTGAGCGCCCACATGAGCTTGGGCCCGAAGCGGTCGACGAGCCGGCCGGCCGGGACTGCGGCGAGGAACGCCGCTGCGCCCGCAATGGTCAGCCCCAGCCCGACCTGCGCGGCGGACAGCCCCACGATCTGGGTGAAGAACACCGCCGACCCGGTCATGAAGGTGCCCTCGCCCAACGCGAAGAGCAGCGACTGCCGCGCGAGTCGCCCCGCGAGTGGGGACGGCGCCCGGAAGCGGGCGGCGAGGGACGTCAGCGTCACGGTCGTCGAGTCTGACAGGTATGCCGTGTGGTCGCCTCCCGATTTTCGGGAGGGGCCTGGTCCTCATCATACCCCGGGGGGTATAGTCAGTGCCGCCGACTTTCCCGAAGGAGCAAGACCATGGCCGATGTCGTCGTGTTGGGTGCAGGAGTGGCCGGGCACACCGCCGCACTGCATCTCAAGCGGATGCTGCCCAAGGGCCACACCGTCACGGTGGTCTCGCCCAACTCGCAGTGGAACTGGATCCCTAGCAATATCTGGGTCGGGGTCGGCAAGATGTCGAAGGCAGACGTGGTGTTCCCGCTCGCCCCGGTCTATGCCAAGAAGAGGATCGACTTTCGGCAGGCCAAGGCGGTGGCGATCCACCCGCGTGGCGATGCCGACGACCCCCGCGGTGCGGTCGACATCGTGCACACCAGCCCCGAGCGCGACGGCCAGCAGGAGCGGATCCGCTACGACTTCCTCATCAATGCGACCGGGCCGCAACTGAAGTTCGCCATGACCGAGGGTCTGGGCCCGCACGGTGGCCACACCGTGTCGGTCTGCACCGCAGATCACGCCATCGCTGCTGCCGAAGCGCTGCGCGGGGTGATCGCTGAACTCAAGGTAGGCGAGCGTCGCACGCTCATCGTCGGGATGGGACACGGCACGTGCACGTGTGAAGGCGCCGCCTTCGAATACGTCTTCAACGTCGACCACGAGTTGCGCGAGGCGGGCGTCCGCGACCGCGCGCGGCTCATCTACCTCACCAACGAGCGCGAACTGGGCGACTTCGGTGTGGGTGGCATGACGTTCGCCGACATGGGATTCGAGACGAGTTCGGAGCTGTGGACCGGTTCGCTCTTCCGGGAGCGTGAGGTCGAGGCGATCCTCGGGGCGCATGTCTTCAAGGTCGAGCCGGGGGTCGTGCACTACGAGACTCTTGACGGGGAAAAGCATTCGCTCGCTTTCGATTTCGCGATGCTGCTGCCGCCCTTCGGTGGGGTGCCGCTGTCCGCCTATGCCCCGGACGGCGCCGACATCACCAGCGAACTCTTCGCACCGAGCGGCTTCATGAAGGTCGACGCCGACTACACGCCCAAGCCGTTCGCCGAGTGGAAGGCAAGCGACTGGCCGAAGACCTACCTGGCACAGGGCTACGACAACATCTGGGCCGTCGGGATCGCCTTCGCGCCGCCGCACCAGATCTCGCAGCCTCACAAGAGTGCCAACGGCACCGTCATCGCACCGTCACCACCGCGCACCGGTATGCCGTCCGGCGTCATGGGCAAGACCGCTGCCCTGTCGATCGTCGACCGGATCAAGAAGGGGCCGAACGCGGCTCCGCATGAGGCGTCGATGGCGCACATGGGGGCGGCTTGCGTCGCGTCGGCGGGCTCGAACCTGCGGACCGGGTCAGCCGCAGCGATGACGATGATGCCAGTCGTGCCCGACTTCGAGCGCTATCCGACCGGTCGCGACCTCAAGGACACCCGCGGCGAACTGGGCCTGGCCGGTCACTGGGTCAAGCTCATGCTCCATTACCTGTTCATCCACAAAGCCAAGGGCCGCCTCGGCTGGCAGTTCATCCCGGAATGAGTCGAAACCCCATGTCTGAGAACGCTTCTGCCCCCATCGCCGATCTTTCCAAGGCGCCGCTGCCGACGCAGGCCATGCTCCGCAAGCGACGGAGCATCCCCATCCAAATCACTCGCTTCGCGGTCTTCAACGCCCGGATCATGCGCATGGTGCTCAAGGGTCACTCCGGCCACTGACGGACCGGCGACTGACGGGCCGGCGACGAACGCTGCGCCAACGAAGGCAGGGCAGGGGCTGCCCTGCCGGGGTCTTGTCGCCGAGGGAAACACGGCGAGTCGGAAGGTTTGCCGGCATACCGGGGCCTGGCGGCGCGGGAAGCGCGGCGGGTCGGAAGGTTTGCCGGCATACCGGGGCCTCGTGGCGCGGGAAGCGCGGCGGGTCGGAAGGTTATGAGCACGTGGGCGTGGTCCTGGTGACCGATGCCGATCAGGCGCTGATCCGGGGATTGCATGAGATCTGGAACCTGCGCGACGCCTCGGCCGCTGCGCTGGCCGGCGGTGTCGTTGGTGCTGGTGCCCAGTCGAAGGGTGGGGTCGCGCACCTGCTGCGGTTCGCTCACCACGATCCCGAGCTGGACGAGACCGGCGGCTACTCCCTGGTCGTCATCGGTTAGCCATCGGCTGACCAACCGGATCAGGGGTGGCCCGACCCTCAGAACTGCTGGTAGATGAAGGTGGTGTGCTCACCGGTGGTGAGCATGCCGACCCCGGTGATGACCAGCAGGATGAGCAGGGTCAGCACGGCATACCCGAGTGCGGTTGCGGGTGTCACCGCAGCGGGCGCGTCCTGCCACAGGATCTCTGGACCGCCGCGCCGGGGATTGACCACTGGCGTGGTCCCCTGGGACTGCAGCCGATCAAGCAGATTCTTCGAACTCGTAGCACGCTCGCGTGACATCGAGCCACCCCCTCCATCCCAGATGCATGATGTCGTACAGGAAAGCCGGCTGATACTCCCGATCAGAGAAGTCCGCCAACCGCACCGACCGGGCGGCCGCCAGATCGCGGATCTTGGCGTAATAGCTCGCACGCGCCTCGGCGGAGTAGCCGAGATGGTCATACCACCAGCCGTTCATCGGAACGCTGACGAGCTGCACCTGGACGTCGAGTTCCTTGGCAACGTCGAGGAACAGCCCGAGGTCGTCATACTCGGGGGACTGCAGATAGGACGAGGTGGCCATGGATCCCCTCATTTCGGCTTCCTTGGCTTTGACGTAGGTCTCGTAGTAGGAATCGGCGATATGGAACTGGTTGTGGCTCACCGCCGTCGCCTGCTGCTCAGCCTGTGCGTACTCCTCATCCCACGGGGTCATCGCCATGGGTCGTGAACCGGCACTCTGCGAGTAGGGTGCGGTGAAGCCGCGCAGTTGCCAGGCGCTGGCGACTTCTTGCTTGAGCTGAAGCGTCCGAAAATCGAACTGTTCCTGCAGATTTGTTGGCAAGGCCGCCCCGAGGGCCGTCCCCCTGGCGATGAGCTCTTGGCGCAACTGCGGGCTCAGCTGGCGGTTGTCGAGCATGTCGGCCCACAGCGACGCCGAGAACACGTCCTTGAAGGCGCTCGGGCTGGAACCCTCCGCTGTGAACCACTGCGGCGAGATGATGAGGGTCACCTTCTTGGTCTGCAGCAGCGGGGCAACGGCGGCCAGCTCGACGGCGTGGGCGAAGGATTGCACGTAGCCACGTCCGGACAGGAACAGATCGAAGTCGGCGGTCGTCGCGGGCAGCCAACGCAGCGGGTTTTGGTCGACGACCGAGCTGAGCTCGGACGACCCCATGAGGTAGTGCAGGCCCGATCCGCTCGGTTGTCGCTGGATTGCCAACTCGTAGCGCTGGGTGGCGCGGAGGCTCTCGGTCGTGCTTCGGTATGACAACAGCCGAGACGACAGATCGGGCCCCGGGACCGAGGCCACAGCCGCTGCTGTCCTTGACGCCACCGGCGAAATGAAGGCCGTGACGAAGAGCAGCACACTGGCGACCACCGCGGCCGCCAGAAGCCATGGCCTCCGGGTCATGATCGGCTCAGGCCGGCCTCGACGAAGGCCATGATCTTGTTGACACTCGACACTTCCTCACGCTCGACCTCGGTGGGTGAGATCTCCAGCCCGAACTCCTCGTCGAGGCCCACCAGCAGTTCCACGAGGGCCAGCGAGTCCAACAACCCGGCTTCGAGCAAGTCCAGGTCGGGCTCGGCCAGCACGGCGTCGGAACCGCATACCTGGGTGATGAGCGCCGATGTCGTGGCGCGCTGTTGTTCGTTCACGTCAGACCTTTCGAGAGGGTCAGGCCGTAGTGAGTCGGCCGGAGAAGATGAGGAAACCAAACATCACCAAATGGAATGTCACCACGATCGACAACAGGCGATACCACATGGCGGATTTGAAACGTTTGTAGAAGGGTAGACGAGTCTCGTAGAGGTCCGTCAGGAGCATGAGCACTCCATGATAGAGGCCGTACAGGATGTACTGCGCCTGGGTCCCGTGCCAGACGCCCATGACGGTCATGTTGACGAGAAAGCCGACCTGTGCGGTGGTCGATCGGTTCTTGAAGACCTTGCGTTTGATGAGAGCCATCGTCAGTCGACTGAAGACGTAGTCGCGCAGCCAGAACGACAGCGTGATGTGCCAGCGGTTCCAGAAATCCTTGATGGACTCGGCGACGAAGGGATACCGGAAGTTGAGCGGCGTCCGGATCCCGAAAACGCGACTGGCGCCCACGGCCATCAGCGAATACCCGCCGAAGTCGAAGAAGAGCTGGAAGCCGTAGCCGTACATATAGGTCACAAGGTTGCGCGAGAGTAACCGACCGTCGGCAAGTGCGTATTCGAATAAGCTGCCCAATCCGAACTTGTAGCCGGCGCCCAGCACCATCCACCAGACGCCTTGCCCCAAGAGCCGCTGATACACATCCCGCGGAGGCGGGTTGTCGGCATCCTGGTCGAAGCGACGCGATCGGTCGATCGGTCCGGCACTCAGAGTGGGAAAGAACAGCAACAGATAGGCGTATGCCGTGAGCCTGAACTCGGTGATCAGCCCGTCGGACATCTCCAGCAGGACCTGGATCGCGCGGAAGGTGAGGTAGGAGATGCCGATGAATCCGAGGCTGGGAAACTCGACGAGCCCACTGGGCTTGGTCAACGCCAACGGGAGCAGCCCCACGGCGATGACAAGTCGCCGCTCGACCTTGTGGCCCCTGCCGTTGGCCTTGAGGAACCGCAGGTGTGCCCAGGCCAGCGCCGCCTCGCCGACGAAGAACATGCCCAAGAGTGCCAACTGGCGCTTGCTGTCGGCCAACATCACGACGATCGTGAGGATCGACACCGCTAACCCGTAGGGTGCGATCCGCCGCTGCGTGAGCCCCAACCAGACAGCGGGGATCATCACGACGGTCAGGTAGACGAAGAACCCGATGTCGCCGAAATGGGTGATCACATCAACGCCCGCGCGGCCCGGCGATCAGCTTTCCCGTTGGCTGTCAACGGGATCTCCGGGACGAAATGGATGATCTTCGGGACCATGTAATCCGGGACGAACTCGCGCAGCCGGCGTTTGAGCGCGACCATCGTCCCCAACGGTGCAGCCGGCACCTCGCCATCGAGTTGGACGACGGCCTCGAGATGCGTGAAGACGCCGGGTTGGCCCGCTTTCTCGACGGGATAGACGACCGTTTGACGGACGTCGCTCAGGCGGCGCAGGTTGGCCTCGATGTCCTCGATCTCGATGCGATACCCGTGCAGCTTGATCTGGAAGTCAAGCCGTCCGAGGAAGTGCAACTGGCCGTCCTGGATCGTCCCCGCGTCTCCGGTGCGGTAGGTCCGGAGCTGTCCTGCGGCATCGTCGAGCAGCCCGAAAGCGACCGCGTTGAGATCGTCCCGGTGGTAGTAGCCCAAGCTCACGGTGTCGCCGGCGATGACGACCTCGCCACGCTGCCCTTCGGGCAGCAGCTGTCCATCGGGGTCGCGGATGAGGATGCGCGTGCCAGGCTTGGGGGCCCCGACGGGCAGAATCGAGTGAGCCTGCACGACGTCCTGGTCGATGACAATGGAGGTCACCGCCACCGTCGCCTCGGTCGGGCCGTAGGTATTGACGACTCGGGCCCGCGGGAACCTGTCGATCAGCGCCGCAGCTGTGTTGGAGCCGAGGGTCTCGCCGCAGAACAGGAACTCGCGCAGGTGCGGAAGCAGAGAGTCGTTGAAGGCCGGGTCGCTGAGACACAGATCCGCGAAGGACGGAGTCGACACCCAGATCTCGAGGTCGGACGCTCGCAACATGGCGAACAAGTCGCCGAGACGGGCGACGTGATCGCGATCCAGACTGGCCCAGCACCGCCCGGTCGCGAGAGCGACGGCCATGTCCATGACCGACAGATCGAAGCTGAAGGGCGCCTGGTTGAGGACGTCACCTCCCCTCGAGTCCGCACGTGAGCCTGAGGCGCCCGCACCGTCGACGAGATCGGTCATCCACGTCGTGAAGGACGCCAAGCTCGCACGGCTGATCTGGACCCCCTTGGGCCGGCCCGTGCTGCCGGACGTGTAGATGATGTAGTAGGCATCATCGGGCCTGACCGGCGTCAGGTCTGGAGCACCTTCCAACGGCTGGCGAACCATCCGCTCCAGCTCCTCGGTCGTGATCTGACGACCACCGATGGCGGCCGGCAGCTCGCTCCCAGCCGCGATGACCACCGACGCGTCCGACTCGGAAACGATCGACGTGACGCGATCCACGGGAAAGGAGGAATCCACCGGAATGTAGGGGCGTCCAGACCGCACGGCCGCGAGGAAACACGTGATCATCCATGGACTCTTGTGTCCGTAAACGACAATCGGTCGTTTGTCGTCGCCCAACATGGCGTCGAAGTGCTCACCCAGCACGCGAGACCGCACGCCGAGCTCGCCGTAGGTGAGGCTTTCATCACGGCTTCTGAAACACGCGCGCTCTGCGAAATTCACGGTATTCGCAAGAACCGCGTCGAGAAAATCCATCGATCCTATCCCTGCCTGCTGCTGAGCTCGGCACCGCACAGCACTATAGTCGGAGCCCGCTGGTCCCGCCGGATGGTGCGGACCCTGCGCCGACCCGCGCCGGGCCCGGCGCCGGCGGGCGCAGCCGGAGTGGGTGTGGCGCGATCGATGCGTCCCTACCGAGTGCGGGCCCAGAGACTGCCGGTCGCGGCACGGCCGCCCAGAGTTCTGCGCACCGTTGTGGACAGGGAGGGCGTGTGCACTAGCCTGGAAATTCACGCAATGGGGGCGGACCGGCATACCGGAGTCGGTCGTGGTGCCTCCATGCCAGCCAGGACGAGGACTCCATGAGCGACGGCAACACCGGTCACCCCTCCCACGCGGCGATGACCGGCCCGTTCCAGGTGCCCGTGACCGACTTCCGCAAGCTCGGTCCGCTGCGCAGCCCGTCGCACCCGCTGGCGTTGCGTGAGGTCTCCGCACCGGAGCGCACCGTCGAGGGCTTCATCAAGGAGTTCCTGCACGAGTTGAGCTTCGGCGAAGGCGTCTCGCTGAGCCGCTCGACGATCAACCACCAATACATCGCGCTGGCCCGCACCGTGCGGCAATACCTCATGGCCGACTGGCTGGAGACCGCCAACCGGCGCCGTCGCCGGCCGGCCAAGATGGTCGGCTACCTCTCGGCCGAATACCTGCTCGGGCGGCAACTGGGCAATGCGCTCATGGCGACCGCGATGACCGACATCGTCGACCAGGCCATGACCGCCTGCGGCCTCGACCTCACCGTGTTGCGCGCCCAGGAGGTCGAGCCGGGCCTGGGCAACGGTGGCCTGGGCCGTCTGGCCGCCTGCTTCATCGACTCGCTCGCGACGATGGACGTCAGCTGCATCGGCTACGGCATCCGCTATGAATACGGCATCTTCCGCCAGCAGTTCGTCGACGGCCGTCAGGTCGAAGTGCCCGACTCGTGGCTCTCGCTCGGTGCGCCGTGGGAGTTCCACAACCCCGAGCGCGCGGTGCGCGTCGACTTCGGTGGTTACACCGAGGCCTATCAGGACGACGACGGCCGCACCCGCACCCGCTGGGTGCCGGCGTGGAACGTCATGGGCATCCCCTACAACTACATGGTCCCCGGCTACCGCAACGGCGTGGTCAACACGCTGCGGTTGTGGAGCGCCGAGGCGACCCGGGCGTTCGACCTGGCCACCTTCAACTCCGGTGACTACGCCGAGGCGGTGCGCGCCCAGACCTTCGCCGAGAACATCTCCAAGGTGCTCTACCCCGAGGACTCCACCCCGCAGGGTCGCGAGCTGCGCCTGCAGCAGCAGTATTTCTTCGTCGCCTGCTCGCTCAAGGACTACATCCAGGGCACCCTCGAGGCCGACCTCGACATCACGACCCTGCCCGACCGAATTGTCTTCCAGCTCAACGACACTCACCCGGTCATCGCCGTGCCCGAGCTCATGCGACTGCTGCTCGACGAATACGACCTGGAGTGGGAGGCGGCCTGGGACATCACCCGGCGCTGCTTCGCCTACACCTGTCACACCCTGCTGCCCGAGGCCTTGGAGGTCTGGCCGGTCGACCTCGTGGGAAGGCTGCTGCCGCGCCACCTGGAGATCATCTTCCGCATCAACGAGCAGTTCTGCGCCGAGGTCCGGGAGGCCTTCCCCGGCGACGAGGCCCGGGTGCGGCGCATGTCGATTGTCTCCGACCAGCCCTTCCAGGCGGTGCGGATGGCGCACCTCGCGACCGTCGCCTCGACCAAGGTCAACGGGGTCGCCGAGCTGCACTCGCAGTTGCTGCGCGACAAGGTGCTGCCGGACTTCTCCGAGCTGTGGCCGGACCGCTTCACCAATGTCACCAACGGGGTCACCCCTCGGCGCTTCCTCAAGATGCAGAACCCGGCGCTGTCCGATGTCATCACCGAGGCCATCGGCGACGGCTGGGTCACCGACCTCGACGAGCTCAAAGGCCTCGAGCCGTATGCCGATGACGCGGCATTCCGGGACGCGTTCCGGGCGGCGAAGGACGAGAACAAGGACCGGCTCTACTCGCTGCTCGCCCGGCGCGAGGGCATCGTGCTTCCCCCGGGTCACCTTGTCGACGTCATGGTCAAGCGGCTGCACGAATACAAGCGCCAGATGCTCAAGGTGTTGCACATCGTCTCGACCTACGAGGGGATCATCTCCGGTGAGGTCGACCCCATGGCGATCACGCCGCGCATCGTGATGTTCGGCGCCAAGGCGGCGCCGGGCTACTTCATGGCCAAGGAGATCATCTACCTCATCAACGGGGTGGCCTCGGTCATCAACAACGACCCGCGCGTGCAGCAGCGCCTGGTCGTCGCGTTCCCGGCCAACTACAACGTGACGAGCGCCGAGAAGATCATCCCGGCCGCCGACCTGTCCGAGCAGATCTCGCTCGCGGGCAAGGAAGCGTCCGGCACCGGAAACATGAAGTTCGCCCTCAACGGGGCGCTGACCATCGGCACCGACGACGGGGCCAACGTCGAGATCCGGCGCCTGGTCGGCGATGACAACTTCTTCCTCTTCGGCATGAGCGAGCCGGAGGTCACCGCGTTGCAGGCCCAGGGCTACCACTCCGCGGCCTACTACGAGTCCAATGCGACGCTGCGCCGCACCCTCGACCTCATCGCGAGCGGGGTCTTCACCCGCGGCAACCGTCAGGCCGCCAGCCCGATCATCGGCGATCTGCTCGGCAGCGACCGCTACCTCGTGCTCGCCGACTTCCAGTCCTACCTCGACGCGCAGGCCCGGGTCGACACGGCATACCAGGATGTCGATCGGTGGACCCGTTCGGCGATCCTCAATGTGGCGCGGTGTGGCTTCTTCTCCTCGGACCGCTCGATGCGCGACTACATCGACAAGGTGTGGATGCTGGGCAAGAAGTAACGGCGAGCTCAGCCGCGGCGTCGGATGCCGAGGGCTCGAGCTGCTCGAGGGGCTCGAGCCCGTGGATCGTCCGGAGGTCGGACCTCTGGTCTACTGTGCTGGCATGCGGCCGCAGGGATCGGTTGGCGTCCGCGGCGCCACGGCTGCCGCGGCGGTCGTCCTCGGGGTGTGGGTGACGACCCAGGACTATGTCCTCTTTCCCCAGAGCAGTGGCCTGGGCCGGGTGGGCAGCCCTGAGAGCTACCCGCGCTACGAAGGCGTCCTGGCGCCCGAGGGCAGAGGCGGCCAACTCCCTGCCTGGCTCACGGTCGTGCTCGTGGCGCTCGCGGGCCTTCTGGCCGTCGTCGCGGTGGTGGTCCTCATCCGGCGCGGCGCGCACCTGCGGGGGAGGAGGCCGCGGGTGGCCGCCGGCTCCGCTGCCGCGCCTCCGATGGCCGATGGTCGACCCGCTCCGGCAGCGGGCCACGTGCCGACCTCGCCGGTCGGGACGGTCGGGCCCGCCGGAGACGAGGTCACCCGCGCCTGGCGGAGGGTGGAGGCCACCCTCGTACACGGCATACCCGGACTGGAGGCATCCCGGACCTCCCGCTCTGTCCTGCGTCGGGCCGTGGCAGCCGGAGCGCCACCCGCGCCCATGGTGGAACTCGCTGACCTTTACGACCGCACCCGCTACTCGGGGCGGGAGCCGGTCGGGGCCGACAGCGTGCGCGCCGCCAGTTTGGCCGGCCTCATCACCGACGGGATCCAGCAGTGTCCCCCCGCGTGAAGCTCGTGATCCGGGCCGCCGCACTGCTCTTGGTTGCTGTGGCCCTGCACCTGGCCCAGCTGCTGATCCCCCTGCTCACCCTCGCCGGCGCGGCATTCGCGGCATACCTCGTCGTGCGAGCCTGCCTGCCGGTGGAAGCAGGCCATCTGCTACCACCCGCCCCGCCGCCCCCAGACCTCGCCCAGCCGGTGTCCTCGCAGCAGGCGCGGCTGGGTGAGGCGTTGGCAGCGGCCGGCCGGCTGCCGCCATGGGCCACGGCCCAGCCTGACGTCGTGGCCGCCCTCGCCGCCCTGCCCACGCGCGCGCTTCCGAAGGACCAGGCCGACATCGAGGACCTGGCCACCCGACTCGTGGAGGCAATCGGGCCATGACGAACGAGCCGTCCCGGTCGCACGACCCGAGCGAATCGATAGGTCCGACCGACCCGACCGACCCGACCGACCTCACCCACCTGGTCGCCCACCTGGACCAGGTGGTGGTCGGCAAAGGCCCGCAGTTGCAGGTCGTGGTGGCGGCGATCCTCGCCGGAGGGCACGTCCTTATCGAGGATGTGCCCGGCGTGGGCAAGACTCTGGCCGCCAAGGCCATCGCGGCACGGCTGGGGCTGTCCTTCGCCCGGATCCAGTTCACGCCGGACATGTTGCCCAGCGACGTGACTGGGGCGGTCTACTTCGACCAGCGCGACCGCGAGTTCGTGTTTCGCCCCGGCCCGGTGTTTGCCGGGCTGGTGTTGGCCGACGAGATCAACCGCGCGCCGGCCAAGACCCAGGCTGCCCTGTTGCAGGCCATGGCCGAGCAGGAGATCTCCGTCGACGGCACCACGCATGCCCTGCCCCGCCCGTTCCATGTGATCGCCACCGCCAACCCGATCGAATACGAGGGCACCTTCCCGCTCCCAGAAGCGCAACTCGACCGATTCCTGGTCCGTGCCACGCTCGGCTACCCCGACCTGGCCAGCGAACTGCACCTCGTCCGCGAGACGGCCCGCGCCGGGGTCGCCGCGCTGTCCCGGCCGCCGGTGACCTCAGCGCGTGCCATCGACCTCCGGCAAGCTCAAGCTCGCCTGTGCCTGGTCAACGTCTCCGACGAGGTCAGTCGCTACATCGTCGACCTCGTCGCCGCCACTCGCGACGACCGCAGTCTGGCCCTCGGGGCATCGCCGCGTGGTTCGCTCGCGCTGACCCAGTGCGGACAGGCGTTGGCGCTGCTGCGCGGCCGCAGCTATGTCACCCCGGCCGACGTGCAAGACCTGGCGGTCCCCGTCCTCGCGCACCGGGTCGTGCTGCGCACCGAACTGTGGGGCTCGCAGACCGACACCACCCGGATCATCCGGCGCATCGTGGAGCACACCCCCGCCCCCGACAGCTGGAACGCCTGAGCGATGACCTCACCCGCGCCCAGTCAGCCCTGGCACGCGACGCCCGCGTGGTGGCGGGCGCTGGCGGTGGCCGTGAGCGGCTTCGCCCTGGCCGTTGTGCTCCGTCGACCGGACCTCATCGTGCTGACCAGCCCGTTCGCGCTGGCGGTGGCGATGGACATCCGAAGCCCCCGGACTCGGCCACCCAGCGTGTCGACCGAGGTCGAACCCGCCATGCTGCGTGAGGGCGAGTCGGTGCGGGTCACCCACCACCATCGGCACGACATCGATGGGTTGCTGACCCTGAGCGTCCACCCCCTCGACCCCATCGGCCACGCCGGCCACGTCGGCCACGCCGACCACGTCGGCCACGCCGACCACGCCGGCCACGCCGACCACGCCGGCCACGCCGACCGGAGCGTCGAAGGCCAGAACGACGCACACCCACCGCGGGCCACCCTCTTCACCGGCACCTGCCGCACCACGATGACTCCCCCGTGGGGCAGTCACCTGGCCTCACCACGAGCCAGTCATTGCCTCACGCCGTGGGGAGGGTGGAGCATGCAGCTGCCGTCGCCAGACCCCACCCGCTACCTTGTCCTGCCCGTCCGCGCCGGGTCTCCACCCATCCCCGAGCCGCGGCCGTTCGGACGTGAACCAGGACCGGATGCCGGGCTACGCGAGGGGGAGGGACTGGACTTCCAGGGCTTGCGCAGTCATCAACCGGGGGAAGCGCCCCGACGGGTCAACTGGCCGGCCACGCTGAGGACCGGCCGGATGGTCGTCACCCAGACCTATGCCGACACCGTGCCGGCATACCTGCTCATCCTCGATGCCCATGCCGATCCGCGGCTGGGTGACCTCGTGCGCCAGGTGGGCCAGTTCGCCGCCGCGGCGATCCGCCGAGGTGGGGCAGTCGCGCTGGCCGTCCACGGCTCGGGCGACCTCGCGCCGATCCCCCTGGGCAGTGGCGAGCGGCACCTCACCCGGCTGGAGATGACCCTCGCCAGGGTCAGCCCACGCGAGGCTCCGACGAACGACTACCAGCACGGCAGGACCCGGCGGCTGGCACTGCTGCCCGGGACCATCGTGCTCGTGCTGTCCCCGCTCGTGGATCCGAGGCTGACGGCACTGCTCACTCATCTGCAGCGCCAGCACATGCGCGTGTCGGTCCTGGACACCTCCGACCCGGCGGCCGGTCCCATCGATGCGGGCGTGCAGGTCGTTCGTCGACGCACCCTGCAGGTGGCCGGCATCCGGGTCTCCCGCTACGACGGCGCGGCCGCACTGGCGCTCGCGAGCAGCCACCCGAGGTGGAGCCTGCGATGACTTCGCTCTCCACTCGGCACCCCGTCGCGATCGCGTATGCCGGCGTCAGTGTCCTCGCCGCTATCGTCCAGCACCTGGGGGGCCGGCTCAGCCCCGCCCTGTTGGTCGTGCTCGTGGCGTTGACTGCACTTGCCTGGGTCAACCACCCGCACCGATGGACGACACTGCTCATCCTCGTGCATGTCCGCCTCGTCGCCAGTGGCTCGCCCGGGCACGGCATACCGGCGCAGGCAGCGCTCGTCGTGCTGGCAGCGTGTCTCGGTGCGCTGCATCTGTTGGCACCGTGGCTGGCCTGGCGTTCCTACCGGCTCACCGTCGATCGGCGCACCCTGACTGTTGCGGCCCGCCCCCTCGCCGCGATGACCGCGTTTGCGGTGGCCGCTGCGCTGCTGACGAGCGGTCGGTAGGACGGTCTAGCCGCGGCGGTCCAGCGCTCCGGTGATCCGGTTGCGCAGGATCGGCGCCGGCTGGGCCCCGATCATCGTGTCGACGACCTGTCCGCGGTCCATGAGCAGGAGCATCGGAATGCTCTGGGCGCGGTAGCGCGCGGCCAGCACGGGCGAGTCGTCGACGTTGACCTTGACAACCTTGACCCGGCCGGCGAACTCGCGGCTGAGCGTCTCGAGCACCGGCGCGACCATCCGGCACGGGCCGCACCAGGGCGCCCACAGGTCGACGACGACGAGCGCCGAGGTGTCGATCACCGCGTCGAAATCGCGGTCACCGGCGTCGACCAGCCAGGGCAGGTCGGCCTTGCACGATGCGCACCGGGGGTGGCCGGACGCGACCAGGGGCAGGCGGTTCTTGGTGCCGCAGGAGGGGCACGCGATCACGGGCGACGGCATACCGACAGGGTATGCCGTGTGGTCGCCGCCCCCGCTGGCCCGGCACCCCGCTGGCCCGGCATTCCCGCTGGCCCGGCACTCCCGCTGGCCCGGCACCCCCGCAGGTCACCGTCGCGCGTTCCACCAGCTGTCGGCGCCGTGACCGGGCCACCCGGCATACCGGACGCTTGTGCCGTGGCCGTGCCTGCCGGGTGACGGACAATAGGGCGATGAGCGAGCCACGTCCAACGACCGCGACCGAGATCCTGCGCGATGCCTTCGGTCGCGTGGCCGACGAGTTCCCGGCGGCGTTGCAGGGCCTGGACGCCGAGACCCTGCTGTGGCGCCCCGACCCCGAGGCCAACTCGATCGGCTGGCTCACCTGGCATCTCACTCGCGTGCAGGACGACCATCTCGCCGGCGTCGGTGACGTCGAACAGGTCTGGCAGACACAGGGATTCGCGCAGGAGTTCCAGCTCCCGTATGCCGTGGAGGCGATCGGCTACGGACACACGAGTGCCGACGTGGGGGACTTCCAGGTGGCTGACGTCGACCTGCTGTGCCGCTATCACGCCGCCGTCCACGAGATGACCTTGCGGGTGCTCGACGGCCTCGAAGCCGGTGGCGCACCGGCATACGCGCGGATTGTCGACCGGCGCTGGGACCCGCCCGTCACCGCGGCCGTGCGCCTGGTGTCGGTCATCGGCGACACGACCGCGCACCTGGGTCAGATCGGCTACCTGCGCGGGATGGCCGAGCGCCAGCGGGCGGTGCGGCCGTGATCGTGGCCCGAGCGCATCCGGTCGACTACGCCTGGTGGTCGACGCACGCCCGCGAGGGCGACCACTGCCTGCGCGGGTCGCTGCGGGGTGCCGACGTGCGCGCCGCTGCTGGTCGCGTGCTCGCCTTCCTGCAAGGACTCGAGCAATACCCGGCCTGGGTCGACGGGGTCGCGCGGACCGTCGCCGTTGAGGGCGGCCTGCGCGCGTATGCCGTGCTGCCGAGTGCCGACCCAGCTGCGGATCCCATCGCGGAGGCTGGTGCGGAAGCTGGTGCGGAAGCTGGTGCGGGGGCCACCGATGAGTCGGGGCTGGAGCTCTATCTGCACTCCAGCGGCGAGGATGCCACCGACACGCTGTGCCACTACTCCGGCCAGATCGCGGCCATCGTCCGACGGGCCGGTGGCGACGGGCGGCTCACCTGGCACCAGGTGCCGGCCGATCGCCCCGACCACCAGCTGCGCTTCTGACTCCCGTTCTGACGACCTTCTGATCGCCGGAGGGATGGCTCCCGGAGAGTCGCCGGGGGACTAGGGTCGAGCGGTGCTGCGCGTCGCAACCTTCAATGTCAACGGGATTCGCGCGGCGCATCGGCGGGGATTCGAGGCGTGGCTCACCGGCCGCGACTGCGATGTTGTCGCGTTGCAGGAAGTGCGCGCCCCGATCGCGGCGCTGCCCGAGCGCGCGTTCGGGGACTACTACACGGCATACGATCCGGGCACGGCCGCCGGCCGCAACGGGGTCGCGATCCTCACCCGGATGCCGCCCGCCGCAATCCGCGGCTGGGGCGCGCCGGCGGTGGTGTTGGGTCCCGATGGCGCGCCCGCCGCAGGGGTCGGCACCGAACCCGACCACCCGGCATACCCGAGGTTGGCTCGTGAGCTGCGTGAATTCGCCTCTCAGGGAAGGTATCTCGAAGTCGACTTGGCCGATGCGCCGCTGACGGTGGCGTCGTTGTATCTGCCGAAGGGTGGGCTGCCGGCGCACCTGCAGGTGCCGGGACGGATGCGCGAGAAGCCCGACGGCGGCGCGAGGTATGAGCGGAAGATGCGCTTCCTCGCCGGGTTTGCCCGGCAGGTGACGGCGGCGCGGCGGGCGGCGCGAGCGCGCGGGCGGGAGTTCCTGCTCCTGGGCGACTTCAACATCGCGCTGGCTCGGCGAATCCTTCACCAACGACACGGGCTGGCGGATCGACCTGCACCTGGCGACGCCCGGATTGGCGCGGTCGGCCCTGGCGGCGGTCGTGGACCGGGAGCCGTCGCGGGACGAGCGGCTCAGCGATCATGCGGCGGTCGTCGTCGACTATGCGACGCCGGGTGTGGGCTGACGTGGTGACATCGGGTGGGCGTGGGGAGACGCTCCCCGCATACTGGCCGCATGGCATACGACGAGCACGTGGCTGACCGAATCCGCGCTGTGGCGGCCGGCGAGTCAGGGCTGAGCGAGCAGCGGATGTTCGGTGGGCTCGGGTTCCTCGTCAACGGCAACATGGCGGTGGCGGCCAGCAGCAAGGGCGGCGTGATGGTGAGGGTCGATGCCGGCGCCGGTGCCGAGTTGGTCGGCGAGGGAGTGGCCCCGATGGAGATGCGCGGTCGGGTCATGTCGGGGTGGCTGCACGCCGACGCGGCGGCGGTCGAGGATGAGTCTGACTTGCGGCGGCTGGTCGAGGCGGGGTTGGGCTACGCTCGCTCGCTGCCACCCAAGCGTCCCTGAACCCGGTCGGTCTGTACGACGGGCGCGCGTCGGGCCCACAGGCATGCCCCGGTATGCCGGGAAACTTCCGACTCGCCGTCAAACCGGTCGTCGGGGCCCGTGGCGCGCCGGGAAACCTTCCGACTCGCCGTCAAACCGGTCGCCGGGACCCGTGGCGCGCCGGGAAACCTCCCGACTCGCCGTCAAACCGGTCGCTAGGACCCGTGACGCGCCGGGAAACCTTCCGACTCGCCGACTATTCCCGGCTGAGATCGGCCCCACAGGCAGGACTCAGCCGATTCAGCCGGTTCAGCCCCACCAGGCCTGCGCCAACAACTCGAAGGACCGGTCGCGCATCGCGGGGTCGTGGCAGTAGGTCGTGACGATCGCCTCATCGAGTTCCATGTCGGCGACGATCGCCTCGAGCTGGGCCACCACGGTCGTCGGTGAACCCACCGCCCGCACCGCCTGGAACCCCTCGACGAACCCCGCCACCTCCGGCCCCACCGCGGTGCCGAGGTCGCGCACCGGCGGCTGCAACGGCATACGGCGTCCGGTCCGAATCCCGGCGGCGAGCTGCTGCGCGGTGGTGAAGAGGTAGGCCGCCTCCTCGTCCGTCGGCGCGACCAAGATGTTGACGCCGGCCATGACATAAGGCTTTTCGATCTGCGCCGTCTCGAACTCGGCGCGGAACCGACTCCGATACAACGCGATCGCGTGATGCCGCAGTTCGGGAGCGAAGTGAGAGGCGAAGGCATACGGCAGCCCGAGGAGCGCCGCAACCTGGGCGCCGTCGAGGCTGGAGCCGAGCATCCACAACGGCACCTGTGTGCCGACGCCCGGGATGGCGACCGGCCCGCGTTGGCCCGGTTGGGTGGGTGCCAGATAGCGGTGCAGCGCAACGACATCCTCGACGAAAGTGTCGGTCGTGTCGGCCCCGCGGCGCAGCGCCCGCGCGGTCATCGGGTCGGTGCCCGGCGCCCGTCCCAGGCCAAGATCGATCCGGTCGCCATACATCTCACGCAGCGTCCCGTAGTACTCGGCCACCATGAGCGGGCTGTGGTTGGGCAGCATCACCCCTCCCGCGCCGAGCCTGATCCGCGCGGTGTGCTCGGCGGCACGGCCGATGAGCAATGACGTTGCGGCAGAGGCAAATGCGACGGAGTTGTGGTGCTCGGCATACCAAAGTCGTTGGTAACCAAGGCGATCGGCCACCTTCGCCAGGCCGAGGGAGGACTGCACGGCGTCGCTCACGGACGAGCCGGCGCTCACGGGCACGAGATCGAGGATCGACAGCGGGATTCGGGTGCTCACCGCTCAACGGTATGCCGTGCGCCGACTCCCAGCGTCGGCCGCCCTGCCGAGCGCCCGCCTACCATGGCCGGATGAGCGGTCGGGAGATCAGTAGCGTCGCCATCGTGGGCGCCGGCGCGATGGGCGCGATGTATGCCGTGCACTTCGCCGAGGCGGGCTTCCGGGTGACTCTCGTCGCGCATGGGGAGCGGGCCCAGCGGTTGGCGCGGGACGGCATACGGGTCAATGGACGGCACTGGAGGTTCGCCGTCACTGACCCGACGGACCCGACCGACAACACCAGCCCCACCGACCCCGCCGACGGCACCGACCCCGCCGACTCCACCGGCACCGAGCCGCCCACCCCCGTGGACCTCGTCCTCGTTGCGGTCAAGGCGGCCCAGCTCGCCGAGGCGGTCGAGATCATCGCCCCGCTCGTCGACGCCGACACGACGATCATCTCCTCGCTCAACGGCCTGGACAGCGAGGAGGCCTTGGCCGCCCGCTATGAGCCGGCGCAGGTGCTGCTCTCGATGGCGGCTGGGATGGAGACCCAGCGGGTGGCCGGTGAGGTGCAGTTCCGGCGGGTCGGGCGGTTCAGCATCGGCGTCGACAAGCGGCTGTCTGCCGAGGCCCAGGCCGAGCAGGCCGAGCGGGTCGCGGCTCTCGGCAGGGCCCTGGACCGGGCGCAGCTCGCGTGGCAGCAGCCTGATGACATCCTGCACGCGCTGTGGTGGAAGTTCATGGTCAACGTCGGCGCCAACCAGGCGTCGGCGCTCATGGGCGCGACCTATGGAGTGCTCAAACCGCCTGGTCCGGCCCGCGATTTCATGAGCGCGCTCATGGATGAGGTCGTCGTGGTGGGTCGCGCCGAGGGGGTCCAGCTCACGGACGCCGATCTCGCCCAATGGGACGCGGTGCTCGGAGGGCAGCCCGACGACGGGCGCACGTCGACGCTGCAGGATGTCGAGGCCGGGCGGCCGACCGAGGTCGCGATCTTCGCCGGCCGGGTCGTGGGGCTGGGAGCGAAGCACGGCATACCGACGCCGTTCAATCAGACCGTGCTGTGGGTGCTCACCGACTACGCCGCGCGGCTGCCTGCCTGACGCAACCGGCGACCCAGGTCAGAGCAGCGAGCTGGGGTCGGACGGGACGTCGACGGCATACCGCTGGAGGATCTCGAGCGGCACGATCTGCAGCACCGCGGCGTTCGTCGCCGCGAGCACGACCGGCGCGGCGAACCCGGCCTCGTGGGCGCGCAGCCAGTTGCGCGCGGTGACGCACCAGCGGTCGCCGGGGCGCAGGCCGGGGAAGCCGTAGGGCGGGCGCGGCGTCGACAGATCGTTGCCGATCATCTGCTGGTGGGCGAGGAACTCGCTCGTGACGACCGCGCAGATGGTGTGGCTGCCGATGTCTTCCGGGCCGCACGCGCAGGTGCCGTCGCGGTAGAAGCCGGTGAGGGGATCGGTGCTGCAGGAGTCGAGTTCGCCGCCGAGCACGTTGCGCTGCGCCATGCCCCAGTATGCCGTGCGGGCGCGCCGCCCCGGGGGGTCGCCAAGGGCCGGCTTGGTGACCTCTTGGCGACAGGCAGGGGTCGGGCTGGGGACGGGTTGGCGATGGGTTGGCATCCGATTAGCGTCGGGGCCGTGACGTGGACGTACGAGCTCGGCAGCCGGATCACGCCGGCAGCCCTCCGGCCGGAGTTGGCCGGGTCGACGCTGCTGCTGGTCGTCGTGGGCGCGGTGCTCGTCGTAGGGCTGCCGGGGGTGTGGCGGCTGGCGCGACTGCTGGTCACCTTGGTCCACGAGCTCGGCCATGCGGTTGTGGGGGTGGCGGTGGGGCGGAGGTTCACCGGGTTCGTCGTGCGCTGGGACGCCTCGGGGCATGCGGTGACTGCCGGACGCAGTCGTGGCCCGGGGCAGGTGGCCATGGTGTGGGCGGGGTATGCGGCGCCCGCTGTCATCGCCGGACTGCTGGCCTGGGTGGCCGGATCGGGTTGGGGCGCCACGGTGCTCTTCGCGGCCCTCGTCGTGCTGGTGGTCGTCGCCCCGCGCATCCGATCGCTGTTGACGCTGATGGTGTGGCTCGCCGTGACCGGCGGGACCGGCGCGTTGTGGTGGTGGCGCGACGATGCCCGTCAGGCCGGGGTGTTGATCGGCGTGGCGCTCGTGCTGCTCGTCGGCGGGTGGCGGCACGTGATGGCGGTAGCCGGTCGTCGCACCTCTGACGACGACCCGAGCGTGCTCGCCCGGCTCACCCATCTGCCGCGGTTCGCCTGGGTCGGCAGCTTCCTGCTGGTGCATGTGGCGGCCACCTGGTGGGTCGTGCGGTCGTTGGTGCCGGCACTCGCGACCTGACCGGCGGCGTCCGGGTTGTCGTGCGATCTGGGTTGGGAGACAGCCGGATTGGGTGGCCCTTTCGCTGAGGAAGGACGACAATCGGGTATGCCGGGTGGACACGTGCAGGTGCTACGGGCTCGGGAGGTGCCGCTGGGCGGCATACGGACCATGCTGGTGCGGCGGACCTTGCCGCACCGCGACCGGTCCTTCATCGGGGCCTGGTGTTTCGCCGATCATTACGGGCCCGACGATGTCCACGAGAGCGGCGGCATGGATGTCGCGCCGCATCCGCACTCTGGGTTGCAGACCGTGTCGTGGCTCTTCGAGGGCGAGATCGAGCATCGCGACAGTGGCGGGGTGGTCGGGCTCGTGCGTCCGGGGGAGGTCAACCTCATGACGGCGGGGCGGGGCATCGCCCACTCCGAGGTGTCGACGGCGGCCACTACGGTGCTGCACGGCGTGCAGTTGTGGGTGGTCTTGCCGTCGTCGGCTGCCGAGGAGGCGCGGGGTTTCGAGCACTACGCGGCGCCGTCACTGCCGTTGCCCGGTGCTGCTGGCACGGCGCGGGTCTTCATCGGTTCGCTTGCGGGGGTGGGGGATTCGCCGGTGGAGACCTTCACGCCGCTGCTCGGCGCGCAACTCGACCTGGCACCCGGGGCGAGGTTGACGCTGACTGTCGACACGGCATACGAGCATGGGTTGTTGGCCGACGTCGGAGAGGTGACCCTCGACGGCGAGCCGATCGCGCCCGGTGACCTGGGCTGTGTCGATGCCGGCGCGGCCGAGCTGACCGTGACCGCGGGGGAGCAGGGGGCTCGGGCGGTGCTGCTCGGCGGGGTGCCCTTCGACGAGGACATCGTCATGTGGTGGAACTTCGTCGGGCGCAGTCACGAGGACATCGTGGCGATGCGTGAGGAATGGCAGGCCGAGTCGCAGCGCTATGGGGACGTGCCCGGGTATGCCGGGCCGACCCGCCGCATCCCCGCGCCACCGCTGCCCGGTGTGCGTTTGAAGGCGCGCGGACGACATGGAAGGAAGCTGTGATGAGCGAAACCGCCGGAGCCGATCTCGTGGTGACCGACAATCCGGAGAAGAGCCGTTTGGAGGCTCATCTGGGTGACCGGCTGGCCGGATACGCGGAATACCAACAATCCGACAGTGTCATCACGTTTACTCACACCATCGTCAAGGATGCCTTTGAGGGGCAGGGCATCGGCGGTCGGCTGGTGCGCGCGGCCCTCGACACGGTGGCTGCGTCGGAGGGCGTGCGCGTGATCGCGCAATGCTCGTTCGTTGCGTCGTTTATCGACAAGCACCCGGAGTATCAGCCGTTGCTGGCTGCCTAACCCGCGTTGCTTGACACGCTGGCGGCGACGGTGCGGATCTGGTCGGGGGTGACCCGGCAGCAGCCGCCGACGAGCCGGGCGCCGCTGGCGGCCCAGTTCGCCGCCAGCCCAGGGATCGTGGGCGCGCCGGTCCAGCGGCGGGCCACGGCGTCCCAGACCTCGCCGCTGTTGGGATAGAAGACGACCGGTATGCCGTCCGCGGCCTGTCGCGCCGCGGTCGCCACGGCGTCGAATTCGGCTGGGTCGCAACAGTTTGCACCGACGGCGAGGTGGTTGGCGGTTGCGGCGACGATGCCGTAGGCATCGGTGAGTGGTTCACCGGTGCGCAGGCGACCGTCGTGCGGCGTGACCGACAGCCAGAACGGCATACCGAGGGTGTCGAGTTCGGCGCAGAGGGCTTCGACCTCGCGCAGCGAGGGGATCGTCTCGACGGCGAGCACGTCGGGGCCGGCGTCGGCGAGGGCGTGGAGGCGAGGCCGGTGCCAGGCGCGCAGCTCGGCGACCGACAGCGAATCGTCGCCGCGGTATTCAGAGCCGTCGGCGAGCGTGGCTCCGTATGGTCCGACCGAGCCGGCTACCCAGCGCTGGAGGGCGTCGTGGGCCTGAGCTGCGTCGGCCGCGGCACGGGCTTCGATCACGCTGCGGCGCAAGGCTTCTCGGGCCTGGTCGGCTGTGCGACCGGCGGCCTGGAAGCCGCTTTCGCTGACCTGATAGCTCGCGGTGGTCGCGATGCGAGCGCCCGCGGCGAAGAAGTCGGCGTGGGCGGCGCGGATCTCGGCGGGGTCGTCGAGCAGCAGCCGCGCTGACCACAGGGAGTCGGACAGGTCGTGGCCGCGCGCCTCCAGCTGGGTCGAGAACCCGCCGTCGAGGAGGATGACCTCCCCCGCGGCAAGTGCGTCTGCGAGGGACCGTGGGCGGGTGGCCGAGTCGACTGAAGACATGCCGCGAGTATGCCGCGCCGCTCAGGTCCTCCTACGCAGGCAACGTGTGGTCCCGGCGGAGGCGGCCCGGGCGCTCCACGCGAGCGTCGTTCGGTCGCCGCGGAGGCGGCTGCACTACTCGGAACTGGCATCCGGGCCCCGCCTGATCCTCAACGAAGGACCGCCTCCGCGGCGAACGGCTATCGTACTCAGGTGGGGCCAATAGCTTTGGACAGGAGGAGCCCAATGCTCGCGAGGCCGCCGGTGACGAGGCTGATTGCAGTCAAAGCGGTGCTGGCCGGGCACACCCGAGGCGACGTCGCCCGTGCTCTGCAGATTTCGCGGTCGACCCTTGACCGGTGGCTCCGCATGTACCACCAGGGTGGACTGGAAGCCGTCGGACGCCCCCGGAAGGGGGTGAAGGAAGCAGAAATCGCGCCCAGGCTGGGGTGATGGACCACCTTTGTCGGTGGCTCCTGCTTATGTAGATGTGTCCACCTTACGTGGCTCGCGCTTAACGTGAGTCGAACATTTTTCGGAAGGAATGTGGCAGTGACCCAGCATCTTGATTTCGCGACTCTTGTGAGTGCGTGCACACCCGGCGGGGCGAGCGTTCTCACGCTCCGCACCGAATTGACGCCGGCGGCGGGCCAGGAGGCAGGCATCGCGCCCGCACGATATGTGCGCGGCACGGTAGCGACCTATGCGTTCGAGACTCGATTCGCGTCAGACCCCCAAACGGGGCAGGCGGCCCCCGTCAAGGCGGTAGTCATCGACTCGAAAGGCAGCTCTCTCAACCGTGTCGAGGAGCAACTGTCCTGGGCGATCCGAGATGGTCATCCATTGCTCAGCCAGACTCCGCGCATCCGCGTGACATACCCCGGCCTTGAGCCAGTCACCTGTCTCGACCTTCCTCATCGGGCCTTTGACGGCCACATCCGGGCGGGCAGGATCGGTGGTAAGCCCGCCACGGAACACCCGGCGTACCGCGCGGCACGTGACTGCACCCATGCCGACGCTCGCGCCCTCCTTGAGATGTCGCCCATTGGGCTGGTCATGGGTGTGTGGGACTCCACGCGCCGGAGCCACCAGGTCCGCGTGCGCAGCGCCCTGGTGGGCGAGACGATCGGGATCCTCGCTGACCAGGGTGTCGATAGCACGCGCATTGCGCCTCGCGGTGCCGCTCGGCGTGACGAGATCGCGCCAAGCGTCAGGTTGGCCGCCCCCGAGATGACTCACCTTCTGGAAGCTCAGGAGGCAGAGCTCAGCCCCGGAAACATGGAAAAGGTCCGTGGCGCCATCGTCAAGGCGGGCAAGGGGACCACCTCAGCAGCAGCTCTTGGCCTTGGGGCGATTCCGCCGTCGCTCGACGGTCTCGGGTTCGTCTCGTGTCGCCGGATTCTCCGCACGCACGTGCTGTCGTTCAGCGCGCTTCGTCAACTTCGCTTCGGACTCGGAGTGGATGGTGACGCTACCTGCCGAGCGCTGTTGGCCAGTCTGGCGCTGGCCGGCTTGGTTCGCTCGTATGCCGAGCTGAACTTCCGGGCAAACTGCGATCTGGTGGAAGCCGGTGAATCGCACTGTGAGCTGGACGCGCGATATGGCAGGCGGATCGCGCAGGCGCTGCCGACGATCAACGAGGCGGACAGCCTCCTTGAGCAGGCCATCGACGCAGTCCGTGGGCTGGGGGTGCGATGGGAGGGTCAGGTCCTTGAGGTCGAGGGTGACCCGATCATCGCCGGCGGCATCACCTCCGACAGCGAGAAGGACGAGTAGATCATGGCCACCCTGGCGATCCGGGCAAGATTTCCCTTGGGGATCTACTTAGGGCATCAGCCCGACGGCCAGCCGTCGCCTTTCCCGGATACGGCTCGGCTTCATGCAGCCTTGACCCACTCGGCCGGCAAGGGCAGCCTGGCCCAAGTCGTCGGCACGGACTTGCGCCCGTCCAAGGACGCGCTGACGGCGCTGCGCTGGCTTGAGCTGCACCCGCCTAGCGCACTCACCATGCCGTGGACCATCCCCGTGGCGACCGGGGTGACCGGCTCAGTGACCGAGTCCTACCGTGATGAAGGAGTCTTCGAAACGGCGCAACGCGATGTGCCTAGCCGTCGCAAGGTCCGCAAGCACCAATCCGATGCCATCGCGATGATTGGGCCCTTCGGGTGGGCCTGGGACCAACAAGCCCCCTCGGACGTCGTGGACACTATCGCGGCACTGTGCGAGGACGTCTCCTGTCTGGGCGAGGCGGACACCCCCGTCATCTTGGAGGTCGGTGACGTAGAGGTCACCCACTTGCGCGACGCAACGAGGACCGCCTTTCCAGCCCCCGGGGGCATCGGGGTGCGCACGCCGATATCAGGTAGAACCGACGAATTGGAGGCGGACTACGCCACTGCGAGGCCGAGCAAGCCGGTAAAGGCATCTGAGGATGATTTCGCCTGGACCAAATGGCCCGCATCAAACCGGCCGACGAGCCACTGTGTCCAGCGCGTCATCTATCGGCCGGTCACGCCACCGCCACCAGACCTGCCGTGGGTTGCCGCGTCTGCTCTGCCGCTCACCCGTGAGATTGACCCCACCCAGCGAGTGCCGTGGTGCGTGGCCCTGCACCGCGCCCTTGCGGCATACCTCGGTGACACCGCGTTGCCCCTGCTGACCGGCACCTACGCGCCGGGGGTGCGCCCGCCGGCGAATCGGGTCGCCATTCAGTTCGTTGAGGCAGCGGCCCTACCCGGCAGTTTGGGTCGGCCTGAGCATGGGGCATTCCTCATCCTGGCTCCGGCCGGAGCTTCTGTCGAGGAACTCGCTTTGGTGCAGCGCTACGTCGCCCAAGTCAGCAAGGTCTATCGACGGGGTCAGGAGTCGATCGCCTTGGGACCCGTCGTCCAGATTGACGTCGAGCATTTCTGGCCCGAGCCCCCCGAGGGGTTCGTGCGCTACTGGCGTCCCGTGCCCGGCATGGTCGCCGAGACGCGCGCGCAGCAAGACGGCAAACCCTGGTCGCTGGAGGACGCGGCACTTTTATCCATCGGCCATGTGTTTCGGGATCGACTCAGCGACCGGGTCGGCGGTCCCGATCGTTATCGAAGGATCGTCGCCCAGGTGCGAGATTGGGGGGTCAAGGTGCACGACGTGCGCCGCATTCCAGACAGTCGTGTCGAGTTGTTCGCCCATAAGGTGCCCTCGGGTGTTGTCGTCCAGCCATTCACGGCTCGCCTCGACCTGTCGGCCATCCTTCCGTCGACGTCGCTGCTCGCTATTGGCCAGTCGCGGCATCTGGGCGGAGGTCTGCTTGTTCCGGTCGACGAGTCGATTGTCGCCGCACGAGCGCTGCCAGGGTGGACCGCCTCATGATCACGCTTGCGGACTTTCCGCAGTTCTTCGCGCTGCTCAACGGTGGACGCGAGCCATTTGCCTGGCAACGTCGCCTGATCGCTCATGTGGTTGCCAGCGGGCGGTGGCCCGACGAGATCAGTGCCCCGACGGGAGCCGGCAAGTCGAGTGTTGTTGACGTTCACATCTTCGCCAATGCCCTGTATGCCGTAGGCGCCGGCCCGAGGGTTCCGCGCCGGCTCGCTGTCGTGGTGAATCGGCGTGCCCTCGTAGATCATCACCTCCTCCACGCAGAAGCAATCGCGGCATCTCTTGAGGCCGCGGACGAAGGCCTCCTGGCCACCGTCGCCCAGGCGCTGCGGTCGCTGACCGGCGACACTGCCGGGCCCGTTCACTGTGTCTCGTTGCGGGGTGGAGTGATGCCGAATCGGGAGTGGATCGACGACCCTCGCGTCTGCTCGGTCATCGCAGCCACGCCGGACATGTGGGGTTCACGAGTCCTCTTCAGCGCTTATGGAACGAGCCACCGGGCCCGACCGCGCGAAGCCGGCCTGCTGGCCATGGACGCGGTGGTGGTGCTGGACGAGGCGCACCTGACTCGTCAGCTGCACCGCACCGGCCAGGTGGTGGCCGACTTGGCACGGACGGCTGCCGCGGCCGTAGGCGTGCCCTGCCTTCAGGTCGTGGGCACGTCAGCGACGCCGTCACGAGGTCACCGCACCATCCCGAGCAGTCAAGCGGAAGGAAGCCTTGGGTGGGTTTCGATTGGCGTGGAGCCAGGCGACCTTTCCGGGCCACACGCCGACGCCGCCTTGGTCGATCGGCTGACTCGACCCAAATCGGTCAGCTACCACGCGACCTCTCTCGCCCAGAACAAGGGCAAAGCGACGGCGGCCTATCTCGCTGAGTTGGCGGATCTGGCGTTGGCGGTGCGCGCCGAGATCCCGACCGACAGTCCGCAAGCGAGAACAGTCGGCGTCATCGTCAATCACGTGGACACCGCAGCTCGCTTGGCGTCCCAGTTGCGCAAGCAGCTGGCACAGCGCGGCGAGTTGGGCGAGGTGGTCTGCTGGGTCGGGCGGATGAGGCCGATGGACCTGCAAGCTCACCAAACCCGGCATCCAGGGTTGTTCGAGGTGGCCGGGGATCAGGGCGTCGCGTTCCTCGTGGCCACCCAAACGGTCGAGGTCGGCATTGATCTTGATCTGGCTGGATTGGTCACGGAACTTGCCCCTGGAGCGGCGCTTGCCCAGCGAGCGGGACGGGTCAATCGGCTGGGCCTGCGCGAACACGCAAGGGTCTTGGTGGTGGGGTCGCCGCGTGAACTCATCGGAACCCGCCGACCATACGAAGCGGCCGAGTTGGAGTCTGCTCACCAATGGTTGACACGGGTTGGAGCCCCAGACAACCCCAGCGGCCTTGCGCCGATTGCGCTGGTTGACGAGTTGTCCCCGCCCCAGGCGATCCTGAGTCGACCGGTCCTCAGCACGTTGTCGCCGGCTGACGCTCTGCGGCTGGCCGAAACGAGTGCAGCCCCCTTCGCCGAAGCCGACCTCTCGTTCTGGCTTCGTGACGATCTGGAGGCAGATGCGGAGGGCGCAAGCGTCGTGGTCCGTGAGCCCCTGCCCGAGGATGACGCGTGTGCTTTGGCACTCATCGAGGCGACACCCCCGGACAGTCGGGAGATGTTCCCGGCGACAGTGTGGGACGCGCAAGGCGTTGTCGACAGGATTCTTGCCGGCGCCTCGACCGGACCCAACAGGTTGTTCGTTGTCCGGGGAGGAACGACCCGCCTGTTGAGACCTGATCCTGGCCTCGAGTTTCGAGCGCGGGCGGGCGATGTTGTTGTCGTCGACCACGGGCACTCGCTGACCTTGGAGGGCGTGATCGTCCTCGATCCACCCAAGGCTGCCGAGCCTGTACAGACCAGTTGGGGCGCGCCAGGCACTGTGGTGTGGTTCGCAGCGGACCACCGTAACGAGATCGTGCAGCTCGTGGAAACTCTTACCGACTCCGGGGGAAGTGCAGAATCCCCCGGAACCCGGCAGGAGTTGAGGGTCGCGGCATGCGAGGCGGTTGGGTTCACTGCAGATATCGCGTTTGCTCCAGAGCCGACCTGGGTCGACGGGGTGCCTGCGTGGGTGGTGTTCCGTTCACCCAAGGGGCTGCTCAGCGACACCACATTGCGCCAGGAATGGGTGGGGTCCGCAGAACCGATTCCGTTGGACGTGCACTCCCGAGCCGTAGCGGACCGCGCGGCGCAGATGGCCGATGGTGTCGGACTCCCTCCCGCGTTGCGGGATGCCGTATGCCGTGCCGGTCGCCTGCACGACGTGGGCAAGGCCGACCCGCGCTTTCAAGCGGAGCGGATGCGCTGGGATGGCTCAACTCTGCTCGCCAAGAGCGGGGGTGCTCGCGCTCAGGAGATTCGGCGGAGACGCGGGTCGGGCCTCCTACCCCGTGGATGGAGGCATGAACAACTCTCCGCGGCAATCGCATTCGACGCGTCAGACCTGGGTGATGAACGGGATCTGGTCATCCGGCTGGTCGGCACCAGCCATGGGCACGGTCGACCGTTCTTCCCGCACGGCGCTGACGTGGTGCCGGTCGGTGACAATGCATTGGCGTCCGACCAGACCGTAGAACGTCTATTCGCAAACGGTTCGGGATGGAGCGACATCCTGGATATCACTCATCGACGGTTCGGAGTCTGGGGCTGCGCCTATCTCGAGGCACTGCTGAGGGCCGCCGACTGCCAGGTGTCAAGGGAGGGCTCATGAACGTCCATGTCTTGTCCGGCGACTTGACGTCGGCACTGTCCCATTTTGCGGCGGTCGGCCTGGCAGCAATCCTCGTAGATGGGGCGACTCACTGCGGCCACGGTGACCCTGAGGCCAGAGTGTGCTGGTCAGATGACACCCCTTCCCAACCGCTGTTGTTCACCTCGCTGGAGAGCGAGGGCGTTGCGGACGTGGTCCACCGTCACGCCGAACGGCATACGCGGCAACTCTCCTGGGTGCAAGCTCGGGTCGCGGTTGGGGTGAGATCCGGAGGCGCGCTCTTCAGCCCCCGACTCAAGGCCTGCCCTGCCGAAGAACTCCCGGCCTTCGAAGCGGAGCGCCAAGGGGCCTTGGCAGAGGCGGCAGGGAGTGGCGAGATGTCCGACCTGGACTGGGGAATGTTAGCCGGTCTCGGTGAACCGGCCTGGTGGCGGTACACCGCCAAGGACTCTCAGCCAGACGCCGGGGCCAGTCGATGGGAAATGAAGACGCGAAACCGCGGCGAGGAGTTCGTCGCCCATCGGCTCGCACCGTTGGCAGGATTGCTTGCGAGACGGACCCCGGCACAGGTGTGGGATGGGCTTTCCGGGCGAGCGGTGACGGACGAGCTGGGCAAGAACAGTGTCACGTCACGGACCGCCACGGGCTTCACGTCACCGAGGCCGACTGACACGGCGCTGGCCTGGTGCGCCCTCTGGGGTATCAGCCTGGTGCCAACCATCCACCGGACGTTTGCGGCTTCGGAAATCAACGGCATGTCCCAGTCGCCGGGCGTGTGGCCGCGAGACCGAGTGCATCCCCGTCTCGCCGCGCTGCCAGTCTTTGTCTCGCCGGTGAGCTCATCCCGCTTCCGCTCGGTTATGTCAACAGCCTCGTTCGATATCGGTGCATTTGGGGACCTCATGACGGCTGATCCCGGCGTATCGGCCGCGAAGGGGTGGCTCGGTACTCAGGGAGTGCGGGCGATCGTGCGTTTCCCCGTCATCGTCGCAGGAAGCTCCTCGGCACCTGAGCGTCAACTGCTAGCCGGCGAGGTCGAACCCTTGTGATCGACGAACGGCCGGAGGAAGCGCTCCCGATCAGCCTCGTTGCCCACACCGTCTTCTGCCCGCGGCGGGCCTGGCTTGAGGCGGTTGGCGAGACCGTCGGAAGCGAAGCGATGGAGGCCGGGGTCGCGTCCCATCGCGGAGTCGACCAGCGGGCTGACGATCGGTCTGTTGCCCGCCGATCGGTGGATGTTTTCAGCGCCGAGCTTGGCGTTATCGGCAAGTGCGACGTCGTCGAGAGCGGCGCGCATGGTCACCTGCGGGTCGTGGAGTACAAGGCCGCACCCTTGAGACGCCGCCCGGCGGTGACCGACGCTCAGCGGGTGCAGCTGGCACTCCAGGGTATGTGTCTCAGCGAGATGGGCCACACAGTCACGGGGTATGCCGTGTTCTTCACCAACCATCGCACGACAGTCGAGGTCGATGTAGACGGTGACTTGCGACGCCAGGCCGTCGACATGGTCGCTCAAACCCGAGAGGTGGTGGAGTGCCCCACAGCGCCGCCTCCACTTGACTCCGATCCCCGTTGCGGCCGGTGCTCTCACGCGGGCATCTGCCTTCCGGACGAGCGACGCCAGGACGTCGTGTTGCGACAGATCCGGGCAAGCGACCCGACAGGAGAATGCCTCTATCTGACGGTTCCGGGGAGTCGAGCATCGCTCGACCACGGTCGGATCGAGGTGGCGCGTCAGGACGAGAAGCTGGCGTCGTTACCCATCGACCGCGTGAATTCGGTCGTGATCTTGGGCAACGTGGACCTATCGACGGGACTCATCAGAGAGTTGCTGTGGCGCTCAGTTCCTGTTGTGTGGGCTTCCGGGCGTGGCCGCGTGGTTGGAGTGGCCCGAAGCAGCCGGTCCCCCAACGGACAGGTGAGGCTGCGCCAGCATGTCGTGGCGGCGCATGGGAACCTCGACTTGGCACGAGAGCTGATCGCGGCCAAGTTGGCCAACCAGGCAACGCAGCTCCGCCGCAGCGCCCGTAGAGACGTCGCCGCTGAGGTTGCCAGGGTTCGCCGCCTGGCTCGAGCGTGTGCCTCGGCCGCGTCGGTCCCGGAGATCCTTGGGCTGGAAGGCACCGCAGCCAGCATCTACTTCAGCTCCCTACCCGCCATGCTCAGCTCAACCGTCGAAAGCGGCTTCATCACCAGTTGGCCCGGAAGGGAGGGCAGGGGTGCCGCCGATCCGGTCAATGTGGCGCTCAACCTGGTCTACGGACTCCTCCTGGCAGATGTCATCAAGTCGATCCACGCATGTGGTCTGGATCCCCATGCCGGGTTCGTGCACTCGTCAAGCCGAAACAAGCCGGCTCTCGCACTCGACCTTATGGAGCAGTTCCGCCCCCTTGTCGCTGATTCCGCAGCTCTCACCGCGCTGAACAATGGCGAGTTGAGGCTATCGATGTTCACCGATGTGTTGGGCGGGTGGCGCCTCCGAGACGGGGGACGGCGGGCTCTTGTCGCGGCTTACGAGCGGCGGGCCAATCAGGAGTTCAAGCACCCCGTCTTCGGCTACCGGGTGAGCTGGAGGCGAGCCATGGAGGTGCAGGCGCGGATGATCCTCGGCGTCCTGGACGGCTCACAAGCCGCCTATCGGGGAGTCCGAACCCGATGACGCGTGCACTCCCGCGGAGGACTCTCGTGGCGTACGACATTCCCGACGACAAACGGAGGTCGCGAGTCGCGCATCTGCTGGAGAGCTACGGTGATCGAGTTCAGTTCAGTGTATTCGTGGTCGACGCCGCCCCCGCGCGGCTCGTGCGCATGCGGAGCGAGCTGACCAGAGCGATCCACCCGTCTCTCGACTCCATTCTGCTGTGTGATCTTGGGCCGACAGCTGGAGTCGGCGACTCCTCCTTCGCTTGGATCGGGCTATCGCGGCCTGTGACGACAGCCGGCTCCTTCATCGTGTAGCGAGAGGTGGCAGCGGCCACCGCGTGAGCAGGAACCCGTCGCCAGGCGTTTCTGCTGGTCAGGCCCCGGGCTGCTCTCGGCTTGCCTTGCATAGCGGCCAAACGCGGGAGCGATGACGTCACCTCTCGCGGCGCCCTTCATCGTCGCTGCTCAGCCCTGCCAGAATGGGAGTGCAGTCGCTGCTCTCGCGAGAGCAGCCCTT
>JBGAQV010000110.1:0-9592 GCA_044220505.1 Dermatophilaceae bacterium
GAGGCGACCGGGACGCTGCTGGAGATGACCCCCACCGCCGGCGCCGCCAGCACCGACACCGGCACACTGCTCTCGGCCAGTGCCGCCCGGCGGATCGCCTGCCAAGCCGGGATCCTCCCCGCGGTCCTGGGCGGACCGGGGCAGATCCTCGACCTCGGTCGACATCACCGGTTCTTCAGCGACCCACAACGCACCGCCCTCTCGGTCGTCTATGACACCTGCGCCGCCGAAGGGTGTGACCGACCCTTCGCGTGGTCGGAATTGCATCACCAGCATCCTTGGTCCAAAGGCGGGCCGACCGACCTGGATCAAGCGATCCCGTTGTGTGGCTACCACCACCGGCTGATCCACGACCCCCGTCAGCGACACCACATCACCACCGACAACCCCGACAACCCGGGCGCCAAGACCGTCCACTTCCACGAACACGCAACACCCGGCACGAGTGACCAGGTGGCGCCGCGGGCGTCGTCTGTCCACGTGGGGCGGTAGTCGAGCGATGCCCGGAGTGGACTCTTTGTCCGCAAGGCTCGGGCGCACCAGCTGACCGCTCGTGAGCACCGGTGGGACTCGTGAGCACCGGCGAGACCTGGTGAGGACCGGTGAGGACCGGTGAGGACCGGTGAGAATCCCTGAGTACCCGCTGGCAAGCATCGGCCACGGCTGCGTCAGGGCAGCCGTGCCCGTGGAATGAGTTCGCCGTTCTCCGGGTATAACCCCCGCACAGCGCGCGACGACACGGCATACCGGTAGGCGGGCCACGTCGCGCAGCGTCCCGGACGGAAGGGGAGCGCGGTGAACAGGCCGCATGTCGACATCGAGCAGCACGGCCCGGGCCGGTACGCCGTGCAGGCCAGTTCGTTCGCCGGCCCGGTCCGCTTCGAGTTGGTGCTCGCCGACGAGGTCGGCATGCATGGGCTCGGCACCGACCCGGCGACCGCGCGCGCCATCGTCGTATTTCTCCTGGACCGGCAGGATGCCGCGGACCTGCCCACCGAGGTCGACATCGATGCCGTCTTCGCCGCGTATCCCGATGCCGTGGGCGGGATCCGCGCGCTGCGCGACGGGTAACCGGAGACAGGTGAGGGAGCGATGATGAGTCCGCTGCGTCAACTGGCACCGACGATCGAGCGCAATGTCGACGACGTCGTTCCCGAGCCCGACCCGCTCCGGAAGGTCTGGACCATTGGGCACTGGACCTGCCCGCGCGAGGTCTTCCTCGCGACCTTAGGCCAGGCCGACATCGAGCACGTGGTCGACATTCGCGCGCACCCCGGGTCGCGGCGGAGCCCACAGTTCGGCGCCGACGAGCTCCCTCAGTGGCTCGCAGCGGCCGGTATCGGCTACGAACGCATCCCCGAGCTCGGTGGGCGTCGTCCCGCGCAGGACGTCGACCCCGACATCAACGGCGGCTGGATCAACGCGAGCTTCCACCACTATGCCGACTACACCCTCAGCGCGGACTACGAGCGTGGCCTGGCACGCCTGGCCGACCTCGTCACGACTCGACGGGTTGCCCTGATGTGCGGCGAGCCGATGCCGTGGCGCTGCCACCGGTTGCTTGTGGCCAACACGCTCACCGCGCGCGGCTGGCAGGTCTGGCACCTGCTCGCGACGGCAGCGCCGCGACGGCATACCCTCGGCATCTGGGGCGCGACCCCCGTGACCGGGCCCGACGCGGTCGTCACCTACCCACCGGTGGCGTCATGACGACTCCATGCCCGCTGGGTTCCGACCCAGGGAGCGATATCTGCGCTTCGACGGGGTGCCCGACGATGCCCGAGGGCGCACTCGGAGGCTCGCTCGGGGGGTCGCCATGGCGACGGTGATTGCCACCCGCAGCGAGCTGGCCGAACGTCGTCGTCGGATCAGATTCGCCGAGCAAGGGCGCGACCTGCTCACCGAGAAGCGCGCCACCTTGGTGGCCGAGTTCCACCGCCACCGTGCCGACCTGCTCGCCGGACTGGAGCGGCTGGCCGCCGAAGCTGCGCAGGCCCGAGCGCTCCTCGATGACGCCCGGGCGCACGACGGGCCGACTGCCGTGGAAAGTGCGGCGCTCACGGCGGCGAACGGCATACCCGTGGGGTTGCGGGTGCGGACCGTCGCGGGAGTGGGGGTGGCCGACCTCGAGCACGGCGAGTTGGTGCGCACGCCGTTCCAGCGAGGGTGGGCCCGAGTGCTCGTGCCGGTGCGCGTCGATGCCGCCGCCCAGGCCCACGAGGAGTTGCTCCGTGACGTGCTCGACCTCGGCGCGGTGGAGCTGAGCATCCGGCGGCTGGCCGGCGAGATCGCCAAGACGACGCGCCAGGTCAACGCCCTCGACAACGTGCTGCTGCCCCGCCTCACCCAGGAGGCCCACCGCATCCAGCAGACCCTCGACGAACGCGAGCGGGAGGCAATGTCGCGGCTGCGTCAGGCCAGTTCCCGGCGAGACGCCCCGAATGGGCAGGTGGCGTCGTGATCGCCTGGACGCGCCAAGGTCGAGCCGCCGCGGCCGCTGCGGCCGCCGAAGCCAGCCAGGTCGATCCTCGCACCGGCGAGCCGGTCGGTGACGGCGGGCCCTCGCCCCGCGAGCGGGTGCTGGAGTTCGAGCGTGCGCTGGACGAGCGGCGTCGGAATGCGATGGACGGCGCGGCCGACATCGCTCGGGTCGAGCACGCGGCTGCCCAACTGGTCGAGCGCGGACGAGATCACGGACGGACGCTCGGGGAACGCCGCGCGGCCGCGCTGCTCGAGCGGGCGCATGAGCAGGCCGATCTGTTGCGCGAGCAGACCGCGCATGAGAACGCCGAGCTGGCCCGGCATACCGCGCAGTGCCGTGAGCGAGACGTCGAATGGCTGCTCGCCCGCGTGATCCCGCAGGAGCGCGTGCTCCCGGAGGAGGTCGAGCGCTGATGCTCGTGCCCCTGGCCACCCTCGAAGTGACGGCCGCGCGCGCCGACGCCGACCGCACCTTCGCGGTGCTGCAGCGACTGCGGATGGTCCAGATCGTGCCGCGCTCGGCTTCCGCGGCCGGGCTGGACGAGGGTATGCCGTCGCGCACGGCGCAGGGGCGGCCCCCCGCGGTGCCCAGCCAGGCGCCGGCGCCCGCGGCGACCACCTCGGTGGATGGCCCCGGGGTGCCAACCCCCGCGGTGCCTACCCCTGGGGTGTCGACCCCCGCAGCGCCCGCCTCGGTCCATGCCCCCGGAGTGTCCGAGCGCGCCGTGCCCACACCGGCTGCGCCCGCCTCCGTCCCCACCACCACCCAAGCCCCTACCCCCGCCGCGACGTTGTTGGCGACCGACTCCGACGTCGGCTTGAGCGCGCGCGAGGCGGCGCTCGTCGACGAACTGCTGGGTCTGGTCCCGGTCGGGCGACCGCTGCCGTCACACGTCAACTCCACCCGCGGAAGTCCGTTGACGCCGGCCACCCTGCGCGACCGACTCCCCGAGCTGACCGCCCAAGCCCGCGCGCTGCGCGATCGCCTCGAGGCTCTGCGGGCCGAGTCCGAATCCCTCCCGCACCACCTGGCCCTGCTGCGCACCCTCGTGCCGCTCATTCCCGAACTCAGCAAGCTCGACGACGCCGAACTGGCCACACTGGGGCTGGCCAGCATCGCGGTCGTCCTCGACGACCCGGGCGGCACAGTCACCGCCGCCCTCCGCAGCACGCTCGCGGCCCGCCTCGGCGACAGCCACCTCATGGTCGCCTCGGCCCCCAACGACACCGGCCGGGTGAGCGCCATGGTGGTGCTCCGCCGACATCGGCTCGGCGAGATCCGGGCCCTGCTGGGCGCCGAACTCATCGGCCAGCTCGGAGTGCCGGCCGGGTATGCCGGCCGCTCCCTTCGTTCGACCATCGCGGCCATGCACGAGCGCCTCGACGCGTTGCCCGCCGTGACCGACGCGGTCACCGGCGAGCTGGCCGCTCTGCTGCAACCCCTCGACGCCACCCTGCGACAGGTCGCAGCCGAGTTCGCCGCACGTTGCGAGCGTGCGCACGCGCTGCACGCCGTCGAGACCACGGCTCGCACCTTCACCGTGACGATGTGGGTGCCCCGCGACCAGGTCGCGAGCGTGACCGAGCGGATCGACCGAGAGCTGGGCTCCCGGGCGGCCATCCGCCGGCTCCCGCCTGATCCGCAGACCGCCCCGGTGCTGCTGCGCAACCGTCCCCCGTGGCATCCCTACCAAGAGCTGGTGAGCCTGCTGTCCTGGCCCTCGCCACGGACGATCGACCCCACCTCGTTGATGGCGATGGCGTTGCCGATGCTCTTCGGCCTCATGGTCGGTGACGTCGGCTACGGGCTGGGGTTGCTCACCGTGGCCTGGCTGGTGCGGCGCCGGGCTCGAGCTGCCCGGCTGTCGTCGACCGTCGGCAACCCTGCCGGCCCCGGGAGGCCGGGCCGCAGTGTCGGCGAGCAGGCGGCATACGTGCTCGGCTCTGGAGCGCTGTGGGCCATCGGCTTCGGGCTGCTCTTCGGGGAGTTCTTCGGCAGCCTCGGACACCACCTGGGTATGCCGGCGCTGTGGTTCTATCGCGGCGGCGCGCAGTCGCTGGCCACCTTGCTGCTGCTCGCGGTCGGCGTGGGTTTCGCGCATGTCGTGCTCGCCCTCGGACTGGGGGTGTGGACCGCCCACCGGCTCGGCCGGCGCGGGCTGGTCGCCGAACGGTTGGGGCACCTCGGGGTGCTCGCCGGGCTGTTCGGCCTGGCGGGGGTCGCGGCCCAGGCGCTGCCGACCGGCGTGCTCACCCCGGCCGTGGCCCTCGTCGTCGTCGGGCTGGCCGCGGCCTGCGCCTCGCAGGGCCTGCTCGGTCTGCTGCTCGGCCCGCTCGGGGCACTGGGCGTCGTCGGCAACGTGCTGTCCTACTTGCGACTGGCTGCGGTCGGGCTCGCCTCGGTCTATCTCGCGGGCGTCGCCAACGAACTCGCGGTCCACGCGCCCCTGCTGCTCGGCGTCCTCGTCGCAGCGTTCTTCCACGCGCTCAACCTCGCGCTGGCGGCCTTCAGCCCCATGGTCCAGGCCTTGCGCCTGCACTACGTCGAGTTCTTCGGGCAGTTCCACGACGGGCAGGGGCGTCCCTTCACCCCGCTCGGCGCCGGTCTGCCCAGCCCTGATCCCCCTCTCGAAAGGACCTGACATGGAACTCGGACTCATCGCCATCGGCGCCGGCCTCGCGGTCGGACTGTCCGCCCTGGCCACCGGCCACGCGCAAGCCAAGATCGGTGCCGCCGCCATGGGCGCGATCACCGAGAAGCCCGAACTCACCGGACGAGCGATCCTGCTCGTCGCGATCCCGGAGACCCTGGTGATCCTCGGCTTCGCCGTCGCCGCGATGATCGTGCTGCTGCTCGGTGGTGGGTGATGGCCCTGGGTGACCTGCTCGCTGCGCTCGACGCCGAGGACCGCGAGCAGGAGCAAATCGAACACGACGCCCGCCAGGCCCACCTGGAGTCGATCCTCGCGGCCGGTCGAGCCGAGGCGGCAGTCGAATCCGCGCGCGTCACAGCCGAATTCGTCGCCCAAGCCGAGGCTGAGGCGGCCGTCATCACGGCGGATGCGGAGAGCGAGCGGCAGCAGGCGGTGGCGGCGGCACGGCATACCGCGCTGGATGCCGTGCGCGCCGAGGTGACCGACCGGCTGGCCGGCCTCCCCGGCACTCCCGAGGGGCAGGCGGCGACCCGGCGCTGTCTGGCCGAGGCGCTCGCCGCGCTCCCGGATGCGGTCGAGGTGCACCTCCACCCAGCCGATGCGGCGGTGGGTGCCGAGCCGGCGGCCGGTCCCGACTCGCGCGATGGCCGATACCCCGCCGGTATGCCGGGTGGTCACCTTCCGCAGGTCGGGGACCTGCCCTCGGGTGGAGCGCTGGTCGTCGGGGCGGATGGCAGCTTCGTCGACAACGCGCTGACGACCCGGCTGGACAACCTCTGGCCGTCGGCGGTGGTCGCACTGCTCGACCGATGGCAGGTGAGACCGGCATGACCGCGCACGCGATCCCCTGGGGCACCCACGGCGTGACGCGCGGGCGGCCACTGCGGCCCCGGCCGGACTATGTCTACGGCAATACCCGGCTGCGGGCGCGGTTCCCGCTGCTGCTGAGCCGCGCGGAGTTGCTCGCCTTGACCGGACGGTCGCCGGAGGCCATCCTCGGGTCGCTGCCGGCCCTGGCCCTGCGCGACGGAGTCCGCGCGTCAGTCAGGGACGAGGCCGGCGCCGACATCGGGGGCGATGGTGTCGCGAGCGATGGCGCGAACGAAGCTGCCGCGGGGCCGGGCACGGGCTGGGGCTCAGGCACGGGGAACGCGGAGATGACTGCGCTGCGCACCGTGCAGGCGCTGCTGCAGGCCCAGCTGCGCGGGCTGCGTGGCCTCTACGTGGGGCCCGCGATGGATGTCGTCATGATCCTGCTGGCCCGGCACGACCTCGCCGATGTGCTCGCGCTCGTCCGCGGCGCACGGGCCGGAGCGAGCACCGCGCACCGGCTGGCCGCGGTGCTGGCCGTCGGTGCGGTCGAGGAGGACGTCGCTCGAGAGGTCGCTGCCGCCACCGACGCCAGCTCGACGGTAGGCCGGCTGGTCGCTCTCGGACTGCCCGACCCCGACACCGCACAGGTCCTCGCGCAGGCGTGGGCCACCTTCCAACTGCACGACGACCCCCTCGAGTTCGAGACCACGGTTGCCACGGCTGCCGTCACCCGGTGGCTCGCGCTGGCGCATGCGGCCGGTCGGGACGCCCGTCCCGTCGCGGCGTTCGTCCAATCCGAGTGCGACCGGGCCAATCTGCTGGTCGCACTGGGCTCGCCGACCGGGCAGGTCATGCGGCTGCTGCCCGATCACCGCCCCACGGCCGCTGCCCTGCGCGGCACCCGGGAGGAGGTCCTCGCAGCTGCGGCTGCGGCTCGTCCGGCGTGGCGCCCGGCCCTGGAGCGCTTCGCCGCCGACGGCGACCGCGGGGCGCTCGCCGCCGCCCTCGACACCGTCGAATGGGACCTGGCGCTGCGCGGCCGGCGGCTGGGCAACCCGTTGGACGCCTCCGTCCCGGTCTCCTACGTCGTCGCCGTCGAAGGTCAGGCGCGGGCCCTGCGCTGGCTGCTGCAGACCCACCGCCGGCCGATCGACGTCCCCCTGCTCCCGTTCCGCTGACCACTCGACCCAGGAGGTCCGTCATGTCCGACCGCGGCCCCGATCGCGAACTCGTCGTGCTCGCTGCCGAGTCGGCCGCGGCCGGCTTCCGGCTCGGGGGTGCCACGACGCTCGTATGCCGTGACGGCGCCACCGTGCTCGACGCCGTGCGCCAGGTTGCCGGACGAGCCGCAGTCATCGCCATCCAGGACGGGCTGTGGTCGTCGGTCCCCGGTCCGACTCGGGCCGAATGGCTGCGCCAGACCGATCCGCTCGTCGTGCGCATCCCCGACCCGGATCACGGCGTCGCTGCAGCCCACCAGGCCGAGTTGCGCGACCTTCTGGCCCGGGCCGTCGGCTTCCAGATCACCTTCGACTCGGAGGGGTCCTCATGAGCCTGGCCACCCGAGCTGCCCAAGCGACCCAAGCCACCCATGTCACCGATGGCGCCCCTGTCACGGATGGCGCCCACACCACCCATGCCACCCATGTTGCCAAGACGCCGGGGGACCACTCCGCGCGGGTCGGACGGATCACCCGGATCTCCGGCCCAGTCGTCAGCGCCGTGGGGCTTCCCGATGCCCACATCCTCGACGTCGTGCGGGTCGGTCATGCCCGACTGCTCGGCGAGATCATCACCCTGGAGCGCGACCACGTCGTGCTGCAGGTCTTCGAGGACACCGCAGGGCTCGCCGTCGGCGACCCCGTCCACGACACCGGCGAACCGCTGCACGCCGAGCTCGGGCCGGGGCTGCTGGGAGCGATCCTCGACGGCACCGGCCGCCCGCTGGACGTGCTGCGCCGGGAGGTCGGGGTGACCGTGCCGCGGGGCATCGACCCGCCGACCCTCGATCGCGACCGGGTGTGGACCTTCACCCCGGCGGTATCGGTGGGCGATCAGGTCGTCGCCGGTGACGTCCTCGGCTCCACCCCGGAAGGCCAGGCGCTCACCCACCGGCTGCTCGTGCCTCCCGGGCGAGGCGGCACCGTCACGGCGGTGCACTCCGGCCCGAGCACGGTCACCGACCCTGTCGTCGCCATCGACGGCGAGCCGGTCACCCTGCTGCAGCGTTGGCCGCTGCGCACCCCGCGACCGGCCCAGGCCAGGTTGCCCCTGGACACCCCGCTCGTCACCGGCCAACGCGTCCTGGACCTGCTCTTTCCGGTCGCCCGGGGCGGCAGCGCGATCATCCCCGGCGGCTTCGGCACCGGCAAGACCGTCCTCGAACAGGCGCTGGCCAAGCACGCCGAGGTCGACGTCGTCGTCTATGTCGCCTGCGGCGAACGCGGCAACGAGCTGGCCGAGGTCCTCGAGGAGTTCCCCGGCCTGGTCGACCCGCGCAGCGGCGCCCCGCTCATGGAGCGCACCGTCCTGGTCGCCAACACTTCGAACATGCCGGTCGCCGCTCGCGAAGCGAGCATCTTCACCGGCATCACCATCGCTGAGTACTTCCGCGATCAAGGGCTGGACGTCGCTCTCATGGCCGACTCCACCAGTCGGTGGGGGGAGGCCTTGCGGGAGGTGTCCAGCCGCCTGGAGGAGATGCCCGCGGAGGACGGCTACCCGGCATACCTGGCCAACCGGCTGGCCGGCTTCTACGAACGGGCCGGTGCCGTGCAGTGCCTGGGCGCTCCAGAACGCACCGGGTCGGTCACCCTCGTCGGTGCGGTGTCACCGGCAGGTGGCGACTTCTCGGAGCCGATCACCCAACATTCGCTGCGGCTGGCCGGCTGCTTCTGGGGGCTGGACACTGCGCTGTCGCGGCAACGGCACTTCCCGGCGGTCAACTGGACGCGCAGCCACACGGCATACCAGCTGGATGCATGGTTCGACCGCGAGATCGACCCGGCGTGGTCGGAGGGTCGGCGCTGGGCCACGGCGATCCTTGCCGAGGAATCCGCACTGCAGGAAGTCATTTCGCTGCTGGGCATGGAGGCGCTGGCGCCGGCGCAGCGCGTGACCGTGCGCATCGGTCGGCTGCTGCGGGAGGACTTCCTCCAGCAGTCCTCCTTCGACGAGGTGGATGCGAACTGCCCGCCGGCCAAGGCGATCGCGATGATCCGGGTTGCTCGAGCGGTGGCCGACGCCCTCGGCGAGGCGCAGGCCGCCGGAGTCGACCTGGCCGAGTTCATCGCTCGCGCCGACACCACTGTGCTGGCCGATCTCGGCCAGATGCGCCGGTGGACGGCGGATGAGGCTGCGCAGCGCGCTCAGGCGACGGTCGACGGCATACCGGAGCAGTTCCAGGCCCTCAGGACAGGAGCCGACAGATGACCACCACGACCCAGCCGGTCCAGCCGACCCAGCCGCCCGATCTGGCCCAGGGCCAGCAGGACATCGACGGTGGGTCGGCCGCGCCGAGTCGGCCGCCCTACACGGTGGGCCACCGCGGGATCCGCCGCATCGCCGGCCCGCTGGTCCTCGCGGACGGCATGCGGGGCGTCGGCTTCGGCGAGATCGTCGAGGTGCGGATGACCGACGGCACC
>JBGAQV010000111.1:0-9549 GCA_044220505.1 Dermatophilaceae bacterium
GACCGGCACCATCGTCCTGGACCATGGTCCAGGCCAAGGGCGCCGGGCCCTGTCGCTCGTGCCCGACGTGCACGTGTGTGTCGTTGCGGCCGATTCGGTCGTCCACGACGTGCCCGAGGCGGTCTCGCGGCTGCATCCACAGGCCGGTATGCCGCGTCCGCTCACCTGGATCTCAGGGCCGAGTGCCACCAGCGACATCGAGCTCGATCGGGTCGAGGGCGTCCACGGCCCGCGGACCCTGCACGTCATCCTCGTCGAGAACTGACCCGGGTCAGGCCCTCACCGGAAAGCGGATTCGCCGGTGAGGGCCTGACCGATGACCAGCTGGTGCACCTCGGAGGTGCCCTCGTAGGTCAGGACAGACTCCAGGTTGTTGGCGTGCCGCAGCACGGAGTAGTCCAGGGTGATTCCGTTGGCGCCCAACAGAGTCCGGCACTCGCGAGCGATAGCCAGCGCTGCGCGGACGTTGTTGAGCTTGCCCAGGCTGATCTGCTCGGGGCGCACCTGACCCGCGTCCTTGAGCCGGCCCAGGTGCAGAGCCAGCAGCATCCCCTTGCCGAGTTCGAGGGTCATGTCGGCGAGCTTGGCCTGGGTGAGCTGATAGGCCGCCAACGGCTTGTCGAAGATCTCGCGGGAGGCGACGTAATCGAGGGTCACCTCGAGGCTGTCGCGCGCCGCGCCGAGGGCGCCGAAGACGATGCCGTAGCGCGCCTCGTTGAGGCAGGACAGCGGTCCGGACAGGCCCTTGGCCAGCGGCATGAGCGCCGACTGTGGCAGCCGCACGTCATCGAGCACCAGCTCGGAGGTCACCGACGCCCGCAACGACAACTTGCCCTTGATCGCCGGCGCCGAGAAGCCCGGCGTGTCGGTCGGGACGACGAAGCCGCGGATCCCCTCGTCGGTCGCCGCCCACACGACGGCGACATCGGCGATCGAGCCATTGGTGATCCACATCTTCGACCCGCGCAGCACCCAGTCGGAGCCGTCGCGGACGGCATACGTGCGCATGCCCGCCGGATTGGAACCGAAGTCCGGCTCGGTGAGCCCGAAGCACCCGATCGCCTCTCCGATCGCCATCCGCGGCAGCCACTCCTGCTTCTGCTCCTCGCTGCCCCAGCGGTGAATCGCGAACATCGCCAGCGACCCCTGCACCGACACCAGCGAGCGCACCCCGGAATCGACCGCCTCGAGTTCCAGACACGCCAGCCCGTATGCCGTGGCGCTGGTGCCCGCGCAGCCGTAGCCCTCCAGGTGCATCCCGAGCAGGCCGAGGTCACCGAGCTCGCGAGCCAGCTCCCGGGCCGGCAACGTGCCTGACTCGTACCACTGCGCGATGTGCGGCCGCACCCGCGCGTCGAGGACGGCCCGCGCTGCGTCGCGGATGGCCCGGTCCTCGGGGTCGATGAGGTCTTCCACACCGAACAGGCCGAGGGGCGTCTGGGTGGCCATGGGGACTCCTTGGTGGAACGTGAATTGTCGCGACCAGTCTCACAGACCTCATGCCAACCTCACAGGAATGCGCTCACCCCGGTTTCGGCCCGGCCGATGAGCAGCTTCTGGATCTGGGAGGTGCCTTCGTAGAGCGTCATGACCCGGGCGTCACGGAGGTACTTCTGCGCCGGATAGTCGTCGATATAGCCATAGCCACCGAAGACCTGCACCGCGAGATTGGCCGCGCGGACGGCCGCCTCGGAGGCGAAGAGTTTGGCCTTGGACGCCTCGACGGTGAACGGCAGCCCGCGTTCGATGAGATCGGCGGCTCGCCAGGTGAGCAGCCGCGCGGCGTCGGCATCGACGGAGATGTCGGCGATCATCTCCTGGACCAGCTGGAACCGGGCGATCGGGCGGCCGAATTGGGTGCGCTGCACGGCATACTCGCGGGTTGTTTCCAAGCAGCCCGCGATGATGCCGACGCAGCCGGCCGCCACCGACACCCGGCCCTTGTCCAGGGTCGTCATGGCGATCGTGAAGCCCTCGCCCTCCTGCCCGAGCCGGGCCGATTCCGGCACGCGGACCCCGTCGAAGGCGAGTTGGGCGGTGGCCTGACCGCGCAGTCCGAGCTTGCCCTTGATCTCGGTCCGGATGAAACCGGGGGAGTCGGTGGGCACGAGGAAGGCGCTGATCCCCTTGGGGCCGGGCTCGCCGGTGCGGGCGAAGACCAGGCAGACGTCGGCCCAGGTGCCATTGGTGATGAACATCTTCTCGCCGTCGATGACGTAGTCGGTGCCGTCGCGCACCGCGCGGGTCGACAGGTTGCCCGCATCGGACCCGGTCTCGGCCTCGGTGAGGCCGAAGCAGCCCAGCGCCTCGCCGGTGGCGATCAGGCGCAGCCAGTGCTGCTTCTGCTCCTCGGTGCCGAACCCGAGGATGGGTTTGCCGACCAGCCCGTTGGAGACTGAGACGATGCCACGCACCGACGAGTCGGCTCGGCCGAGTTCCTCCATGGCCAGGGCGTAGGTGATGTAGTCGCCGCCGGCGCCGCCGTATTCCTCGGGGATGGTCAGGCCGAGGAAGCCCATCTCGCCCAGTCCGCTGATGATCGCGGTGTCCACCTGCTCGGCCCGGTCCCAGTCGCGCCGGTGGGGCACGACGGTGGCATCGAGCCAGGCGCGGGCCACCTGCCGGAAGGCCAGTTGCTCGTCGGTCAGGGCCAGGTCCATGCGGAAATCCTCTCCAGCGGAAAAGCCGGTATGCCGTCAGCTCATGGTGAGGCCGCCGCTGACACTCAGCGTCTGGCCGGTGAGATAGCTCGCCTCGTCGGAGGCGAAGAAGGCCACCGCGGCCGCGATATCGGCCGGCGTGGCCAGCCGGCGGAACGGGATGGCCCGGGTGAGGCCCTCGCGCAGCTTGGGGTTGTCGCCGCCGAGGGAGTTGAACAGCGCTGTGTCGGTCGGGCCCGGGCAGACCACGTTGACGTTGATGCCGTGCCGGGCGACCTCGCGGGCAATCGCCTTGGAGAAGGCGATGATTGCGCCCTTGGCGCCGGAATAGACCGCCTCGCCGGAGGACCCGACCCGGCCAGCGTCGGAGGACAGGTTGACCACATGGCCGCCGCCGGCCTCGATCATCACCGGCAGGATCTCGCGGCAGGTATGCAGCACTCCCACGTAGTTGACCGCGATGACCTTGGCCCAGAAGTCGGGTTCGCTCTGCACGAAGGGGATCGCCAAGTCCCAGCCGGCGTTGTTGACGAGCACGTCGATCCGCCCGTATGCCGTGACGACGCCGTTCACCATGGCCTGGACCGACGCGCGGTCGGTGACGTCCACGGCATACGAGACGGCGCGGCTGCCACCGAGCGCATCGAGCGCATCGAGCTCGGCGGCGACGCGTGCTGCCGCCTCGCCGTCGAGGTCGGTGACGACGACGATCGCCCCTTCGTCATGGCAGGTGGTGGCGATGGCGCGGCCGATGCCGGCGCCGGCCCCGGTGACGACGGTGACCTTGTCGGTGAGGCGGCCCATGGGAGTCCTTTCCAGTGCAGCAGGGGGCGATCTGTGGTTTGTGGCCTGTGGCCTGTGGCCTGTGGCCTGTGGCCGCTGGCCGGTGATCAGGGCGCGAAGGCGCGACCGAGCAGGTGCCGGGAGATGACGAGCTTGGAGACCTGGGCGGTGCCGTCGCCGATCTCCAGGCCGATGACGTCGCGCAGCCGTTGCCCGAAGGGGGCTTCCGACGAGTAGGCCACGTGGCCGACGGTGAGTAGGCACTGGTGGATGATCTCGGTGGCCAGCTTGGGCGCCCAGAACTTGGCCATCGCAGCCTCCGCGCTGTGGTCCAGGCCCTGGTCCTTGCGCCAGAGGGCTTCGAAGCACACGTGCCGGGCACCCTTGAGGTAGGTCGCCGCTTCGGCCAGGGGGAAGGACACGCCCTGGAAGGTGCCGATCGGCGCCCCGAAGGCTTCGCGGTCGCGGCACCACTGCAGCGCCTCGTCGAGGGAGATCTGGGCGGCGCCGAGGCAGGCCAGGCCGATGACGGCCCGGGAGTAGTCGAATCCCTGCATGACCGAGGCGAAGCCCTGGCCGGGCTGGCCGATCAGCCCGTCGGCCGGGATGGGGGTGGCGTCGAAGTGCAGGCTCGCCCGGCCGATGGCCCGGCTGCCCAGATCGTCGAACTGCGACCGGGTGACGCTCGGGTGGTGCAGGTCGACCCAGAACGCGCTGATCCCGCGGGCACCGGGCCCGCCGGTGCGGGCCAGCACGACCGCGTGGTCGGCGTCCATGCCGAGGGTGATCGAGGTCTTCTCGCCGTGCAGGGTCCAGCCGTCGGCGGGGCGGTCGGCGGGTTCGGCACGGACCTCCATCGCGGCGGCGTCGGTGCCGTGGCCGGGTTCGGTGATGCAGATGCACGGAACGGTCTGGCCGCTGGCGATCCCGGGCAGCCAGGCCGCCTGCTGCTCGGGGGTGGCATTGCGCACGATGACGTCACTGATCAGGACGGTGTTGATGATGAGGTATGCCGCGTTGAAGTCTGCGCGGCCCACCTCCTCGGCCGCGATCCCGGCGATGACTGCGCTCGCGTCCTGACCCCCGTGTTCCTCGGGGATGCGCAGGCCGGTCAGCCCCATCCGAGCCATGTCGGTGGCCAGCTCCCGGCGGAAGCGGGCGGCCCGGTCGTCGGCCTGGTAGTGCGGGGCCAAGACGGTCGTGGCGAAGCGGCGGACCGATTGCCGGTAGCTCTCCTGGTCGGTGTCGAGCGCGTAGTCCATGCCGGGGCCCCGGTCAGTGCCAGCGCGCATGCGCCGCGAAGTCGGCGGGTCGCTTCTGCGCGAACGCGGCAGCGCCCTCCTGGCCCTCGGGCGAGTCGACGAAGAGGTCCAGCGCTGTCATGGCGAGGTTGGAGAACCCGGCCTGGTGGTCGGTGTCGGCGTTGAACGACTGCTTGAGGAAGCGGATCGCTGTGGGGGAGAGCGCAGCGATCTCGTCGGCCCACGCCTTGGCCTCGGCCATCAGCTGGTCGGGCGGAACGACCTTGTTGACGAGGTTCATCGCCAGGGCTTCCTGCGCGGAGTAGATGCGGCACCAGAACCAGATCTCGCGCGCCTTCTTCTCGCCAACCACCCGCGCCAGGTATGCCGTGCCGAAGCCTGCGTCGAAACTGCCCACCCGAGGTCCGGCCTGTCCGAACCGGGCCGTTTCGCTGGCGATCGAGACATCGGCCAGCACGTGCAGGACGTGACCGCCGCCCACTGCGACGCCGTTGACGGCGGCGATGACTGGCTTGGGGATGTCGCGAATCACCTTGTGCAGGTTGCCGATCTCGAACATCCCCGACTCGGTGGGGCCGTAGTCACCGGTCTCCGCGCGCTGTTTGACGTCGCCGCCGGTGCAGAAGGCCTTCTCGCCGGCGCCGGTGAAGATGACGCTGCGGACCCCTGGGTCGGCCCAGGCCAGCCGGAAGGCCTTGATGAGTTCCTCGACGGTGCGGCCCCGGAAGGCGTTGTAGCGCTCCGGCCGGTTGATGGTGATGATCGCGGCGGTGTCGTGGACCGCGTACGTGATGTCCTGGAAGCTGGCCGGGAAGCTGGCCGGGAAGTTGTCCGGGATCGCGGAGCTGGACAGGGCGTCGGACACGGCAGGCTCGCTTTCGTTGAACGACTATTCATTGAATGATGGTTCATGAATCGGTAGAGTGTCAAGGGTGAGCCAGCCGACCGCGTCCGAACGGCCGAGATCAGCTCGCTCGACGTCGGGTCGCTCGACGTCGGGTCGCTCGGCTGCCGCGCGGGAGTCGCGGGTGCGGGCCCGCCGGTCTGCGATCCTGCGAGCGGCCGCCGCGATCATGGTGCGCACCGGCTATCACGAGATGTCGATGCAGGCGGTGGCCGATACCGCGGGGATGAGCGTCGGGCTGATCTATCAGTACTTCGGCAACAAGCAGGACGTGCTCCGCGCGGTGATCGTCGACATCCTCGAGGAGTTCCGTGACGAGGTGCCGGCGGCCATGCTGGCAGCTGGTGATGACCCGGATGCCCAACTCGCCCAAGGGTTTTCGCGCTTCTGTCGGGTCATCGACGCCAAGCGTGACGCCGTGTTGTTGGCCTACCGGGAAAGCCAGACCCTGGATGCCGCGGGGCGGGAGGAGATCATGCGGCTGGAGCGCGAGACCATCGACCCGTTCCGGGCGGCGGTGCAGGCGGGCATCGACGCCGGTGTCTTCCGCGATGTGCCGGCAGATCTCGTGGCGCACAATCTCAAGCTCGCGGCCCACGGGTGGGCGCTCAAGCATTGGGACCTGGCGCCGGCCCGGTCGCTGGAGGACTACGTGCAGGGCCAACTCGACCTGATCGTGGCTGCGCTACGCCGTCAGGCGGCGTGCCATGGGGGAGCGGTCGAGTCGTAGCTGACTCCGGTCGGGGTGCTCGTGTGGATGACCACGACATCGCCCGGAAGCCGACGGGTCGTCACCGTCCAGCCTGGCGTCTCCTTGACCTGGTTGCACCGCTCGCACAGCCCTTGGGCGTTGTCGGGTGCCGTCGAACCGCCGTCGACGAAGCGTTGGGCGTGGTCGACGTGTTTGATCGGCGCTCCGCAGTAGGGAGTGCGGCACCACTGGTCGCGGGCCACGATCAGCCGACGGAGATGCTCCGGGAAGAACCGACGCCTGCGGTCGCACTCGGTGATGACGCCAGTGTGTCGGTCGGTGTAGAGCCTGCGCACCCACACGGCGGCTGCCTGCACATCGATGCCCGACCATCGATCCGCAGGAAGGGGTTCGTCGGCTGACAGATCGGGTGGGACGAAAACCTCGACGACTGACTGCGGCGGCCCGACGGGCCTGCCGGTCTCGCTGGCCCCGCCAGGTCTGCCGGACTCGCCGGGCCTGCCGGTCTTGTTGGTTCCGCTGGGTTTGCCGGTCTCCCTGGGTCGCACGGTGTCGCGCACGATCTCGCGGGCCAGGGCCGCAGGGATCGGGCCGTAGCCGAGGAGCATGGCGGGCACGTGGTCGTCGCCGGTGAGGGTCGCGTCGGACATCACCAGGCCGATCTCGACGGGCACCGCATCGGCGCGGGCCTGCCCGGTGACTCGCTCGACGAGGGTGTCGGCCTTGACCTGGTCTGCGCTGCGGGGGTCGCCCTCCGAGCGAGCGCTCGCGGCAGAACGGGTCAGCGCGGCGTAGACGGCGACTGCTTCCTGAGCCGGCAGGAGCGCGGTGAGGTAAGCCATGGTGTCGGGCGCGGGACGAATCGACACCCGCCGCTGCCCTCGGGCGTAGGCGTTCCGCTCGACGACGGAACGGGGGTCGAGTTCGTAGGCAAGCGCATTGGCTGCCGCGGCCACCTGCTTGTCGGACAGTCCGGTGAGGCGGTTGGCCAGTCGGGCGTCGACCTCGCGGCGGTGCTCCTCGGACAGCACCGCGGTGGCTCGAGCGATGAGCGTGGCGCGCCATTCGGACAGCTCTCCCGCGGTGAGTGCGGCCATGGTGTGCGGCATCTCGGCGACCAGCGCGGCCGCGAGCCCGAGGTGCCGGCTGCCGAGAGTCGGAGACTCCCGGCGAGCCAGGGCGATCTGCTCGGCAACGCCGGCCCCGATCTTCGCCTGGGGCAGTCCTGCGGCGCGCTGCTGCTCGCGCTGGGACTCGGCGAAGGCCACGCTGACTCGAGCCTGGGCCGCAGCTGCGGCCGCCTTGAGCGACTCCAGGGCGGTGAGCAACCGCACCCGGGCAGTGTCGTCGACCCCCTCGCCGCACCCGTCGAGCAACGCCAGATCGGAGACGAACTCCTCGATCTCGCGCTCACGCACCTGGGTTGCGGCCATGCCTCATCATATCGAACACCCGTGTCAATTACAAGAGGAAGTGCTGGGTATTCAAGAGGTTCCTTGGGGCCAGGAATCAGCTGGTATGTCTCCTTCAGGGGGTGATTCGGTAGGGGCCAGAAGGCCGCGAAGCGGCCGGGTCAGCCGACCGGGGCCTCGTCGCGCCATGACCGCCACAACGCGGCATACGCGCCGTCGGCCTCGATCAACTCGTGGTGCGGGCCGATCTCGGTGATCACGCCGCCATCCACGACGCAGACCCGATCGGCGTCATGCGCGGTGTGCAGCCGGTGCGCGATCGCGACGACGGTTCGCCCGGTGACCACCGCAGCGAGCGAACTCTCCAGGTGACGAGCCGCTCGCGGGTCCAACAGCGAGGTCGCCTCGTCCAGGACCAGGGTGTGCGGGTCGGCCAACACCAACCGCGCCAGCGCGAGTTGCTGCGACTGCGGCTCGGTGAGCCGATGTCCGCCGGACCCCACGACGGTCGAGAGGCCAGAAGGCAAAGCCGCCGCCCAGCCCCACGCATCGACCGCTTCGAGGGCCGCCCGTAAGGCCGCATCGGTGGCCGTCGGCCGCGCCAAGCGCAGATTGTCGGCGAGCGTGCCGACGAAGACGTGGTGTTCCTGGGTCACGAGCGCGACTTCCCCGCGCAGCGCCTCCAGGGGCAGGTCGACCAGGCGCACCCCACCCACGTCGACTCGACCCTCGCGGGGCCCGTCGACGCCGGCCATCAGCCGCCCGAGGGTCGACTTTCCCGCGCCGGAGGGTCCGACGATTGCCAAACGCTCGCCGGGCGTCAGGTCCAGCGAGACCCCACCCAGGACATCGCGACCATGCCGGTAGGCATAGCGCACGTTGTCCACCCGCAGGTGCGAGTCGGCCGGCTCCTCGCCGCTGGCGGAGCGGTCCGGGGGCACGTCGGCCACTCCGATCACCCGCGCCAGCGAGGTCGCGCCGACCTGCACCTCGTCGAGCCACATGAGCAAGTCGTCCAACGGTGCCGTGAGCTGTTGCACGTAAAGCGCGACCGCGGTCACCACGCCAACGCTCGCGCGCCCCTGGCTCACCAGCCAGCCACCCCAGGCGAGCGTGACGGCCACGGGGAAGAGGTAGGCGAACTCCACCTGAGGGAACCACCGCATCCGCAGTCCCAGCGTGTAGAGCTCCGCGGCGAAGCTGCGCCGCAGGGCCGCGTCCACCCGCGACCGCCGTATGCCGTGCAGACCGAGGGCGTCGATGGTGCGGGCCCCTTCGGCGGTCTCGGTGACAACCCCGTTGAGCACGGCATACGTGGCCCGCTCGCGCAGGTAGCCGTCCGGGGCGAACCGCAGGTAGCGCCGCGTCGAGAGCCACATGATCGGCACTCCGACGAGGATCGGCAGCGCCACCCACCCTCCGGTGACGACCGCGGCCACTCCGGTGATCGCCAGGGTGACGACGGCGACGAAGATCGACGGGATCCCGAAGCGCACGACATGCGAGAGCGCTTCGACGTCGTTGGTCGTCCGGGCGACGAGGTCGCCGGTGCCGGCTCGCTCGACGACCGACAGCGGCAGCTCCATGACCCGGGTCATGAATTGTTCGCGCAACTGCGCGAAGACCCGTTCGCCCAGTCGGAAGGACGCGCGTCGCGCCGCCCACACCAGCACGGTCTGCACGATGATCGCGAGCGCCAGGCCCCCGATGAGCCGGGCCACGGTCGCCAGCGCGGTGCCGCGGGTGATGTCGTCGACGAGCCGGCCCACGACGAAGGGGGCCGCCAGGCCGGCCAGCGCGGCCACCCCGTGCAGCC
>JBGAQV010000112.1:0-9220 GCA_044220505.1 Dermatophilaceae bacterium
GGTGGCATCTCGCGACGGCGGGGTCGGCCTACCTCATGGTGCGGCACTATCGATGGGCGGTCGAGCGGGCCGCGGCGATGGACGGCGCGCGCGATCGTCCTTGACGCGGTGTGAGCCCGCGGCCGTCCCGACATAGCGCGACGCCACCGGCGCTGCGCCGGTGGCGTCGAAGGCTGGTGCGGGTCGGACCCAGATTTCCCCCCGGGTCGACGAGCCGCGAGGCCGGTCAGAAGGTCCGGAAGTGGACCTGGTCGCGGTGGTGGTAGTACGAAGCGCCATGCTTCGTGCTCTTACCGAAGAGCGGGAACAGGACGATCCAGCTAGGCATGATGATGTGACTCAGTTTCATATGGATGGGCGCGCCCTCGGACGGAGGACTCGCTGCCTATTATGTTCGATCCACGGACAAACTTCAAATTATGCATCAGAAACCCGAGGACGGGGCCATGACCGACGCTCGACAGCGCGAAATCCCGCAAATCGTCCTGTCTGAGCCTGCACCGCTGGTCCTGCGGGGCCAGACCTTCGACGCCTCCCGACCGGCCGTCATGGCGATCGTCAACCGCACCCCCGACTCGTTCTTCGCCGGCAACCGCCACGCCGACCTCGACAGCGCGCTGCGTGCCCTCGACAGCGCGGTCGCGCTCGGTGCCGACATCGTCGACGTCGGCGGCGTCCGGGCCGGCTCCGAGGGCGACCCGGTCGGCGTGCAGGAGGAGATCGAGCGGGTGGCGCCCTTCCTCGTGCGGGCGCGGACGGCATACCCGCAGCTGTTGTTGAGTCTGGACACCTGGCGTGCGGACGTGCTGCGCGCCGCGATGGCCGCCGGCGCGCGCGTCGACCTCGTCAATGACACCTGGGCGGGCTATGACACCGACCTGCTCCCGGCTGCGGTCGACGCCGGCGCGGGATACGTCGTCTCGCACACCGGCGGCCGCCCGCCACGCACCGACCCCGTCGACGTCACCTATGGCCCAGATCCGCTCGACGTCGTGCGCGACGTCCTCTCGAGACTCGCCGCGGGGGCCGCGCGAGCCACGGACCTCGGTATGCCGTCCGAGCGAGTCCTCGTCGACCCCACCCTCGATTTCGGCAAGACCACCGCCCACTCACTGCGGGTGCTACGGCATACCGCAGCGGTGACAGCGTTGGGGTTCCCTGTGCTGCAGGCGCTGTCGCGCAAGGACTTCGTGGGCGAGACGCTCGACCTGCCGACCGAGGAGCGGTTGGAGGGCAGTCTGGCGGCGACCGCGATCGCCGCCTGGCTGGGCGCGACTGTGTTTCGAGCCCATGATGTGCGGGCGACACGGCGAGTCGTCGACATGGTGGCCTCGATCCGGGGTGATCGTCCGCAGCAGGTCGCCCTCCGCGGATTGGGACCGCACAGTCACGATGTCGACGCATCCGCGACAGATCGGGCGCGCTCGGGAGGGCGCGGGCAGGCTACTCGCGGGTAGCCGCAAAATGACCCGAAGAAGGGGTGGCGCTTTTCACACCACGTGGGCTACCGTCGGCCTCGGTTGCAGTTGCAGTTCCTCGCAGGACGGACCTCGTAGCCACGCCATTCCAGGACGTGGCCGGAGTTCCCAAAGACTCGGGTACGACCCGGTTGTGGGGTAGGCGGCAGCACCGGGGTTCGCGAGGTGCGAGCTCCAGTGTCCAGATAGAGAGAGTTATCCCCATGGCACAGGGAACCGTCAAGTGGTTCAACGCTGAGAAGGGTTTCGGCTTCATCGCCCAGGATGGTGGCGGGCCGGACGTCTTCGTCCACTACTCCGCCATCCAGACCCAGGGCTACCGGACCCTCGACGAGGCACAGCGCGTCGAATTCGAGGTCACCCAAGGCCCCAAGGGCCCCCAGGCAGACCAGGTTCGCCCGCTCTGATCGTCGACAACGACCTGCGCTGACATCGTCGGCGCGCGTGAGCCCCTCGTGCTGCGGCACGGGGGGCTCACGGCATACCAGAACACGGAAGACCAGAGCACGCCAGACCAGAGCACAGAGTGCCCGCAGGTGCGCTGATTTTCAGCAGGCATCCTCGAGATCCACCGGCGCGCTGGGCGGCGGGGTGTTCGTCGTCGTGGTGCTCGGGGTCTTCGTCGAGGTCGGCGTCGGCTTCTTCGTCGGCGTCTTGGTTGTGGTCGAGGGCGTCGAGGTGGTCGAGGGTGGCACCACCAGACTCGGGTCGATGGCCTCGCGGACCATCCGGCGAATCGCGACGAAACTCGGATTCCCCGGGTTGATGTTGTCGGGGGTGAAGGCCAGTGAGCTGATCGTCGCGCCCTTGACCCGGGTGACGAGCTCGGCCCACGCAGGCAGGTCGGTGGGAGGGATGTCGGTCTGGACGTTGTCCTTGGCGACCTGGGCGAGCGCAGGGTACTTGCTCAGCATCGTGCCGACATTGACCTGGCCGATGAGTTTGCCGACGAGACACCGTTGCCGTCGCATCCGACCGAAGTCGTCGCTGGTGATGCGGGAGCGGGCGTACCACAGCGCGTGGAAGCCGTCGAGGAGTTGCACGCCGGGCTGGATCCAGGAGTCGACGCCGTAGATGTTGCCCGCGGCGTTGAGGTGGCCACCGATCGGGAGCTTCTCCTTGACGTTGATGACCACCCCGCCCATCGCGTTGACCAGGGCCTCGAAGCCCTTGAGGTCGACGATCGTCGTGTAGTCGATGTGCAGCCCCGAAATCTCCTGCAGCACCCCCTTGAGAGTGGCGAGACCGGGCTGCTTGGTCCCCTTGAACAGCTCCGCATGGTTGACCTCGGCCTCGTGCCATACCGCGTTGAGCAGGCATTCGCTGCCGCAGGTGTAGCCCTTGGGGTAGATCTTGTAGAGCGGGTTAGTGACCGGGAACGGCACGTTCTGCAGGTTGCGGGGGAAGGAGAAGAGGATCGTCTGACCGGTCCTTGGCTCGATCGAGGCGATCATCATCGAGTCGGTGCGGACGCCGATCCGGTCGTCGCCTGCGTCGGAACCCAGCAGCAGGACGTTGACCCGCGAGACATCGGCCCACGGGTCGGCCCCGCCGCCCGGGCGGGCCGTCCCACCGTCGGTCTGGTCGAGGTCAACCTGGGCGAACAGCGTGCCGATGACGTCGCGTTGGATCAACGAGTAGCGCACTGCGGTAGCCATGGGAACGGCGACGACCAGACACATGAGCACCGACAGGGCTCGTAGTCCGACGCGTTGCACGCGGTCGAGCCGAGCGTTCATGGTCCCGCGATGGGTGAGCCAGATCGACCACACCCAAAGCAGCCCGCCGAGCAGCAGGAGTGCCGCCGCGATGAGCAGGGCTCCGGGGCGCACCGCAACCGCGAGCGCCGCAGCAGTCGGGCCCTTGGCGAAGACCACCGCCGCAACAGCTGCCGTCGTGCCGGCGGCGAGGGTGACGATGATCCAGCCGAGTCGGTAGAACCGCGTTTGGGTGAGGCCCGCGCCGGGGAAGATGGTGCTCAAGACGGTCAACGTGGCCGACCTTCGCGCGAGTCGTGCGGCAGCGAGGCGGCGCCGGGCACGCACCCCTTCGGGGAGGGGGCGCCGAGCGTCGCTGGTCATGGCGAGGGATCCCCCTTGGCTGCGGTGTCGGGCATTGGTGTCCTGGACATTGTGCACCTCATCCCTTGTGACGACGGCCCCGCCGGTCCGGTTGTCTGCCCGAGGTGTGATTCTTCCGGCCGCGGTTTTGGTGCGGCCCCGGCTGCCCCGGTAGCCTGTGACGGCCCCTTCGGTATGCCGTGTGCTCCGGTCCTCGTGTATCGCCGGTGGGGTGGGGAGGCGTCGCATAGTGGCCTAGTGCGCCCGCCTGCTAAGTGGGTTGGGATTAACCTCCCTCGCGGGTTCAAATCCCGCCGCCTCCGCCAGCACAGCACGACAACGGTGGTGACCTCCGCACGGAGGTCACCACCGTTGTCGTCAAGGCAAGCCACGCGCTGGTCAGGGTGCCGCCGCAAAGATCCACCGCCGCATGGCCACGAAGCGCACGACCGTCGAAACTGCGGTGGCCGCGGCGAGGGCAAGGACCTTGACCCAGACCGGCGCGTTGGGCCAGCCGCTCTCGAGCAGGGCCAAACCACCGCTGGTCGCGGCCCAGGTCAGCAGGAACACCCCGAGGGCCTGAGCCTGCTGGCGCACCCAGTTGCCTTGGCGAGCCGACCGGAAGGTCCAATTGCGGTTGAGCATGGTGTTGACCAGCGTGGCCAGGACGAGGGCGACGAGGTTGGCCACCTGGGACTCCCACCAGCTGTGGAAGATGGTGAACAGTCCCAGGTGCACCGCGGTGCAGAGCAAGCCCACGACGGCGAATCGTCCGACCTGGCCGAGCAGCGTTGCGCGCGGTGGCGCGGCCACCGTCACGGCTGTCGCGGCGTCCATGTCAGACCGTGCCGGTGGTTGCGGCGGCCGCCGACCCGGTCGCGGGAGCGGTGAGGTCGTAGAACGTCGAGCCACCGATGGTGACAGCGGTGAAGTTCTGCTGCACCCAGCTGGCGATGGCCGAGGAGGACTGGCTGCCGCCCTGCTGTCCGCCGAACCCGCCGCCGGACGCGAAGTAGTGGATCTTGCCCTGGGCCACGTAGGCCTGGAACTGCGCGAGGGTGGGCGAGGGGTCCGAGCCGTTGAAGCCGCCGATGGCCATGACCGGCAATCCCGTGCCCAGTTGCAGGCCGGCGGCCCGCTGGGAACCCACGGCGGCGGCGACCCAGGTGTAGGAGTCGGCGTCGGTGCTCAGCGCCTGGACCACCGCGGTCGTCGGCAGGTCGGCATTGAGCAGCCCGCCCATTCCTCCCGGTCCGCCGGCGCCCGGGCCAGCCGTGGTTCCACCAGGTGCTGTAGTTCCACCGGGCGTCGTGGTGCCGCCGGGCGCCGTGCCGAGCCCGCCCGGCATACCGGGCAGTTGGCCACCCGCCGCCCCGCCGGGACCACCCGGCATACCCTGCGGTCCGCCCTGCCCGGCGACCGCGGGGCCGGCCGTGACGATCGACCCCATGTGCCCGGTCGAGACGGTCTGCAGGCTGTATGCCGCGGGGCCGAGCAAGCCGGCTGTGAGCGCCAGACCGACGATCGCCGGAACAGCCTTGGCGTGAACCCGGTCGAGCAGGACCAGGCCGGCGGTGGCCGTGAGGCCCAGGGCGAGGACGGCGACGCGCAGCCAGCCGTTCCAGGTGACGGTGCGCGACAGCAGCACGAAGCTCCACCCCGTGGCGGCGAGCATCGCAGCGGCGAGGACCAGGCGGGCGACGAGCCGGTCGCGGCGCTCCCAGGCTTCGGCCGCACCCATCGCAACGACGGCGGCGACGGCGGGGGCCAACGCGACCGTGTAGTAGGCGTGGTAGATGCCGGCCATGAGCGAGAAGGTCAGCGTCGTCACGACGAACCACGACCCCCAGGCGAGGTATGCCGCACGGCGGGCATCGGTGCGCGGGTGCCGGGCCCGCCAGACCAGGCCGGCGAGCAGCAGGATGAGCGCAGTGGGCATGAGCCACGAGATCTGGCCGCCGTTGTCGGCGTTGAACATCCGCAGCAGGCCGGTGGAGCCCCAGTTGCCGCCGTTGCCGCCCCCGCCGCCACCGACAGATCCGGTCTCGTTGCCGTTGATCCGGCCGAGGCCGTTGTAGCCGAAGGTGAGCTCGAGGAAGGAGTTGGTCTGCGAGCCGCCGATGTAGGGGCGGGCGCTCTCGGGGACGAGTTCGACGATGGCGACCCACCAGCCGGCCGAGGCGACGATGGCGAGCCCGCCGAGGATGGTATGCCAGATCCGTTGCAGCAGTGGGATATTGGCCGCAACGAAGTAGGCCAACGCGAAGCCCGGCACGACGAGGAAGGCCTGCAGGGTCTTGGTGAGGAAGGCCAGCCCGATGAAAACCCCGACGAGGGCGAACCACTTCGGGGAGGCCTGTTCGATCGAGCGCATGGTCGCCCAGGCCGCGAGGGTCATCGCCAGGACGAGCAGCGCCTCGGGGTTGTTGAAGCGGAACATCAGCACGGCGACCGGCGTCAGCGCGAGGATCGTGCCGGCGAGCAGCCCTGCGGCAGCGCCGAATTGGCGCTTGACGGTGGCGTAGAGCACGCCGACCGTCGCGATGCCCATGAGCACCTCGGGCAGGAGGATCGCGAAGCTGTTGAGCCCGAAGACGCGCACCGACAGCGCCATGAACCACAACGAGGCCGGCGGCTTGTCGACGGTGATCGAGTTCGCGGCATCGGAGCTGCCGTAGAAGAACGCCTTCCACGACTCCGAACCGGCTTGTACCGCAGCCGAGTAGAACGAGTTGGCGTAGCCGCTCGCGGTGAGGTTCCACAGGTAGAAGACCGCGGTGAGGGCCAGTAACCCCAGGAGCGCGGGCCGGGCCCAGGTCGGGTCGGCCTCGGGGCCGCGCCAGATCCGGTATGCCGTGCCCCTCACCTTGCGCGCGGCCGGACTCTCGGCGAGCGTCGGCAGGTCGGGGGCGGACGGGGTGTGTGCGTGCAGGGCCATCTCGTTCATGCCTTCGAGAGTCGTGGCGGTGACTGTGAGCAAGCTTTGAGGCGTCCAGGAGGGGTCAGTGAGCCCAGTGGAGTGCCCTGACCAAGGGCCACCGCAGGGTCAGGGGGTGACGCGAGCAGCCCACGCGGGGGTCGAGGACGCGTCGTCCGGGGCCGGCAACACGACCGAGAAGGTGGTGTCCGACGGCTTGCTCGACAGCTCGACGGTGCCCCCATGAGCACCCGCCACCGCGGCGACGATCGACAGACCCAGTCCGGTGCTGCCGGCCGCCCGGTTGCGGGACGAGTCGCCGCGGGCGAACCGCTGGAAGACGCTCTTCTGCAACTCGCTGGGCACTCCGGGACCGTCGTCGTGGACGCTGAGCCGCACCGTGCCTGGTTCGCGGGTGATCTTCGTGAGCACTGTGGTGCCAGGCACCGTATGGACCCGGGCATTGGCCAACAGGTTGGCGAGGATCTGGTGGAGGCGTTGGCCATCACCGTGGACGATCACCGGCTCATCGGGCAAGTCCAATCGCCACTTGTGCTCCGGTGAGGCGGCGTGGGCGTCACTCACGGCGTTGATGGCGATCTCGGTGAGGTCGACCGGCGCGGTGTCCAGTGGTCGCCCGGCATCCAGGCGGGCGAGCAACAGCAAGTCCTCGACGAGGCTCGACATCCGGGTCGCCTCGGACTCGACGCGCCCCAGGGCATGGACGACCGACGCCGGGACCGGTTCGCGCTCCCGCTTGGTCAGCTCGGCATACCCGCGAATCGATGCCAGCGGCGTGCGCAGCTCGTGCGATGCGTCGGCCACGAACTGACGCACACGCTGCTCGCTCTCGTGGCGCGCGTTGAGGGCGTCACCGACATGGTCGAGCAACTCGTTGAGTGCCAGGCCGACCTTGCCGACCTCGGTGTGTGGGTCGGTGTCCTCGGGTGCGACCCGCTCGGCGAGGGCCACTTGTCCGGAGGACAGGTGCAACTTGGAGACATTGGTGGCCGTCGTGGCCACCCGGGTCAACGGCCGCAGATTGCGCTTGACCAGCCACAGTCCACCGGCAGCCATGGCGACCAGCCCGGCGAGAGTTGCGAGCAGGGCGGTCCGCAGGGCGTTGCCGACGGCGTTGTCCTGGCGTGACTTCGGCAGGCCCACGTAGACGACCGTGCTGGAGTTGGGGGAGCTGGCCATCACTCGGTAGAGCCCCAGGTCACCGCCCAGGTTGAGGTCTGCCGGTTCCTTGCCCAGGCCGGCGGCCTCCAGGACGGCGATCTGATCGGAGGTGATCGTGTCGCGCGGTCGGGTCCACTGCACGCCGTCGACGACGGCAACGATGAACCCCTCGTCGCCCGGCCCGCGCCCCTCGTCATGCCGGTCGTTGGTCTGACTCCCGCCGAGGCCCGGCGGCAGCGCGCGCATCGACGTGCGCAGCTGGTCGTCCAGTTGGCCGGTGAGATAGCGGTTGAGTGATACGACCGATGCTGCGCTCGAGATGAGCGTGATGACGGCGAACAGGGCCAACATCGATGCGACGAGCTTGGCGCGCAGTGACCACGAGCCTGGCCGTCGCCACGAGGTGTCGGCGCCGGACGGCATACCGGATGCTGGCGAACCCGACACGTCAGGAAGCCGGCTTGAGGACGTAACCCACCCCGCGCATGGTGTGGATCATCGGCTCCCGGCCGGCGTCGATCTTCTTGCGCAGGTAGGAGATGTAGAGCTCGACGACATTGGCCTGGCCGCCGAAGTCGTAGTTCCATACCCGGTCGAGGATCTGGGCCTTGGAGAGCACCCGCTTGGGGTTGCGCATGAGGTAGCGCAGCAGCTCGAACTCGGTGGCCGTCAGCTGTATCGGGTCGCCGGCGCGGGTGACCTCGTGCGAGTCCTCGTCGAGGGTGAGGTCGCCGACGACGAGCATCGAGTCGTCCTCCTCCTGCGCGACCAGGACGGTGCGGCGCATCAGGGCGCGCAACCGGGCGACGACCTCCTCGAGGCTGAACGGCTTGGTGACGTAGTCGTCGCCGCCCGCGGTGAGGCCGGCGATGCGGTCCTCGACGGCGTCACGCGCGGTGAGGAAGAGGACGGGGATGCGGTCGTTGTGCTCGCGCATCCGGCGCAACACCTCGAGGCCATCCATGTCGGGCAGCATCATGTCCAATGCGACTGCGTCCGGCTCGAACTCGCGAGCGGCGCGCACCGCGGCCATCCCGCTGCCTGCCGCGCGGACCTCCCAGCCCTCGTAGCGCAGCGCCATGCCGAGCAGCTCGGTGAGGTTGTGCTCGTCGTCGACGACGAGCACCCGCGGGGGCGTGCCGTCGGGGCGCTCGAGCTTCTGCGGCTTCACCGAGTTGGCTGAGTTGGCTGACTTCAGGTTCATGGGCCGACTCTCTCGGTGCGCGGTGTCCGGTTCATGTGACTTGGCTGTGGCCTTCCTGTGAAGCCATGGTCGCACGGCGGCCGGTGACACGGGCCCTGGCCAGGCGCGGCACAGCCTCGCCACAGGAACGGCGGCGAAGGTGGCACCCTGTCTGTTGTCGCCTTCACCCCGAGAGGTATGCCGTGGCGCACCTTCCCGAAGCCCAGTTCCCCGGGGCCGGTGGTCCCGTTCCCAAGGCTCAGGCCGGCGTCGACGCTGGAGCGAGCGGGTTCCCGCCGTTCGGCGGGGAGCCGGTCACTGCAGAGCCGGCCGTGCCCGCTGAGCCGGCCGTGCCCGCTGAGCCGGTCGTGCCCGCTGAGCCGGTCGCGCCCGCTGAGCC
>JBGAQV010000113.1:0-9164 GCA_044220505.1 Dermatophilaceae bacterium
GCTGCGTGGCATCAAGCGCGAAGAGGTCGAGCGCGGCCAGGTCGTCATCAAGCCGGGTTCGATGACCCCGCACACCGAGTTCGAGGCGCAGGTCTACATCCTGTCCAAGGACGAAGGTGGCCGTCACACCCCGTTCTACGACAACTACCGTCCGCAGTTCTACTTCCGCACCACGGACGTGACCGGCGTCGTCAAGCTGCCCGAGGGCACCGAGATGGTCATGCCCGGTGACAACACCGAGATGGACGTCACGCTGATCCAGCCCATCGCCATGGACGACGGCCAGCCGTTCTCCATCCGCGAGGGTGGCCGCACCGTCGGCTCGGGCAAGGTCATCAAGGTCAAGAAGTGACCTGCTGCTGAGCAGTGTCGAAGGGGGCTCGGACATCGTCCGGGCCCCCTTCGCGTTGTCGCCTTGGCACCGAGGTATGCCGTCCGGCAGCTGTCCGTGACACCCGATACGCTGTTGCCGCGCCCGGCTTGTCAGCTGCTGGGGGTATTGCCGACATCGGGAGGGTGGGGCAGCGGTTGTGAAGGTCATGCTGCTGACCCACTACTACCCGCCGGAGGAAGGCCCGCCCCAGCGTCGCTGGGGGGCGCTGGTGGCGCGGTTGACCAACGACCATGAGGTCGTCGTGCTGTCGCCGACCCCCCATTACCCCGTCGGCCGGCGCATCTTTCCGAGCTATCCCGCTTTCGACGTGGGCTCCGCGGGGGCCGGCGAATACGGTGAGCACATCGTCCGGCTGCCCTATGTCCCGCACGGGCGCGGCCTCGGGCTGCGGACCCTCGACCAGGCGGTCGCCGGGTTCGCCGCGATCGCTGTCGGCATCCGCCACGGCCTGCCTCGGGCGCGGCGCCCCGATGTCATCGTCGCCTCCGCCCCAGCCCTACCGATGGCCCTGGCCGGGTATGCCGTGGGTGTGGTCCTGCGTCGCCCGGTGGTCCTGGAGTTCCGCGACGCGTGGCCCGATCTCATCGACCATCGCAAGGAATGGGATACCTTGACCACGTCGATCCGCTGGCGTCCGCCGGCTCGGGTCAGTGAGGCCCTGGTCCGCACCCTGACCCACGTCCAACGGCGCTGCGCTGCTGTCGTGACCACGACCGAGTCCTTCGCCGCGGTGCTGCGGCGGCGCGGCGTGGAGCGGGTCGTCGTCATCCGTAACGGCCCCCGCCCTCCGGAGCCCGGGGCGGATCCGGTCCGCAGGCCCAGCTCGGCCGACACCGCCGCACTGGAGGCGGCACTGGAGCAAGATACGAGCGTTGCCAGCGCCCCCACACTGCGGGCCATCGCCGACGGTCCGCTGCGTGTGGTCTATGTGGGGACGACCGGACGGGCACAGGGGCTCGACGATGTCATCCGGTCTGTCGCGCGGGCCGCCGAACTCGGGTCGGCGGTGCACTTGCGCATCGTCGGTTCCGGGGCTGCCGAAGGGGCCCTGCGGGCGCTGGCAGCGCAGCTCGGTGCGCCGGTGGAGTTTCTCGGGCACGTGCAGCAGTCGCAGGCGCGCGACCATTACGCCTGGGCCGACACCGCCGTCGTGTCGCTGCGGGATTGGAAACCGCTGGAATGGACGGTCCCCTCCAAGCTCTACGAACTCATGCAGGAGGGCGTGCACGTGACCGCCGTGGTGCGCGGGGAGGCCGCGGAGATCGTGCGCCAGACGCTGGTGGGGTCGGTCGTGCCACCCGGCGACGTCGAAGCGCTGGCTGGGCTCTGGGTGACGCTGAGCGAATCCGGGGTGCCCCTTCCGTCGACCCATCGCAGCCGAGCCTGGCTGGCCGAGCACACGGCATACGATGCGTTGGCCGGGGCCTATACCGCCCTGCTGCAGCAGGTCGGGATCCGGCGTGGCTGACCGCAGGGTGCGTGAGCTGGTCGCCAATGTGGGTCTCGTCGCGACCACGACGACGACGCACCTCACCCTCGATGCCGTGCACTTCCTGCTCCTCGTGGCACGTCGTTCGCCGGCCCCGGTGCGTGAGCGCGCCGCGCGTGCGCTGGCGCGCGCGCCATGGCTCGAGGTGGCCGCCCTCGGTGAACTCCTCGCCGATCGCCCCGACGCGGCGCGCACCGCACTCGAGCGCGGCGCACCTCACCCCGGTCGACCCGGTCGGTTGCGGCGCCTAGTGCGGGCGGCGGTCGCCGGCTACCTCGGGGCACTTTCTTCGGGCGAGGCGGAGTTCCCCGTTGTTGCAGCTCGCCGCGCGTGGGCCGAAGGCGACGATGAGTATGCCGTCCAGCTGCTGCGCCGTGCCCCCTCCCGCGCGGCCGCGTCGCTGCTCACGGCATACCGAGGGGAGATGGGCCTGCGGGAGCCGGGGTTCCGGCTGCCGGATGCCGGGCGGCCCTATCGACCGGCCGCGGCGACTTCGTCCGTGCATCTGTTGGTCAACTCGGTGCCACACACCCAGTCAGGCTATTCTCTGCGATCCCATGGACTGCTGCGGGCGCTGCGGTCCGCCGGGAGCGACGCTCACGCCGTGACCCGGCTGGGCTATCCCGTGACGATCGGCGTCGTCACCGCCGCCCACCGCGACGAGGTCGATGGGGTGCCCTACCACCGGCTGGTGCGTGCGCGACCGGCGCCGGAACACGCCCAGCGGTTGGGTCAGACGGCGCGCCTCTTGGCCGAGATCGCCGGCCAGCTGAGACCTGCGGTGCTGCACACGACCTCGCCCTTTCAGAACGGCCTCATCGCCGCGGCGGTGGCCCGCGGCACCCAGCGGCCGTGGGTCTACGAGGTGCGCGGGCGACCCGAGCTGACCTGGGCCGTGCGATCCGACCTCACCCACGTCGATCCCGCACCCCTGGCTCGGCGGGTTGCCGCCATCGCGGCGAAGGAGATCGAGGTCGCCGGGCTGGCCGACCGGGTCGTGACGACCTCCGAGACGATGCGGGCCGATCTCATCGAGCGCGGGGTGGCCGCGGCGCGGATCGTCGTGGTGCCCAACGCCGTCGACGCTCGACTGCTGAGCCAGGGCCCGACCCGTGCGCAGGCCCGGGCGGCCGTCGGGATCCCTGATCAGGACGTCTGGGTCGGGTCGATCACATCGGTCGTCGACTACGAAGGGCTCGACACTCTCGTCCGGGCCGTCGGGCTGGCCCGTGGCCGGGGAGTGCCGGTCCGGTGCGCCATCGTCGGCGATGGGGTGGCTCGCCCGCAGCTGCTGCAGCTGGTCGCCGACCTGCGCCTGCACGACGCGGTGCTCTTGCCGGGACGAGTGCCTCCCGATATCGCGCAGACCTGGCACCGGGCCCTGGACATCTTCGCCGTCCCTCGCCGTGACCTGCCAGTATGCCGGGTGGTCACGCCGCTCAAACCGGTCGAGGCGATGGCCGCGGGGCGGCCTCTCGTCGTCAGCGATGTGCCCGCCTTGGCGGAGTTGGTCCAGACGGGTGCTGGACTTCGGGTGCCTCCGGAGGACCCGGCTGCCCTGTCGCTGGCCATCGAGGCGCTCGTGGCGGACCCAGCCACACGGCATACCTGCGGGGAAGCCGGTCGGGAACTCGCGGGCCGACGGACCTGGGAACATGGGGCGCGAACGATTCTGGATGTCTACCAGGACCTGGCTCGGGAGAGGTGAGCATGAGCGACTGGGACAACCCGACCGACGGGGACCCGCGGGAGCGGGTGCGTCGCACGCCGGTGTCGCTCGCCGGGCCCCACCCCACGGGTTGCCGCCCACTGTCCGCGACGGCCAGGTCGGCAGCGTGGTGACGATCCGGGACGGGTCAGCTCCAGGGGTCAACCTGCGCACGACATTGCGGGGCAGCGTCGCCCTCACCGATCCGGCGACTGAGCCCACCCCCGACCTCATCCTCGTGTGCGTCGGGCGCGCGGAGACCGAAGAGAGCGTCGCAGCCTCCCTCGACGCCCTTGTCGCGACCGCCGCAACGTATTCACCGACGCCTGCCGTGGTGTTGGTGGCCGCTCCGACCGCGCCGACGAGCGTCCTGGAGACTGTGCGCGTACGCAGCCTGCAATGGGCCGACGAGCGCGGCATACCCGTCATCGATGTGCGCGCCGACGCCGAGGGCCGGGGCGCCGACCTGCTCACCAGCGATCCGGTGGAGATCGGTGACCCCGGGGCGACCTTCTGGGGCCGGGCGATCCGCGACCGGTTGGGTTCCTGACGGCACGCCGCCGACGCCTAGAGTCAGATCGTGACGAACCCCGACTCGGCGGCCACGACAGCGGCACCTACACCGGCGCCCGCGCCCGCGCCCGCACACTCGGCGCTCCAGCGCCTGATGGTCTACCTCGATGCGAGCCCGACCCCGTTTCACGCGGCGGCCAACGCCGCCGCCCGGCTGGTCGACGAGGGCGACTTCGAGATCGTCGGCGAGCACGACCCCTTCCCGACCTCCCCCGGCCGGTATGCCGTGCTGCGAGACGGCGCGCTCGTGGCGTGGGTCCACCGCGAGGGGGATAGCCGGCATACCCCGTGGCGGATTGTCGGTGCCCACACCGACAGCCCGACCTTCCAGGTCAAGCCCCGACCCGACGTCGTCAAGGCGGGCTGGCAGATGCTGGGAGTGGAACCCTACGGGCCGCCGATCTACACATCCTGGCTCGATCGCGATCTCGGGCTGGCCGGTCGGGTCCTCGTCCGGGACCCCGCGGGCCGAGGCGGCGTGCGGGCCGAGCTGTTCGACGACACCCGGGCGCTGCTGCGGCTGGCCCAGCTGGCAATTCACCTGGACCGTGGGCTCAACGAGCGCGGCGCGCAACTCAACCCGCAGACCCACCTTGTCCCGCTGTGGGGGGTGGGCGATGCGGCGGCGAGCTTCACGGCATACCTGGGGGAGCAGGTGGGCGCCGCGGAAGGCGACCTGCTGGGGTGGGACGTGAGCCTGCGTGACACCCAGCCGGCCGCACTGCTGGGCCGCGACCGCGACCTGCTGGCGTCCGCGCGGCTGGACAACCTGGCCAGTTGCCACGCTGCTGTCGAGGCGCTGCTGGCCGGCGCCGGCGAGCACACGGCATACCGGCCGGCGATCGTGCTCTTCGATCACGAGGAGGTCGGAAGCCGGTCCGAGCGAGGAGCGGCATCGCCCCTGCTGGGCAGCATCCTCGAGCGGGCCGCGGGCGGCGACCGGGAGGACTACTGGCGAGCGCTGGCCGGCAGCATGGTCGCGTCGGCCGACATGGCGCACGCCACCCACCCCAACTACGCCGAACTCGCCGAGCCGGCGCACCAGGTGCGGATGCACGGCGGGCCGGTGCTCAAGGTGCACCGCGAGTTGCGCTACGCCTCCGACGGGCGGGGGATCGCTGCGCTGCGGGTGGCCGCCGAGCAGGCCGAGGTGCCCCTGCAGGTCTTCGTCACCCGCTCGGACCTGCCGTGCGGGAGCACGATCGGACCGATCACAGCCGGTCAGCTCGGGGTGACCACCGTCGACGTGGGAGCTCCCATGTTGTCGATGCACAGCGCCCGCGAACTCACCGGGGTGCCGGACCAGCAGGCGTATGCCGCGCTGCTCACCGCCTTCCTCGCGCCGGCTTGATCTGGTCCCCGCCCGGGGCGCGCTCGTGCCGTGCGCAGCTGCGCACCTGCTCACCTGGCGAAATTCGCTCGTCGTCCCGGCCAGGGTCGGCGAGAGTAACCCCGTGACTCCCCGCGACATCCTCCTGGCCGTGCTCGTGACGGTCGTGTGGGGAGCCAACTTCGTCGTCATCGAGTGGGGCTTGGCCGGGGTGCCGCCGCTGGTTTTCGTCGCGCTGCGCTTCTGCGCGGTCGTGTTCCCCGCGGTGTTCTTCGTCGCGCGCCCGCGCGGTCGGTGGCAGGACGTCGCGCTGGTCGGGCTGCTCATGAGCGTCGGGCAGTTCGGTTTCCTCTACTCCTCGCTGGCTGCCGGTATGCCGCCCGGGCTCGCTTCGCTCGTGCTGCAGGTGCAGGTCGTTTTCACGGCCGTCTTCGGTTCGGTGCTGCTGCGCGAACATCCGACCGCGGCGCAGGCGGTGGGAGCCGCGCTCGGTCTGGCCGGCCTCGGCGTCATCGCTGTGGGTCGTGGGGCTGCCGTGCCGCTGCCCGCGCTCGGGCTGTGCGTGGCCGCCGCGGCGTGCTGGGGGGCCGGCAATATCGCTGCCCGTCGGCTGCGCGGGGTCAACGGTCTGTCGCTCACCGTGTGGTCGGGTCTCGTGGTGCCGGTGCCCCTGCTGCTGCTCGCCGCTGCAGTCGAGGGCCCGTATGCCGTGGGTCAGGCGCTCACCCACCTCACCGCCGCGAACTGGGCGTCCACGGCATACACGGCGGTGTTGGCGTCGCTGTTCGGCTACGGAGTCTGGAACTCGCTGCTGTCCCGGCACCCAGCTGCGCAGGTGGCGCCCTTCTCCCTGCTCGTGCCGGTCGTGGGCCTGGCGACGGCATACCTGGCCCGCGGCGAACGACCCAGCGGATGGTCGATCGTCGGGGGAGCGTTGCTGCTCGGCGGAGTCGCCGTCACTGTGCTCCGACAGCGCAGACCGGCGGTCGACACCGGCTTGGCGGGAGCGGGAGTCGGAACCGGAGTCGCGGTCGGTGGCGAGGTCGGTGGCAGGCCCGGCTGACTGAGTGCGCGGGCCGGAATCCAGGGCGATTTGGCCTCGGGAAGGCACCTCTGGCACACTAGACCGGTTGCTTGACGCGCGGCGTCGTGCCCTGGGTGGAACCAGTGCAGACACCGCCGCCCCCCGGCTGACAGGCGGATCCCCACGGGTCCTCAGCGGCTCGGACACCACGTGTGGCCCGGGGGAAGCGCAAGCTCCGGCCACGGTCGGATCGACGACACCCGACTCGGGCACGAAAGTGCCATGGCCGGGCCGCGAAGCGGGGCACGACACGCCCGACCGCGGGGGTCTATCCGGTAGTAGCCACCCAGGCAGGTGTTGGCGAGAGAAAGACGGAACTTTCGATGGCGGGACAGAAGATCCGCATCCGGCTGAAGTCCTACGACCACGAGGTCATCGACAGCTCGGCCCGCAAGATCGTCGACACGGTGACCCGCGCGGGTGCCACGGTTGTCGGCCCGGTGCCACTGCCGACGGAGAAGAACGTCTTCGTCGTGATCCGGTCACCGCACAAATACAAGGACTCGCGCGAGCACTTCGAGATGAGGACGCACAAGCGCCTCATCGACATTATCGACCCCACGCCGAAGGCTGTCGACTCGCTCATGCGTCTCGACCTGCCCGCCGACGTGAACATCGAGATTAAGCTCTGAGGACTCGACAGACATGACTGTGATGAGCACCGCTGCGCGGGAGCGCACCGTGAAGGGAGTGCTGGGCACCAAGCTCGGCATGACCCAGGTCTGGGACGCCGACAACCGGCTGGTCCCGGTGACCGTCATCCAGGCCGGGCCGAACGTGGTGACCCAGGTCCGCGGTGACGCGGACGGTTACCCCGCCGTTCAGCTGGCCTACGGCGACATCGACCCCCGCAAGGTCAACAAGCCGATGAAGGGTCACTTCGAGAAGGCCGGCGTCACGCCGCGCCGGCACCTTGTCGAGTTGCGCACCGCCGACGCCGCTGACTACTCGGTCGGCCAGGAGATCACCGCCACGACCTTCGAGGCCGGTCAGAAGGTCGACGCCACCGGCACGACCAAGGGCAAGGGCTTCGCGGGCGTCATGAAGCGCCACGGCTTCGCCGGTGTGAGCTCCTCGCACGGTGCTCACCGCAACCACCGCAAGCCCGGTTCGATCGGCGCCTGCGCCACCCCGGGTCGCGTCTTCAAGGGCCAGCGCATGGCCGGCCGCATGGGCGGTGTGCGCCAGACCACCCAGAACCTCATCATCCACGCCGTGGATGCCGACAAGGGCCTGCTGCTGGTCAAGGGTGCCGTTCCCGGCCCCCGAGGCGGCATCGTCCTCATCCGCACCGCCGCGAAGGGAGCCTGATCCTCATGGCGACCACGACCGTCCTCCCCGCGGAGATCTTCGACGTCCAGGTCAACATCCCGCTGATCCACCAGGTCGTCGGGGCCCAGCTCGCGGCTGCTCGTCAGGGCACGCACGCGACCAAGACCCGCGCGATGGTCTCCGGTGGTGGCAAGAAGCCCTACCGCCAGAAGGGCACCGGCCGTGCCCGTCAGGGTTCGACTCGCGCCCCGCAGTTCGCCGGCGGTGGCATCGTCCACGGCCCGCAGCCGCGTGACTACTCGCAGCGCACCCCCAAGAAGATGAAGGCCGCTGCCCTGCGTGGCGCCCTCTCCGACCGGGCCCGCCACGGCCGCGTCCACGTCCTGGACGCGCTCGTCTCCGGTGACGCCCCCTCGACCGCTGCAGCCGCCAAGGCGCTCGCGGGCGTCGCGACGCTGCCCAAGCTGCTCGTCGTGCTCGACCGCGGCGACGTCGCCGGTTTCAAGTCGGTGCGCAACCTCGGCAACGTGCACGTGCTGATGGCCGACCAGCTCAACACCTATGACGTGCTGTGCTCCGACGAGGTGGTCTTCACCCGCGCTGCGCTGGAGGCCTTCGTCGGCCGCGCAGGTGTCGAGTTGGGTGAGGCTGCTCCGGCCAAGGCTGAGAAGGCTGACAAGCCCGCGAAGGCTGAGAAGGCTGAGAAGGCTGAGAAGGCCGAGAAGGCCGACAAGCCCGCCAAGGCGGCCACCCTCGTCGACGCGCCCGCTGCGGACGCTTCGGACGCCGCCGCTGAGACCCGCGACTTCGGTCCCGACTCGGCCGCCCCGCTGGCCGACGGCTCCGCGCCCGAGGGCTTCGACATCAAGGGCAACGCCGACTCGATGCTCTACCACGAGCCGGATGGCCGCTGGTACGACGCGACCGTGGCCGAGGTGTGGTTCCGCACCGCGAAGGCCGCTGAGGCCGCTGGCTTCACCAAGGCCGGCAGCCGCGCTTCCAAGGAGGACAGCAAGTGAGCATCCACGAGAAGAACCCGCGCGACATCCTCATCGCGCCGGTCGTCTCCGAGAAGTCCTACGCGCTCCTGGACGCCGGCAAGTACACCTTCGTCGTCGACCCGCGGGCCAACAAGACCGAGATCAAGATCGCCGTGGAGAAGATTTTCGGCGTCAAGGTCGACTCGGTCCACACGCTCAACCGTCCCGGCAAGGTGCGTCGCACCCGCTTCGGGCTGGGCAAGCGCAAGGACACCAAGCGCGCGATCGTCACCCTCCGCGAGGGCACGATCGACATCTTCGGCAGCGTCTCCTG
>JBGAQV010000114.1:0-9134 GCA_044220505.1 Dermatophilaceae bacterium
ACTTCGTCGACCGAGTGATCCTCCATGTCTCCGCGGGTGCCGGTGGGCACGGCGTCGCCTCGGTCCGGCGGGAGAAGTTCAAGCCGCTCGGCGGTCCCGATGGCGGCAACGGCGGCAAGGGTGGTTCGGTGGTGTTGCGCGTGGACCCGCAGCAGACCACCCTGCTCGACTTCCACCACCACCCGCACCGCAAAGCCGCCGACGGCAAGCCCGGAGCCGGTGACGAACGCAATGGAGGAGACGGCGCCGACCTCATCCTCGGGGTACCCGAGGGCACCGTCGTCAAGAGCGAGGACGGCACGGTCCTGGCCGACCTCGTGGGTGCCGGCACCGAACACGTCATCGCCCGCGGGGGGCGCGGTGGCTTGGGCAACAAGGCCCTCGCCTCCCCGAAACGCAAGGCCCCCGGCTTTGCCCTGCTCGGTGAGCCGGGGGAGTCCGCCGACGTCGTGCTCGAGCTCAAGACGCTCGCCGATGTCGGCTTGGTGGGCTTCCCGTCGGCCGGCAAGTCCTCGCTGGTGTCAGTGCTGTCTGCGGCGCGGCCCAAGATCGCCGACTACCCCTTCACGACGCTCGTGCCCAACCTCGGGGTCGTCACGGCCGGCGAGGCCCGCTTCACGATCGCCGACGTGCCGGGGCTGATCCCCGGCGCCCACGAGGGCAAGGGCCTGGGCCTGGAGTTCCTGCGGCACATCGAGCGCTGCTCGGTGCTCGTCCACGTCATCGACTGCGCCACCCTGGAACCGGGCCGTGATCCGCTGTCGGACCTCGACGCACTTGAGCGCGAGCTCTCGCTCTATGTGCCCGATGCCGACCTCGGTGGTCGACCGCTGGCCGAACGCACTCGCATCGTCGTGCTCAACAAGGCCGATGTGCCCGAGGCGCGTGAATTGGCCGAGTTCGTCAAGCCCGACCTGCAGGCCCGTGGTCTGGAGGTGCACATCGTCTCGGCGGTTGCCCGCACCGGATTGCGGGAGCTGAGCTTCTCGCTGGCCCGCCACGTCGCGGCGGCCCGCGCCGCCTTGCCTGAGATCGTCCGGACCCGGATTGTGTTGCGCCCCAAGGCGATAGACGACTCGGGCTTCGAGGTGCGACGCGAGCAGACCCCTGACGGCACGGCATACCGGATCGTGGGGGAGAAGCCGACCCGCTGGGTGCGGCAGACCGACTTCAGCAATGACGAGGCGGTGGGCTACCTCGCCGACCGGCTCACCAAGCTCGGGGTTGAGGAGGCGCTCTACAAAGCGGGAGCTGTGGCCGGCGACACGGTGCTCATCGGTCCGGCGCACGACGCGGTCGTCTTCGACTGGGAGCCGACGCTCAGTCCCGGGGCCGAGCTGCTCGCCGGGCCACGTGGCACCGACCTGCGCCTCGACACCTCCTCGCGCCCCACCCGCGACGAGAAGCGAGAGCAGCAGAAGCAGCGGTATGCCGCCCGGGCGGCGACGCAGGCCGAGCTCGACGCCGAGCGGCGCGCCGGACACTGGGCGACGGCTCGCGACGAGGACTGAGCTCGCCCCAGTCGGGAGCCGCAGTTCAGCCCACCCAGGCGGTGAGCTCGGCCAGGCCGGGACCTCGCAGGTGGGCGAGCGCGGCTGACCGGAGGGTCAACGCCATCGACAGGGCCCAGGCCGGTCCGGAGACCACCTCGCCCTCGCCGTGGGTGAGGTCGACATCATCGGCCTCGATCCGCAGCGAGGGCAGCTTGGTGGGGACGAAACCGCGCTGCGCGGCCGGGGTGACCAGGAAGGCCAGCGACTGAGCCCACCTTTCGGTGGGCCGGCGGTCCTCGATGCCCAGCGGGATGCGCAGGTCCTGGCCGTGGATGAGCGTGTCGGTGAGCGGGGCGAGTGGACCTGACCCGGGCGGGGTGAAGTGGCTCTCGGCGTTGGCCCGCAGCAGCTCCGCCAGCTCGCGCGTCGGGCGGCGGGCCTGCTGACAGGCCAGGGCATCGTTGGCCTTGTCGAAGTTTCCCCGGGCCCGCAGCATCGCCAGGCCGAACTTTGCCGTCGTCACCGTGAAGGGCACGATCATGTGCCCGGCGAGTGAGCGGATGGTCCATTCCCCGCACAGACTCGGCACGGTCCATTGCTCGTCGGTGAGGCTGTCCAAGACATCGGCGTTGGCGCGACGCTCGGCGGCGATGTCGTCCCAGATGGTCATGGCCACGAGGGTATGCCGTCCGGCCGTAGACTGAGCGACCGTGCCCAGATCTGCCGTCGCCATGGCCCGCCGCCTGGTCGTCAAGGTCGGATCCAGCTCGCTGACCAGTCCGGACGGGCGTTTGGACATCGGTCGGCTGGTGGCGCTCACCAACGCGATTTCGGCCCGATACCGCGACTCCTCGGTTGTCCTCGTCTCCTCCGGTGCGATTGCCGCCGGCATGGGGCCTCTCGGTCTGCGACGACGGCCCAAGGATCTGGCCACCCAGCAGGCGGCGGCGAGCGTCGGGCAGGGCGCGTTGGTCGCGGCATACCAGCAGGCATTCGGTGCCCACGGCGTCACTGTCGGACAGGTGCTGCTCACCATCGACGACGTGACCCGCCGCAGCCACTACCTCAACGCCCGCCGCACCCTGGAACGGCTGCTGGAACTGCGGGTGCTGCCGGTCATCAACGAGAACGACACCGTCGCCACGCACGAGATCCGCTTCGGCGACAACGACCGGCTGGCCGCCCTCGTCGCGCACCTCATCCAGGCCGACGCGCTGGTGTTGTTGTCCGATGTCGACGCGCTCTACGACGGACCGCCGTCGCAGCCGGGCACCCGACGCATCCCCGTCGTGCGCGACGGCGCCGACCTCAGCGCCGTCGACATCGGCGGCGTCGGCTCGGGCGTGGGCACGGGGGGCATGCGCACCAAGGTCGAGGCGGCTCGGATCGCCACGTCGGCAGGCATCCCCACGCTGCTCACCGCGACCGAGCTCGTCGGCGATGCCCTCAACGGCAAAGACGTCGGCACGGTCTTCCTGCCCGGCCGCCGCCGCCCGCCCTCGCGACTGTTGTGGCTGGCGCACGCCACCGAGCCGCACGGGCGCCTCGTGCTTGACGAGGGTGCGGTGTCGGCCGTGGTCGATCGGCGAAAGTCGTTGCTACCGGCCGGGATTGTTGCGGTCGAGGGTGCCTTCAGCGCCGGTGACCCGGTCGACGTGTGCGACCTGTCAGGCCGGGCGGTGGCACGTGGCCTGACCAACTATGGGTCGGACGAGTTGCCCGGCCTGCTCGGGAGGTCCACCCGTGACCTGGCCAAGGAACTCGGCCCGGAATACCAGCGCGAGGCGATCCACCGCGACGCTCTGGTCCTGCTGCCCCGGTAGCGCGGACAGCGCCGCGGCAGCCGCGCCACCCGGCATACCCTGAGTGCATGCCGGATCTGGACCCCGCCGTCGTCGCACTCGTCGCCGATCTCGCCCGTCGCGCCAAAGCCGCCTCGCGCCGGCTCGCGTTGCTCACCCGCGCCGAGAAGGACGCCGCCCTGTATGCCGTGGCCGACGCGCTCGACGCGGCCATCCCGCAGGTCGTGGCAGCCAACGCCGAAGACCTCGAGCGCGGGCGGAGCAGGGGCATGGCCGAGGGCCTGCTCGATCGGCTCATGCTCGACGAGGACCGGATTCGCGCCATCGCATCCGCAGTGCGTGAGGTGGCCGCGCTGCCTGACCCGGTCGGCGAGGTCGTGCGCGGTTCGACCCTGGCCAACGGTCTGCAGGTGCGCCAGGTGCGGGTGCCGATGGGTGTCGTCGGGATGATCTACGAGGCGCGGCCGAATGTCACCGTCGACGCCGCTGCGTTGGGACTCAAGAGCGGCAATGCGGTCATCCTGCGTGGAGGGTCGGCCGCCGAGGCGAGCAATCGCGCCCTCGTGCAGGTGATCCGTGCGGCCCTGGCGGCAATAGGGGTTCCGGAAGACGCCGTGGGGCTGCTCGACGGCGGGGGCCACGACGCGGCTCGCGCGCTGATGACGGCCCGCGGCCTGGTCGATCTCGTCATCCCCCGCGGCGGCGCCGACCTCATCCGCACCGTGGTCATGGAGTCGACCGTCCCGGTCATCGAGACCGGCATCGGCATTAACCACGTCTACCTCGACGCAGCCGCCGACCCCGCGAAGGCGCGGGCGATCACGATGAACTCCAAGACCCACCGGCCGAGCGTGTGCAATGCGGCCGAGACGCTGCTGGTCCACGCGTCCGTCGCCGAGGCGCTGCTGCCCGGCATACTCACCGAGCTGGTGGCCGCGGGGGTGGGGCTGCACGTCTCACCAGCCGCAGCCCCGTATGCCGTGCAGGCCGGCGTTCCCTTCGCCCAGGCGACCGACGCCGACTTCGACACCGAGTGGCACCGACTGGAGATGTCGGTGCACGTCGTCGACTCCCTCGGCGCCGCCCTGGATCACATCGCCGCCCACGGGTCGCTGCACACCGAGGTGATCGTCACCGAAAGTCGCTCTGCGGCGCGGCGGTTCGTGGCTGAAGTCGATGCCGCGGCAGTGATGGTCAATGCCTCGAGCCGCTTCACCGATGGTGGGCAGTTCGGGATGGGCGCCGAGATCGGCATCTCGACCCAGAAGCTGCACGCCCGTGGGCCGATGGCGCTACCGGAGCTGACGACCACCAAGTGGGTCGTCGAGGGCGACGGGCACGTCCGGGTGTGACTCCCGCGCCAGGCTGTCGTAGGCGATGAAATAGCTCGGTCGGGCCTGCATCTGGGTATACATCCGGCCGACGTATTCACCGAGCACGCCCAGGCAGAACAGTTGCACCGCACCGACTCCCGCGACGATGAGCACGGTCGAGGTCCAGCCGGGGATGGTCTGACCGGTGCGCGCGAAGATGAGCAGGGCCACCGACAGCACGGCGATGAGCGCGCCTGCCCCGAGGCCGAGGTAGGTCGCCAGGCGCAAGGGGAACAGCGAGAAGCCGGTCATCGAGTCGATCGACAACTTGAGCATCTTGACGAACGGATATTTCGACGTGCCCGCGGCCCGCTCGGCCCGCTTGTAGTGCACGCTCGCGCTCGGAAAGCCCAGCGCCGGCACGACGAAACGCAACACCCTGCCATGCTCGGGCAGTGCGTTGACGGCATCGACGGTGGCTCGCGACATGAGCCGGAAGTCGCCCGCGTCGCTCTGGGCCGTCGTGCCTGAGATCTTGCGGATGATGGCGTAGAAGGCTCGCGCGGTGGTGCGTTTGAAGACCGAGTCGGTGGTGCGATCGTTGCGCACCCCGTAGACGACGTCGACCTGCTCGCGGTGGGCGGTGCCGAGCATCTCGGCGATGACCTCGGGGGGATCCTGCAGGTCGGCGTCGATGGTCACCACGAATGCGCCTCGGGCCAGCGCCAGCCCGGCGGAAATCGCCGCCTGGTGACCGGAGTTGGCCCGCAGCCGGACGACCCGCACCTGTTCCCACTCGCGATCGAGTTTCGCCAGCAGTGCCGGAGTGAGATCGGCGCTGCCGTCATCGACACACACCACCTCGTAGGTCGTGGCAAGGCCGTCGAGCACCGGGCGCAGCCGATCGGCGAGCAGCGGCAGCACCTCCTGCTCGTTGTACATCGGGATGACCACCGACAGTTCCGGCCTCATGTCCCCAAGGGTACGGGCGCGGATCGGTGCCGGGTACGAGCCGGCTGTGTGCGCGCCGTGAGCAGCACGGCATACCGAAACTGCCGAAACCGGCCGAGACAAGCGCCATGCCGTGCGCCATCGGCGAGGGGCTACCGCTACCATGGGCGCCATGTCCGCGAGCGTCCTGCCTGTCCTGATTCACGCCGAAGAGGCGACCCGTGAGCTGCCGATGAATCCCGTCATGTACGCGGTCATCGCCTTCGCGATCTTCCTGCTGCTGCTGGGCTTCCTGTGGTCCTTCCGCGGCACCGCCTACAAGGTGCGCGACAAGCACGCTGCCGGCGGGGGACACCACTGACCCGTCGCGTCGGGGTGATGGGTGGGACCTTCGATCCCATCCATCACGGGCACCTCGTCGCTGCCAGCGAGGTGCAGGCGCTGTTCGATCTGGACGAGGTCGTCTTCGTCCCCACCGGACAGCCGTGGCAGAAGGCCGGGCGCGAGGTCGCCGCGGCAGAGCACCGCTATCTCATGACGGTCGTCGCGACAGCTTCGAATCCCCGGTTCACCGTCTCGCGCGTGGACATCGACCGCGACGGGCCGACGTACACCATCGACACGCTGCGAGATCTGCACGCCCAGCGTCCTGGTGACGAGTTGTTCTTCATCACCGGTGCCGATGCGCTGGCGCAGATCCTCACCTGGAAGGATGTCGACGAACTCTGGGGGCTCGCGCACTTCGTCGGGGTGACCCGGCCGGGTCACGAGTTGCGGGCCACCGGATTGCCCACGGAGCGGGTGACGTTGCAGGAGGTGCCGGCCATGGCGATCTCCTCCACCGACTGCCGGGACCGCGTCGCGCGGGGCGAACCGGTCTGGTATCTCGTCCCCGATGGCGTCGTCCAGTACATCAACAAATACTCCCTGTATGCCGGTGGCCCGGCGCACGGCGCTGGTCCAGCCCGCGCCCCATCTGTTTCACCCGTTTCACCCGTTTCGACCGAAAAGGCTCCTGCGTGACTGCGACCGACCGTTCCCTGTCCCTGGCCAAGGCTGCCGCCGACGCGGCGCTGGACAAGATCGCCCAGGACGTGGTCGCCATCGATGTGAGTGCCCAACTGGCACTGACGGACGTCTTCGTCATCGCCTCGGCCGCCAACGAACGGCAGGTAGGCGCCATCGTCGACGAGGTCGAGCAGCGGCTCCGTGAGCAGGGCGTCAAGCCGCTGCGCCGCGAGGGTGGCCGCGAGGATCGCTGGGTGCTCGTCGACTTCGGCGACATCGTCGTGCATGTGCAGCACGTCGAGGAGCGCGCCTACTACCAACTCGAGCGGTTGTGGCGGGACTGCCCGACGGTCGACCTCGACGCGTTGTCTGCGCCGGAGCGTCCGGCATCGGCTGCGTCGCCGACGCACGCCTGATGCCCACCCGGCTGGCCACCTTCGCCGGCCCCGACGCTCGGCGCCTGGTGCTGGTCCGGCATGGGCGGACCGAGTGGAATCTCACCCTGCGGGCCCAGGGACACACGGACATCCCGTTGGACGACGTGGGCCATCGGCAGGCTGCCGCGATGGCTCCGCTCGTCGCCGCTCTACGCCCGGCTCGGCTATGGTCCAGCGACCTCGCCCGTGCGGCGCAGACCGCGCACTACGTGGGGCGCGCGGCCGGGGTCGCAGTCGAGGTCGACCCTCGACTGCGGGAGTACTCCGTCGGCGAACGCTCCGGGCTCACCCGCGACGAGTTCGCTGCGCATTTCCCGCGTGAGTATGCCGCGTGGCAAGCCGACGACGAGACAATCCTCGTGCCGGGCGCCGAGTCAACGGCCGATGTCCTGTCCCGGATGGTGCCGGCGCTGCGTGGCTATGTCGACGCACTCAGTCCGGGGGAGACCGGGGTCGCGGTGACCCATGGTGCTTGTCTGCGGGCGGCCATGTTGGAGCTGCTGGAACTGCCCGCGAGCTCCGACGGAGCCTTCGCCACGATGGCCAACTGCACGTGGACTACATTGCAGGAGAACGTCTTTGGTGGACGCCTGCGGCTCGCTGGATACAACGAGGGGATCCGGGAACCGCTGCCGGAGCCGAGGGATCTGCCCGATTTCGCGTCGGGCGCGGTCTTGGCCTAAACTCTGTCGAGTTGCCCGGCCTGCCGGGCGCGGGGCTGTAGCGCAGTTGGTAGCGCACCTCCATGGCATGGAGGGGGTCAGGGGTTCGAATCCCCTCAGCTCCACCATCGGCAGATCCCACGCTGGTTCGAGGCCGCGCTCACGAAGCTTGGAACGCATGTGAGCCGCTGCCAGCGGCAGGAACTCGGCATCGAGAATAAACTGGCGGAGTGTGGAACCCGGTCATCCAGTTCTGGCACGGGCGACCACTGGGGCGCATCGAACGCTTGAGCTTGGCGTCTTTCGTGGCCCAGGGCCACGAGGTCCGTCTGTACTCGTATGGGCCGTTGGAGCGAGTTCCCAGAGGCGTGCAGTGCGTTGATGCTCGCGAGATCCTCCCGGAGAAGCGCCTGTACTTCGACACTAGACATGGTTCTTGGGCCCAGTTCTCCGACATCTTCCGCTTTGAGGCCTTGCGCAAGCTGGGGGGTCTCTGGGCCGATTCCGACATGATCGCCCTCCGTCCGATCGAGAAGGCCCACGAGGTCCTGATCGTGCGGGAATCGCGCAGCCAACTGGCGAGCGCCTTGGTCGGCATCCCCGCAGGGCACCCGTTGGCGCGTCGGCTTGTGTGGGGGGTGCAGCATCCGTGGCTTCCCCATCGCCACGACCCGTGGAAGGTCCGCCTCCAGAAGACGGCCCGCCTCGTCCGACGAGAGCCTCCGCCACCGATTGGGTGGGCTGACCTTGGCCCAAAACTCTTGACGCAGGTCGTCGCGGACATGGGGCTGATGCATCTGGTCGAACCGACGCACAACTACCTCCCCTACGCATGGTCGGACCCGGTCACCCTGCCGTTTGAACCGCCGACCCTTGAGTTCATGGCCGCGGTGATGAGGTCCAAGACCGTGCACATGTGGCAGTACATGATCGACAGGGCTGGCCTCGACGCTGATGCAGCGTTCGCCGAGAACTCACTCTTCGAGACGTGGTGGCGCCGGTTCCAGCCGGACGCCTGACCTCGCCGTTTCAGGCACCGGAAACGTGACGGCGTGACCGCGCCGCGGTCAGGAGCAGATGATCGCCGGCCACCAAGTGATCGACACACACCCCGTGTTGCCCCACTCCGAACTTCACGGTCGCCGTCACCACGCCGAATTCCTCTGCGACATGAGCCAATTGGCTGCATGAGCGGCTGCGAAGCCACCAGATGGCTCATGTCGCGGCTGGGCCGACTGCCTGTGATGTGCTTTCGAGTGACACGGGTCACCTGGTCGCCACAATGAGGATGGCTCGTATCGGTAGTGTGCCTGCGTGAGGACAGAAGTGGCAGCGTTCCCCGTGGCGCCGACGGACCCTCATTGAAGATCTGCGTCCAGCGGGGCATCGAGTGTCAAGGGCCAGTAGGAACTGCCCAGTGGCGGACATGAAACCTGCCCGTTGACGGTCACGAGATTTGCCCGGTGGT
>JBGAQV010000115.1:0-8923 GCA_044220505.1 Dermatophilaceae bacterium
GACCGGCATACCCTTGCCGAGGCCCTCGAGCACGCGCTGCGGCCGTTCTCTGCCGGCGTGGCGGTGCCGGTATTCGCGTTCTTCGCCGCGGGCGTGCGGTTCGTCGGCGGGGGCCTGGAGCAGACCTGGCGCGACCCGGTCGCCATCGGCATCGTCGTCGGCCTGACCGTCGGCAAAGCCGTCGGTGTCTTCACCGCAACCTGGGCCGTGGCTCGCTTCACCCGCGCGGAGCTCGACGAAGGCCTGGCCTGGCTCGATGTGCTGGGCTTGGCCTTCCTCTCCGGTCTGGGCTTCACCGTGTCGCTGCTCATCGGCGAGCTCGCCTACGGCGCGGGCAGCGACCGCGACGACCACGTGAAGATGGCCGTGCTCGTCGGGTCGCTGCTCGCGGCGATCTGCGCGGCGGTCATTCTCAAGCGCCGCGATCGCTATTACCGCACGCTCGCCGAGCACCCGGACGGCCCGCTATGACCGTGGCCGGCGCTCAGCCGTGCGTCGTCAGTTGGCGCAGGTCTGGGTGCCCTTGGGCACCGCGATCGCGGCGAAGGCGCTCTCGGTCGCCAGGCACTGCGCCGAGTTCTGGCCGTCGAGCTCCTTGGCCGAACGGATCGCGCCCTCTCGCGCCGCGGCATACCCGCTGCTCGAGGTGAGCTTGGTCGTGAGGGTGCGGTACCAGATCTTGGTGGCCGCGTCGCGGCCGGCTCCGGTCACAGCGACCCCGTTGCACGTCGGGCTGTTGTAGGCGACGCCGTTGACCGTGCGCGCGCCGGAGCCCTCCGAGGCGAGGAAGAACCAGTGGTTGAGCGGGCCGGACGAGTAGTGCACATCGAGCCGGCCGACGGTGGAGGAGTAGCAGTTCGGGCTGGAGCCGTCCTTGCTCGGCTGGTCCATGTAGCGCAGCGGGGTGCCATTGCCGCGCAGGTCGATCTTCTCGCCGATGAAGTAGTCGCCGACGTCGACCGAGTTGGCGGCGAAGAACTCGACGGCCGTGCCGAAGATGTCCGAGGTCGCCTCGTTGAGCCCGCCGGGCTCCTTGCGGTAGGTGAGGTTGGCCGTGTTGGACGTGACCCCATGGCTCATCTCGTGACCGGCGACGTCGATCGACGTGAGCGGCTTGGCGTTGCCCGTGCCGTCGCCGTAGGTCATCTGGGTGCCGTCCCAGAACGCGTTGTTGTAGCCGTTGCCGTAGTGCACCCGGCTGCGAGCGCCGGTGCCGTTGTTCCAGATGCCCGCCCGGCCCAAGACCGTCGCATAGAACGCGTAGGTCTGCTCGGCGCCATATTCGGCGTCGACACCGGCAGTCTGCCGGTTGCTCGTCGAGCCGTTGCCCCACACGTCGTCGGCGTCGGTGAAGAGCGTGCCGGTGCCGCTCGTCGCGCCGTTAAGGTCGGTCGCCTGGTTGCCGTGCGCGTCCTTGAGCTGGAAGACCCCGCCGCTGGAGATCGTCGCGAGGCTGACCGTGCCGGAGTACTGCGAGTTGCCGGTGCCGGTGACGATCTCCTCGATCGACTCGATGAGCTCACCCGTGGTGGCATCGACATAGGTCGCGCGGCGGCTCGGAGTCTGGTCGGCCTGTATGCCGTCCGTGCGCACCTCCCAGGCCAGGCGCGGGGTGCCTTCCACGGCATACACGACGAGTTCGGTGGCGGACTGGCCGCGCTGGCCGGTGGCTGCGGCGGCCGTCGCGCGGGCCGCTCCCGCCGACACGTCGGCGCTGCGACGGGCGACGGCGATGTCCTTGGCGCGGTTGTAGTGCACGTCGGCGACCGCGCCCGCGCCGGTGAGAGCCGCGACAAGATCGCCGCCGACGACGCGCATACCGTCGAGCGACCGCTCATAACGCACGTGCCGCAGGCCGAACTCGTCGACGAGCACACTGCGCACGGTGAGGCTTTCGCTCGACCCGAGACCCAGCGCCCTCCCGGTCGCGGCGGCGCGGGCCTGCTCCTGGCCGCGGAGCCCATCCGTGGCGGCCGCAGCACCAACGGCACCAGTAGCGGGGGTGGCACCGGAGGCCGGTGCGGCGATCGCGCCTGCGGAACCCATGGCGAGGACGGCACACGCCGTCAACGCACCGGCGACAGCGACGGCTGGACGGAAACTCATCTGTTCTCCTCGAGTTCGACCGATGGACGGGACCTGCCGCACCTGTCGTGGGCGTCCGATTTGTCCACCCTCGCCGGCACTGGCGACCGGTCCGATGGTCCGCCGCGAGTCCGGCGGGCGCAACACCAGCAGCCCGTCTTTACCCATTCTTGGAGCTTGGGCGGGTATGCCGTGACGGAATCGCGCCGGGCGCCGGGGATTCCGCGCCCCGAGGGTGCACCCACCGGTCACATCCCCGCGGTCGCATCCCCTGCTTCGGCAGAGCGGCGCTAGGCTCCTGCTTGAAGACCACCCGGGAGGACCCATGGCCAGCGACACGTCAGACCGCGAGTACCGCATCCAGGACGTTTCCAGCCTGGTCGAGTCCGGCGCCCCCGAACCCACCCTGGGTCAACTCGTGGCCAAGGCCAGCCGGGACGCCTCGGAGATCGTCCGCGCCGAGATCGCCTTGGCCAAGGCCGAGGTCACCCAGTCGGCCAAGGCCGGCGGCAAGGGTGCCGGGATGTTCGCCGGGGCGGCGTTCTTCGGGCTCTTCGGCCTGGGTTTCCTGCTCACGGCCGCGGCCTGGGGACTGGTCGCCCTGGGTCTGTCGACCTGGCTGGCCTTCCTCATCGTCGCAGTCGTGCTCTTCGTCATGGCGCTCATCCTCGCCCTCGTCGGCAAGAAGGCGCTCGCCCAGGCCAAGCCGGTGCCCGAGAAGGCGATCGCCTCCGCGCAGGAGACCATCGCCACCCTCAAGGGTCGGCTCTGATCCGGCGCGCTCTGCCCACCCACCACGCCATCCGGTGAGTCTCAGCGGAGCATCCGACGCCGCGTCGTTGCTGTACGACGGGCCCTGGGAGCATTCCTTCGTGTCGGCCAACGGCGCCCGATTCCACGTCGCCACGGCCGGCGAAGGACCCGTGGTGCTCCTGCTGCACGGCTTTCCCCAGTTCTGGCACGCCTGGCGCCACCAGATCCCGGCCTTGGCCGCGGCCGGCTATCGCGCCGCTGCGGTCGATCTGCGGGGATTCGGGGCGTCCGACAAGCCGCCCAAGGGGTATGACACCTACACCGCCGCTGCCGACGCCGCCGCGATCGTCCGCAGCCTCGGGCAGGAGCAGGCCGTCGTCGTCGGCCACGGCCTCGGCGGCTGGACCGCCTGGTCCATGCCCACCCTGCAGCCGGCGTTCACGACCGCAGTGGCGAGCCTGGGCATGCCCCATCCGGTGGTCGCCGAACACGCCTGCCGCCACGATCGCCGGCTGCGGTCCACGGCGGGGTTCATCGCGCGCATGCAGGTGCCGTTCCGGCCCGAGCAGGTCCTCAGCCGCGATGATGCGCAGGTGCGCGACTACCTCACGTCGTGGTCGAGTCCGCGCAGCAGCTTCCCGACCGAGGACGACATTGACCGGTATGCCGTCGCGACGGCACTGCCCTTCGTCGCCCACTCCGCGGCGGAATACTTCCGATGGTTCGGCCGCAACCAATTGCGTTGGGACGGGCCCGCACTGCGGCGCCGACTGAGCGACCCGATCACCGTGCCCGTGCTGCACCTGCAGGGTGCCGACGACGGGTTCCTGCCGGCCGAGGCGACCCCTGGTTCGGATGCCTACGTGACCGGTCCGTTCCGGCACGAGCGCATCGCCGACGCCGGGCACTTCCTGCCCGAGGAGGCTCCCGAGGTGGTCACCTCGGTGCTCCTCGAGTGGCTCGACGGACTGCCGCTCAGCCGCTGATGCACGCCCCCGTCGGCACCGGAGCCTGGGCCGAGCTCGCGGCCTGCAGCGCGGCTCGCGCTTCCTCGAGGGTGAGGGCATACCCGGTGTGCTCGTCGTCGACGGACCGGGCGAAGACGACGCCCACCACGCGACCTGCCGTGTCGAGCAGCGGTCCACCGCTGTTGCCCGACTCCACCCGCGCATAGAGCGAGTAGATCTGCCGCGTCACCCCGGGGTGACCGTAGATGTCCTGGCCGGTGGCCAGGATGCGGTCGCGCACCCGGGCCTCGTCGACCCGCAGCGGACCGTCGAGCGGGAACCCGGCGATGACCGCGTCATCGCTGCGGCCTAGCTCTGCGCCGAGCTGCAATGCGGGTGCGGTCAGCCGAGGCACCGCGATGACGGCCAGATCGCGGGCCGGGTCGAAGTGCACGACCGACCCGCGCAAGCCAGGGCCCGCACCGCGCACCTGGACGGTCACCTCGCCGAGCCCGGAGACGACATGGGCATTGGTGAGCACCCGTTCGGGGGCGACGACGAACCCGCTGCCCTCCTGGCCCCGGCGGCACTCGGCTGCGATCCCGGTGACCTTGACGACCGAGTCGAGGGCCGCAGTCACCGCCGGCAGCCGAGCCAGATCGACGCTCGGCGGGTCGACGGGGATGACCGGCTCAGTGCCCAACCCCTCGAAGACCCGCGGGAACCCGCCGCGGTCGAGCACCTGCCGGAAGCCGGCGAAGAGGTTGCCGGTCTCGGGCGGCACGACGGAGTCGATGGCGGCCAGCACGCGAGACTCGCCGATCGCCTTGGACGCCGACGACGACGCCAGCCCACGCATCCCTCCGGCGACGAACCACACGAGCACCGACACCGCGGTGACGGTGGCCAGGGCACCGAGCGCGGCATCGAGGGCCTGCACGGGACGGGCGTGGATATGGCCGCGCATCCGCCGCGCGACGGAGACGAGCACCGTTTGCCCGAGCGCGGCCAGGACGAAGACGACGAGCACGAGCAGATAGCGGGCGGCCGTGGTGTGGCTCTGCGCCCAGTCCCATCGCCGCAGCACCTCCGGCAGCACGGTCATCGCCAGCGCCCCCCCGCCGAGGAAGCCCACGAGCGAGAGGGCCGAGACGAGCAACCCCTGCCGGTAACCGGACACGGCATACCAGATGAGCACGCCGACGAGCAGGGCGTCGACGACCACGCCCCCCGTCACGACCGCCTCCCGTAAAACCGCGGCGGCAGCGGCAGCATCCGGGAGGAGTCCCACGGCCGCGCGACGCCGGCCAGTTCGAGGGCCTTGTCGATGATGCCGCCGGTGAAGCCCCACAGCAGCAGGTCGCCGCCGAGGTCCCAGGCCGGGCCGCGGTAGCCCGAGGAATGCACGACGGTATGCCGGTTGTCCGGCTCGGTGAGGAAGGCGATCGGCACGCTCACGACCTGGGCAACCTCGTCGGGGTGCCCGACCGTGACCGGGGCGGGGTCGCGCCACCAGGCGATGATGGGCGCGACGGCATAGTCGCTCACCGGCAGATAGAGCGAGGGCAGCCGACCGACGATCTCGACGCCCGAGGTGTTGAGGTCGACCTCCTCGCGGGCTTCGCGCAGCGCGGCCGCGACGACGTCCTCGTCCTCGGGGTCGACCCGCCCACCGGGGAAGGCCACCTGGCCGGCGTGGGCGCGAAGTCCGTGGGCGCGTTCGATGAGCAGCAGCGATTCCTCGCCGTCCGGGTTGGGCCCGAAGAGCACGAGCACCGCCGACTCCCGGAACCCGGCCTCCGGCGGCAGGAACCGGCTGAACCACGACGGGTCGACCTCACCCGCGCGCTGGACGATCTGCTCGACCCAGTGCGGACGCGGCATACCGTCCGGCCCCGCGCGGGCCGGGACGAGCGAGGCGCCGTGCGCGACGCGGTGCGGCAGGGGGCTCACGCGTCGGCCCGAGGGGGCGCGAGTTCGTAGGCGAGCAGCTTCCGGGCGCGCTCCGGGTCGGTCTCACCGGTGCCGTATGCCGGGCACCACCGGGCGACCGGGCAGGCACCACAGGCGGGCTTGCGGGCATGGCAGGTGCGGCGGCCGTGGAAGATGACGACGTGGCTGAGCATGGTCCAGTCGCGCCGGGGGATGAGCGCCCCGATGGCGTGCTCGACCTTGACCGGATCGGTCTCCTCGGTCCAGCCGAAGCGGCGCACCAGCCGGCCGAAGTGGGTGTCGACGGTGATGCCGGGCACGCCGAACGCGTTGCCCAACACGACATTTGCGGTCTTGCGGCCGACTCCGGGGAGGGTGACCAGGTCGCTGAGCCGACCGGGCACCTCGCCGTCGAAACGCTCGACGAGGGCCTGGCCGAGCTTGAGCACCGAGTCGGTCTTGGCCCGGAAGAAGCCCGTCGAGCGGATGATCTCCTCGACCTCGGCCCGGTCGGCACCGGCATACTCGGCGGCCGTGCGATAGCGCGCGAACAACACGGGAGTCACCTGGTTGACCCGGACGTCGGTGGTCTGGGCCGAGAGGATCGTCGCGACGAGCAACTCCAGCGGCGAAGTGAAGTCGAGTTCACAGTGGGCGTAGGGATAGTGGTCTGCCAGAACGCGATACATCAGCCGCGCGCGCCGGGTCAGGGCGAGCGGGGTCTCCTCGGAAGAGACGCCGCGGCGGGCAGGAGGGGGCACGCACGACAGGGTAACTCCCGCTCGGGTCGGCCAGGTGGCCGTTGGGCGACCGGACCACCCGGTCGCGGACACCCCCTAGGAGCGCCGCAGGGAGTGACATGGCACACTGTGCGACGTGGATCACGACGTGGTGCGACGCGCTCCCCTATTCGCCGCTCTCGACGACGAGGCCGCTGCGGCCCTGTTGCGAGAGATGCAGCCGTGTCGCCTGGAGCGAGGCGACATCCTCTTCCGGGAGGGCGACCCCGGCGACACCCTCTTCATCATCGGCGAGGGCAAGGTCAAGCTCGGGCGCACGAGTTCCGACGGCCGGGAAAACCTCATCGCGATCCTCGGTCCGAGTGAGATGTTCGGCGAGCTGTCCCTCTTCGACCCGGGCCCCCGCACCATGACCGTCACGGCAGTGGCCGAGACCCAGCTCATCGGGTTGGGCAACGACTCGCTCACCTCCTTGCTCTCCGGCCGGCCCGAGGTGGCCAAGGCCCTGCTGGCGGCGCTGGCCCAGCGGCTGCGCAAGACCAACGAGCACCTGGCCGACCTCGTCTTCACCGACGTGCCCGGGCGGGTGGCCAAGGCCCTGCTCGACCTGGCCAACCGGTTCGGCCGTCCGGTCGAAGAGGGCATCATGGTCAGCCACGATCTGACCCAGGAGGAGCTCGCTCAACTCGTCGGCGCCTCCCGCGAGACGGTCAACAAGGCGCTGGCCGACTTCGCCACCCGCGGCTGGCTCAAGCTCGAGGCCCGCGCGGTGCTGCTGCTCGACGTCGAGCGACTCAAGCGTCGCGCCCGCTAACCCTGACCTTCGAGATAGGCCAGCTGGGCCCGCACACTGAGTTCGGCGGCGCCCCACACCGCGCGGGGGACGTCGGCATAGACGACCTCGACGACCTCCCGAGGCGTGCGCGCCCCGGCCGCGACAGCGGCCCGCACCTGCTCCAGCCGCTCGAATCGGTGGGCGAGGTAGTGCGCCAGCACCGCGCTCGCGTCGGGTAGATCCGGGCCGTGGCCCGGCAGCACGTGGGTCACCGCGCCGGTGCCACACAGCGCCGCGATCCGCTCCAACGACTCCAGGTATGCCGTGAGCTCACCATCGGGCCAGGCCACCACCGAGGTGCCACGGCCCAGCACGGTGTCGCCGGTGAGCAAGGCGGTGTCGGCCGGCAGGAGGAACGACACCGAGTCGGCGGTGTGACCAGGAGTCGTGATGACGACGAGGTCCAGCCCGCTGACGCTCAACCGGTCACCGTTGGACAGGTCGTCATGGCCGGCTCCGATGACCCGCACCGCCCGCAGCGGCGCCCCGACCAGCTCGGCGAACTCCACGGCGGCCTCGGCGTGGTCGGCGTGGTCATGAGTGAGCAGCACCAGCCCGACCCGGGTGTCTCCTGGGGTGGCTGCGGCCCGCACCCGGTGAAGGTGGCCGGCGTCGAGCGGCCCGGGGTCGACGACGACCGATGTCGAGGAGCCCGGCTCGCGCAGCACCCAGGTGTTGGTGCCGTCGAGGGTCATCACGCCGGGATTGGGGGCCAGGATGCACTCGGCCCGCTCGGTCACCCGGCGGGAGTTCCAGGTCGCCGGCACCGCAGGCAACGGGGGCACGGACGGCACCGATGGCAACAAAGGCACCGGCGGCACGGACGGCGAGGGCGGCACGGACGGCATACCGGGCTGTGCGGACACCGGCGAACTCAGCCCGGCAGTTGCGCGCGGGTGACCAGCTCACCCGCATCATTGCGGGCCAGCACCGGACGGATGAGCCGGATCACCGGGTCCTGGGCGAAGAACTCGGCGGCGCTGCCGGCCCGCGCGAGGTCTTCCAGGCACACGACGGTCGGCGGCATGAGGATGGCCTTGCCCGCCTCACGGTCGGCCAGGACGTCACCCGGGCGGAACCAGCCGGAGTGTTGCGCCTCGCTCGTCTCGCCGTCGGCGGTCGCCCCCTCGGGCATCAGCGCCGCGAAGATCCGCGCATCGAATTGCCGCGGCTCGATCTCGGGAGTCATCCAATGCGCATGGGCCCGAAGCAGATCGGTGCGCAACAGGAGTTCTTCGTCGCGCAGCACCTCGCCCAGGGATGCCTCGCGGGCGACCAGGCGCCGACGCAACGCTTGCCACCGCTCGCTGCGGGTGTCGACCAGGCGACCGCCCTCGAGCCGGGAGGCGAAGAGCACGCCGCACTCCTCGAAGACCTCACGCACGGCGGCGACGAGGATCTCGCGGGTGAGCTGCTCATCGGAGTCGAGCCGGGCGGCCCAGGCGTGCACAGGCGGCCCGGCCCAGGGCAACTCGGCGCCGTCACGGCGGTCGACTCCGCCGCCGGGAAAGACCAAGGTGTTGGGCGCGAACGCCATCGTCGCCACCCGCAGCAGCATGAAGACCTCGACGCCCGGACCGTCTTCCCGGTCGCGCACCAGCATGACCGTCGCGGCCGGGCGAGCCGGGGGT
>JBGAQV010000116.1:0-8848 GCA_044220505.1 Dermatophilaceae bacterium
GGCCAGCAGCGGCACCGACATGTTGTCGCACATGATGAACCGCGCGCCCACGGCATACGCCTCCAGCGCCTCGTCGACCGTCGTCACCTCGACCTGGATGTCGACCTCGGGGAAGGTGCGCCGGATCGCCTGGTAGGCCGCCGACACACTGCCCGCGGCGAGCTTGTGGTTGTCCTTGATCATCGCGCAGTCGTAGAGCCCCATGCGCTTGTTGGTGCCACCGCCGGCGCGCACGGCGTATTTCTCCAGATGCCGCATCCCCGGCGTCGTCTTGCGGGTGTCGAGCACCATCGCGCCGGTGCCCTCGAGCTGGTCGGCCCAGCGCCGGGTGTGGGTGGCCACGCCGGACAGCCGGCTGGCGATGTTGAGCAGGGTGCGCTCGCCGATGAGGATGACCCGGATCGGCCCGGTCACCCGCGCGAGCACATCCCCGCGCACGACCTGGGTGCCATCGCCGACGACGAGCTCGACCGACGGCACCGCGCTGCCGATGAGAGCCGCCACCTGGGCGAAGACCTCGGCCACGACCGGCAGCCCCGCGACGACACCCGCGGCCCGGGCGAGCACGAATGCCGTGGCCTCCTGGTCGGCCGGGATGGTCGCCAGGGTGGTGACATCGAGGCCGGCCGGCCCGAGGTCTTCGGCAAGGGCGACCCGGACGAGTTCCCGGGCGTCGTCGGCGGGAAAGTGCAGATCGGTCATGACAGCTCCGCAGGGGCGGTGAGGTGGGAGGACGCGGTGGGGTGGGGGGAGGTGGTGGGGTGGAACGAGGTGGTGACCACACCGTCGGTGCCGCGCACGGCATACGTGTGACCAAGCCAGTGTGCGTCATCGCGGTCGGGGAAGTCGCTGCGGACATGCCCGCCGCGGGTCTCTTCGCGCAGCGCGGCCACGTGCGTGAGGACTTGGCCGAGTTGCAGCAGGTTGGTGGTCTGCCAGGACTTCGGACCGCCCTCGACCCCATCGGCCGATGCAGCGAGCGCGCCCAGTCGAGCCTCCGAGGCCGCCAGCGACTCGGCCGAGCGGACGACGCCGGACCCTGCGGTCATGGTCCGCTGCACGGTCTTGCGATTGCCCGACTTGAGCAGCGTGCAGTCGCCGCAGCCACGCGCGGACTGCGCAGGCAACGGATCGGTCCACGGCAGCTCGCCGGCGGCGAAACGCCGGGTGATGTCCTCGGCGATCCGGTGGGCGAAGACCAGACCCTCGAGCAGCGAGTTGGACGCAAGCCGGTTGGCGCCGTGGACTCCGGTGCACGAGCATTCGCCGCAGGCGTAGAGACCGGGCAGCGAGGAGCGGCCGTCCAGATCGGTGCGCACACCCCCGCTGGCGTAGTGCTGCGCCGGCGCGACCGGCAACAGATCGGTCGCCATGTCGAAGCCGTGCTCCCGGCAGGAGGCGACGATCGACGGGAAACGCTTCTCGAGGAACTCGCGGCCCAGGTGTCGGCAGTCGAGGAAGACGTGATCGGCATGGGTCTGCGCCATCCGGGCCACGATTGCGCGGGCCACAACATCGCGGGGAGCGAGATCGGCCAACTCATGCTGGCCCTGCATGAAGCGCACGCCGCCCTTGTCGACCAGGACGGCGCCCTCCCCGCGAACGGCCTCGGAGATGAGCGGCTGCTGGCCGGTCGAGTCGTCCCCGAGGAAGAGCACTGTGGGGTGGAACTGGACGAACTCCAGGTCGGCAAGCACCGCACCCGCCCGCAGCGCGATCGCCATGCCGTCACCGGTGGCGACCGAGGGGTTGGTCGTCGCCGCATAGATCTGGCCGAGCCCGCCGGTCGCCAGGACGACCGCCCGACAGTGGACCGCGCCGACCCCGTCGATCTGGCCCTCGCCGATGACGTGGATGGTGGCGCCGCAGACTCGTCCCTCGGCGTCCTGCAAGAGGTCGACGACGAGGGCGTGCTCGATGACCTCGATGCCCGGATCGTCCTTGACCAGGTGCAGGGCCTCGATGAGCGCGCGGCTGATCTCCTTGCCGGTCGCGTCGCCACCGGCGTGCAGGATGCGGTCCCGGTGGTGGCCACCCTCACGGGTGAGGCTGATCTCGCCGTTGCTGCCGCGGTCAAAATTCGCTCCGAGAGCGACCAATTCGCGCACCCGAGTGGGGCCTTCGTTCACCAGCGCAGTCACCGCGGCGACGTCGCACAACCCGACGCCGGCCACCAGGGTGTCGTGCAGGTGCTGGTCGGGGGAGTCCTCGTCGTCCATCGCGGCGGCGATCCCGCCTTGCGCCCAGGCCGTCGACCCTTCGTTGAGCAGGGTCTTGGTCACCAGCAGCACGGTCGCACCCTGGGCCCGCAGGCGCAGCGCCGCGGTGAGACCGGCAATGCCCGATCCCACGACGACGACATCGGCGCTCGTCGTCCATCCCGGTGGCGGAGCCGCGAGCCAACGCGGGATGGTCAATGGGGTGCTCACTCGGGCTCCTCCGGTGTGCTGCCAGGGCGCTGGCTGGGATCGGGTTGCGGCGACAAGCCGCGGGCAACGCTACTGCCAGACCAGGCTTCCTCAGCGGTCGCCGAGACGAGTGGGGCCAGGACCAGCGCAGGCTTCGGTATGCCGCAGTCGCTCAGCACCCGCCCGGCGGCGCCGAGCACTCCGAGCACCCCCTCGCGCACCGCGGCCAGCGCCGCAGCGTAGGCCGGGCGGTCCTCCTCCTCGACCCAGACCGGCTCGCCGCCCATCTCGATGACGAGCGCCTCGCCGAGCGGGCGCAACGAGCGCAGGGTGGTCACCGCGAAGACGGCGCCGCGCAACCGATCGACATCAGCGGGTCGCCCGCCAAGCGTGACCGCCGGGTGGATCGCCAAGGGCAGCACATCGGCCGACACCGCCGGCTCGAGCACCGAGATGCCGACACCCGGACTGGTGTGCACGAGGATCTGACCCGGGTGCAACGACCCGGTCGCGGCCAAACCGCTCACCAGGTCGGGCAACTCGTCGTCGGGGACCGCGACGAGCACCAGATCGACATCCTTGACGACGTCGACGGCGTCACCAATCTCGCTGCGCGGCAAGGACATTGCCACCCGCTCACGGGAGAGGTCACTCACCGCCGACACTGCGACGACCCGATGGCCCACCCGTTCCAAGGCGGCGCCGAGCACCACCCCGGCGCGCCCAGCGCCGACCAGACCCACGCGCAGGCGAGGGCTGAGGTCAGGGTCCGACGAGCCGCTCATGACCTCGAACCTACTCCCGGCAGCACCACTCGCAATCCGCTCGACTCAGCCAGACGTCGGCTCTGACCCCGTCGCCAGCCCCGGCGCGACGACCAACTGCTCATACCCCCGCAGCACGAAGGTCGGCCGCCGGGTGGCCCGCACCACGTGCAGCTGCGGCCACCGGCGCATCACGGCGGTGAGCGATGTCGACAGCTCCAGCCGGGCCAGCGGTGCCCCGACGCAGAAGTGGATCCCGGCCCCGAAGGACAGCTGCGGATTGGGGTCGCGATCGGGCCGGAACTCATCAGGCGCCTCGAACACCAGCGGGTCGCGGTTGGCCGCACCGAGCAGCACCGCCACCCGGTCCCCCGCGCGCAGAGGCACCCCCTCGATGACGCAGTCCTGGGTCGCGGTGCGCTCGAACAGCTGCGAGGGCGAGTCGTGCCGCAGCATCTCCTCGACGAGCAGCGCCACGTCCAGCCCAGTATCCCGACCCAGGTCCGGCCCGGCGGCTGGCCGGCGCGCGCCGGCATACCGGTTGTAGGCCGGGCTCGGCAACCACGAGCCCATCCCGTTGCCGAACCCGTTGACGGTCGCCTCGTGCCCCGCGTTGAGCAGCAACACCGCGGTCGCGACCAACTCACGGTTGGACAGCCGGTCCGAGCCATCGCGTGCCGCGACGAGGTCCGACAGCAGGTCCTCCCTCGGGTGGGCAGCGCGGTGCGTCGCCAATTCCTGCACGTAGGAAGCGAACTCGCCGCAGGCCTGCTGCGCCGCGAGGTCATCTTCGCGGGTGCGGGTCATCTCGTACATCCGCACGATCGCCTGCGACCACGGCCGCAACAGGTGGACATCCTGCTCCGGGAAGCCAAGCAACTCAGCGATGACGAGCACCGGCAGCGGCTCGGCCAGGTGCTCGATGAGGTCGACCTGGCCATCGGCGTCGATCCGTGCGGCGCACTCTTCGAGCAGCGTGTCGGTGAGCTCGGCGATCCGCGGCCCGAGCCGAGCGACGTGCCCGCGCCCGAAAGCTCCGGCGATGAGCCGCCGCAGCCGGGTGTGCTTGGGCGGCTCACTGTCGAGGATCGAGTCGGCGTGCAACCAGTTGAAGGTGTCCCACTCGGTCTCCGGCTCGCGGTCCCGGAAGATCCGCCCGAGCGAACGGTCGCGCAGCACGGCGTTGCACCCGGCATGGCTGGTGACCAGATAGCACCCCAGCCCCGAATGCCAGCCCACGGGGGCTAGCTCGCGGGCTGCGGCGAGCGCCGGATAGGGATCGTCGAGGACCGCGGGAGCGCTCAGATCCAGCACGGATGCGAGGTCGGCAGCGGCGGGGGTGGTGGACATCGCGACACAGTAACGGGCCGGGCAGCCGGCTGGGGCACACTGACCGGTATGCCGTCCGCTCCCGTCCCAGCGCGTGTGCTGGCCGCCACCGGCCCGGTCGCGCTGACCGGTGACGCGCAAATCCATCCGATCGTGCTGCCGCCAGGTCACCCTGCGGGTCACGGATCGTTGCGGCTCACCCTCGACGTCGACGCCGACGGGCGCATTCACGCCGCCGACCCCCTCGGTGGGCTGCTGCACCGCGGCGCCGAGAAGCTCTTCGAGGTGCGCGACTACCGCCAGATCCTTGCCTTGGCCAACCGGCACGACTGGCTGGGCGGCTTCGCCGGGCAGCTCACCATTGCCCGAGTCGTCGAGGAGGCCCTCGGCCTGGATGCCCCCGAGCGCGCAGTGTGGCTGCGCTCCATCCTGGCCGAACTCGACCGGATCCACAGTCACCTGACGTTTCTCGGTGCGGCTCCTGGTGGCCCCGCCACGACCCTGGCTCGCGAGGCCGTCCTGCAGCTCGTCGAGGACATCGCCGGCTCCCGGATGCATCCGATGCTGGTCCGCCTGGGCGGGCTACGGGAAGACGCGCCGGCGGGCTGGGAGGCGAGCGCACGGCATACCTGCGCTGTAGTGCGGTCGGAAATGCTCTCTCTCACAAGCGCATTCGCCGATCTGGCGCCGACGCACCGAGGTCTCGGGGTGCTCACCCGAGAGAGCGCCGCAAGCTTCGGGGCGAGTGGACCGGTGGCCCGGGCAGCCGGCCTGACCCACGACGTGAGGGCCGACGACCCGTACGCCGGCTACAGCATTCGGGGCATCTGGGGTGAGCACAGCCCGGGGCGAGCGGTCCACCGCAGCACCGGGGATGTCGCGGCCCGGTATGCCGTGCTGCTCGAGGAGGTCATCGTCGCGCTCGACCTCGTCCTGGCCTGCCTCGACCGGTTGACGCCCGGTCCGGTCAACGTGCGGCTGCCCAAGGTGGTGCGGGTCCCGGAAGGCCAGTGGTATGCCGTGACCGAGTCCCCCCTCGGGCGGGCGGGGGCGCTGCTGGTCTCCCGTGGCGGGCCGCAGCCGTGGCGATTGGCGTTGCGGACGCCGTCCTTCGGGAATGTCGCAGCCCTGTCGGCGCTGCTGCCGGGGACAATGGTGACCGACCTGGCCACCGTGGTGGCGTCCGTGCCGTTCGTCATGGGGGACCTCGACAAGTGACCGACCGTCAGCCGCCCGCGCGAGCGCCCCGCACCGGTGGCGCCGCACCTCGGGCTGCGCGACCCGCGCAGCGCGCGCCCAAGCGCAGTCCCGGCGGATCGACCGGCCATTCGGAGCCAGCCCAGCCCCCCCGCCCCCGCACGCCCGCGGCGACGGGCACGGCATACCCGTCGCGCCGCCGGCAAGCCACCCGAGCGCCGGCCGAGCCAGCACGCCGCAGCCCGTCCACCTCGGCTCGATACCGTCGTCGTCGCCTGGTCGTGTTCCTGGGCACGCTCCTGCTCGTGGCAGCTCTCGCGTTCACTGTGGCCCGACTGACCTCACCCGCACCGCCGCCGCCAGCACCTGCCGTCACGCCGAGTGTCATCGCACTGCCACCGACCGCCATGGCCACGGCCACGAGCACCCTCGGGACCCTCCCCCCGGTCACGTCCACCTCGACGTCAGCCATCGACTGGCGTCTCATCCGATCCGCCGCCGACCTGCCCAGCGCCGTTCAGTGCCGCGACAATGTCGAACCGATCAGCATCCCCGCGACGGCCTCGGCCCCGGCGGCCATCGCCTGCGCCAGCAAGCTCGCTGACGACGAAACGCTCTACTTCTGGTATGCCGCCACACCCGACGAGCGCTACCGCGCGATCACGGCGGCCATGGCAAAGCTCAAGCACGTGCACGCGGGGCCCAACTGGGTCGCCGGAGGCATGGTCACCCCGACGATGGGCCGCATCGGCGGCGACGTCTACCAGTAGGCCCTGGCAGGTGGCCCTGACAGGCACGCCGACCAACAATGGTCAGGCGCCGGCCGCAGCCCCGCCGTTGGGCTCGGGCAGGGTGGTCGAGGGCGGACCGGTCGGCGGGTCGACGCGGCACTTGCGTTGAGTAAGCATCCCGGCGAGCACGAGCAGGAGGGTCACCGCCAGGTGGCCGAGCATGACCCATAACCGCTCACGCTGAGACTCGATGTCGACGTCCGGCAGTAGCAACAGGGCCTGCGCGGCATACCAGCCGACGAGCGCCGACCCGGCAAGCGCCGCAGCTTGCGCGAGCACGAGCGTGCGGGCTGCCCGCAGCGGTGAGATCGGCCGGTGCGTCGATCCCTCGCGCATCTTCTGCACGGGGATGCCGGCCCAGTAGACCCCCGCAGCCATGAATGCCAGCAGCACCACGCCCGACCAGCCGACCGTCGGCAGCGCCTGCGCGCCGCCAGTGAGGCGCAACAGCACCCAGGCCAGCGCGCCGACGCCGAGCGCGATCGTCACCAGGGTCTGCGGGCGCACGCCCTTGGCGCTCACCACGTCGGTGCTCCTTCCACGGTTGCCCAGGCCGGCCCGGGGCGCACGCCGGCGCGCGTGAGGTCGGACAGACCGGCTGCCAGCTCACCGACGTTCGCCACCGGATCACCGAAGCCGGTCCCGAGCCGCAGGGTCGCGGTCGGGTCGATCGCGGCCCAGGGCATGAGCACGAAGGCCCGCTCGTGGGCCCGCGGATGCGGCAGCACCAGCGCAGGGTCGCTCGAGAGCACCTCGGCCGCGCTCCCAGGAGCGCCGAACTGGATCAAGTCGAGATCCAATGTCCTTGCTCCCCAACGGATCTCACGGGCGCGATGGTGCACCGATTCGACCCCGTGCAGGGCCCGCAACAGTGCCGACGGCGTGCCGTCCCAGGTGCCGAGTAGCACCGCATTGAGGTATGCCGGTTGGTCGGGACCCCCGACCGGGTCGGACTCCACGAGCGGTGACACAGCGGTCACCGCCAGCCCCGGTATGCCCGGTATGCCGGGCAGCTCGGCCACCGCGTCGGTGAGCGTCTGGAGCGGGTCACCGAGATTGGCCCCCAACGCGATGACGACCGGCACCGGCCGGCGTCGAGTGACCCGCACGACCACGTCGCCGAAGGGCACCCCGACGGGCGCCTGTGGCTTGTGGACGGCCACCTCGACGACCTGCACCAGCGGCCGGGCCAGGGCATCGGCGGCGATGACCTCGGCCAGCCGCTCGATGAGATCGAAAGGCTCTCCCTCGATCCGGCGCATGACGTCGGCCGCGACCTCGGCGTAGTTGACCGTGTCAGCGAGCGCATCGCTGCGCCCGGCCGGCCGCAGGTCGAGGGTCAGCGCCACGTCGACGACGAAGAGTTGGCCGTCGCGCTTCTCATGCTCGAACACCCCGTGGTAGCCGGTGGCGCTCACCCCGGAGATCTCGATCCGATCCATGGGGTATGCCGTGTCGCCGCTCATCCGCGCCCGCTCAGTCTCGGCCGTGGAGGAAGAAGCGGGGGTGGAAGAACAATCGCTCTCGGTCGGTATCCGCAGTGCCTTGCGGGGTGGCGTTCGAGGGACGACCACCTCTAGCCGCCCACGTGGCCTCCACCACGTCGAGAGCGTCGCGGGTGCCGCCCACGTCGTGGACGCGCACCGCCCACGCACCCGCGAGGGCGGCCAGGACGCTCGTGGCAGCAGTGGCGACGTCCCGGGCATCGGCCGGACGGGGGTCGGCGTCGGCTGGGCGGCCGACCTTGCCGATGAAGCCCTTGCGAGAAGCGGCGAAGAGCACGGGATGGCCCAAGCCGATCACCTGGTCGAGGTGGGCGATCAGCGCCCAGTTGTGTTCGGGCAGCTTGGCGAACCCCAGACCGGGGTCGAGGATGAGCCGCTCGGGAGCGATCCCGGCCGCGAGGGCCGCGTCGCGGCGGGAGGCGAGTTCACGGCATACCTCTGGCACGACGTCGGCATAGACCGCGCGGGACTGCATGTCGGCGCTGTGGCCGCGCCAGTGCATCGCGATGTAGCCCACGCCCAGGCGCGCGACCAGCGGCAGCATCTCGACATCGGCCAAGCCACCGCTGACGTCGTTGACGATCCGGGCGCCGGCGGCCACCGCTGCCTCGGCGACCGGCGCCCGCATGGTGTCCACGGAGATCACAGCGTCCGGGGCGGCCGTCGCCAGGGCCGCGACAACAGGCACCACCCGGGCGAGTTCCTCAGCGAGCGAAGGCCGGTGCGCGCCGGGCCGGGTGGATTCCCCGCCGATGTCGAGCAGGTCGGTACCCTCGGCGAGCAGCTGGAGCCCGTGCGCGACGGCGGCATCGGTCGGCAGGAAGCGACCGCCGTCGCTGAACGAATCGGGCGTG
>JBGAQV010000117.1:0-8810 GCA_044220505.1 Dermatophilaceae bacterium
CCTCGACCTCGCTCCAGCCGTCGGCCGACGGCATGGCGCCCGCGGCGTCCGCCAGCGCCCGCGAGGCCGGATGGCTGGACAAGCAGGCCAGCGAGGCCGCCGACGCGAGCAGACGCTGCGCATCGTCGGCCTGGACGGCAAGGACAAGCGGCTGCCCCACGAACTCTCCGGTGGTGAGCAGCAACGGGTGGCCATCGCCCGGGCCATCGTCAACAAACCGACGATCCTGCTGGCCGACGAGCCGACCGGCAACCTCGACCCCGACACCAGCCGCGGCATCGTTGCCCTGCTCGACCGGATCAACCGCTCGGGCACGACCGTCGTCATGGCCACCCACGACGCCGGGATCGTCGACGACTTCCGCAAGCGGGTCGTCCGTCTCGCCGACGGCAAGGTGGTCAGCGACATCGGCAGCGGCGACTACGGCGAGCCGGTCGGGTCGGTGGTCCCGGACACGGGGCTACCGGGCTTCGGTACGCCGCCCGGTTCCGGTACGCCGTCCAGTTCCGGTATGCCGTCCGGTGGCGACACCCCGACCCGCACCATGAAGCTTCCGAGGCTGGGTCGCCGCACCATTGAACCGGAGCCACCACCGCCGGTGGGCCGCCAGGACCGCGACCAGGCGGGACGGCATACCGAATGAAGCTGAGTTTCGTCCTCGGTGAGATCGCCGCCGGGTTGCGCCGCAACCTGTCCATGGCGGTCTCGGTCGTCCTCGTGACGATGATCTCGATGTACCTGCTCGGGCTCGGCCTGCTCGCCGGCCGCCAGGTCGACACGATGAAGGACTACTGGTACGACCGGGTGCAAGTCTCGATCTTCCTATGCGTCGAGGGCAGTCAATACCCCTCGTGCGGCGGGAAGGCGACGACACCCGACCAGCGCGAGCAGGTCCGCAGACAGCTCGAGCAGATGAAGCCGCCGGTCAAGGACGTCTATTACGAGTCGCAGGCCGAGGCCTTCAAGCGGTTCAAGGAGCAGTTCAAGAATTCGCCGCTGGCCGAGCAGGCGACCGAGCGGGCCTTCGCCGACTCCTTCCGCGTCTCGTTGACCGATCCTGGCCGGTTTGCGGTCATCAGCAGTTCCTTCGAGGGGGCTCCCGGGGTCGGGCGGGTCCAGGACCAGAAGCAGTTGCTCGACAAGTTCTTCACCTTCATGAACGTCGTGTCCTGGGCGGCCATCGCACTGTCAGCCCTCATGGTGCTGTGCGCCATGCTGCTCATGGCCACGACGATCCGCCAAACCGCCTTCTCGCGGCGACGCGAGACGACGATCATGCGCCTGGTCGGCGCGAGCAATACCACGATCCAGACCCCCTTTGTCATGGAGACCGTCGTCGCGTCGCTGCTCGGAGCGGGTCTGGCGATGGGTCTGCTCTATGCCACTGTCCGCTATGGGGTCGAGGGCTACCTCAGCCGGGCGTTGCTGGACACCGCGTTCGTCGGGTTGTCGGACGTGCTCGCGATCGCACCATGGGTGCTCGGCGGAGTGACCGCGCTGGCCGTCCTCACCTCATGGTTCACCCTGAGGCGTTATCTTCGAGTCTGACCACGTCGCGTGCCCCGGCGCAGCGTGCGTCGGGGGAGGACCTGGGGAAGGAGAACGATGCTCGGCCCGATAGGCGGTGCCCGCCGCCGATACGCGACGGCCACGGCGGCCATCACCGCCGTGCTGTGCGCCGTGTCGTTCGCCCTTCCCTCGGGCGCCCAGGCCGACACCGGCGACGAGAAGAAGAAGGTCGACGCGCAGATCGAGCAACTGCACGATGCGCTCGAGGGCACCTCGGCCGAACTCGCCCAGGCCTACCTCGCGCTGCAGACCGTCCAGGCCCAGCTGCCGGCCGCCGAGGCGGCCTTGGCCGATGCCCAGGCCAAGGCTCGTGCGGCCGACAAGTACAACAACGAAGTCGGCATCCAGCTGCGCGTCGCCCAAGCCAACGAAGCCCGCGCCGGGGAAGACCTGGCCCGCAACGAAGCGGCCCTGGATTCCACCCAGCGGGTCCTCGACGCCTTCGCCGCCGACATGTTCCAGGGCGGCGGCGGCAGTCAGCTCTCAGTTGCCCTCGGTGCGGTGAGTGCCGACGACTTCGCGACCCGGCTCGTGCTCGCCGACACCGTCACCGCGATGACCAACGAGGCGCTCGACCGGTTGGCCGCCGCCCGTGCGGACGGGGAGGCGACCCGTGGCTACCTCGTCGCCGTCCGCGCCGAGGTAGCCGCTCTCACGGCGCGCGCTGAGGAAGCCCTGGCCGCCGCCAACGCGAGCAAGGCTGCCGCAGCCGCGGCGAAACACGCGCTGGACTCGCTGGTCGCCGAGAAGGCGACGTATGCCGGTCAGGTCGAGAGCCGCAAAGCAGACGAGCTGGAGCGGCTGCGCGCGGCCGAGGCCGAGCAGGCCCGGTTGCAGGCCCTGCTCGTCGAACAGGCCCGCAAGGCTCGGGAAGCCGACGAGGCTCGAAAGAGGTCCGAAGCAGCGGCGGCCGCCGCAGCTGCCGCGGCGGGCAAGTCCTACACCCCGCCGGCCCGCGACGCCAACCCTTCCGGCGGCGGCTTCCTCAACTACCCCGCCAATGGCCCGATCACGTCCGAGTTCGGGATGCGTTTCCACCCGATCCTGCACGTGTGGAAGTTGCACACCGGCACCGACTTCGGTATCCCATGCGGCACTCCGGTGTATGCCACGGCAGCTGGCACCGTGCTCAGCGCCGGGTGGGGCGGCGGCTACGGCAACCGCATCACCATCGACCACGGCATCCAGCGCGGGGTCGATCTCGTGACGACCTACAACCACCTTTCGACCATCCTCGTCAACGGTGGCGACGTCCGGCGCGGGCAACTCATCGGCTACTCGGGCACCACGGGCTACTCCACCGGGTGCCATCTGCACTTCGAAACCCTCGAGGACGGCCGCTTCGTCAACCCCCGCACCTGGATCTGATTCGGACTCATCGATCGACCAAGCGATGCGAGCGACCTAAACCGGATCCCGGTTGTGCGACTGCCGGGGTACCGTGGTGGCGCTGCCCGGCCAGGGCGGGACAGGTGAGAAAGGGACGCGGGCTCGTGGGCAAGGACACTGGGCGCAAGCTCGTCGCGAGCAACCGCAAGGCTCGACACGACTACCACATCGAGGACACCTTCGAGGCCGGCCTGGCCCTGTGGGGCACCGAGGTCAAGGCACTTCGGGCCGGACGCTGCTCACTCATCGACGGCTTCGCGCAGTTCACCGACGGTGAGTTGTGGCTGGAAGGCGTCCACATTCCCGAATACACCCAAGGCACGTGGACCAACCACGCCCCGCGACGCAAGCGCAAGCTGTTGTTGCACCGCGACGAACTCGACAAGATCGAGGGCAAGATCCGCGAGAAGGGCCGCACCATCGTGCCGCTCGCGGTCTACTTCAAGGACGGTCGCGCCAAAGTCGAGATCGCCCTCGCGACCGGCAAGAAGCTCTACGACAAGCGCCAGGCATTGCGCGAACGCCAGGACAAGCGGGAGGCCGACCGCGCCATGCACTCCAGGAGCAACCGATGACCCGGTATGCCGTCCGCTCACCACTGCGCCGCACGCTCCTGGCCCTGGTGGCGGGGCTGGCGGCACTGGTCCTTCCCGCCGGGGCAGCGGTCGCGGCGAGTCCCGCAGAGGCAACGGGCACGGCATACCCGAGCGTGGATCTCATGCCATCGATGGACTCGGCCTTCGTCCTGGACAAGGACGGCGGGGTCAGGGTGACCGAGACCATCCAGTACACCTTCGACTCCGCGGTCGGGGCCCGGCACGGCATCTACCGGTCCATCACGGTGCGTCAGGGCGTGGCCGACCGGCCCGAGGTCTATCGCTACTACGCGATGAGTGATGTGTCGGTGAGCAGCCCGACGGGCGCCAACACCGACGTCGCGCTGGCCGACAACGGCTCGACCGTGACGATCAAGATCGGATCGGCCAAGGAGACGGTCCGCGGCACGCAGACCTACATCGTCACCTATCACTTGGCGAACGTCGTCAACCCGTTCACCGACAGTCAGACGGCCGAGTTCTACTACAACGTGTTCTCCGGGGACGCGATCGCCAAGACGCGTGCGACGGTGAGCGTGACCGGTCCCGCCGGGGCGAGCGCAACCGATGTGCGCTGCGCTCGGGGCGTCAACGGCGAGTGCGACACGGCCACCGCAGGAGCCACGTCGTCCTTCGCCGTGAGTGCCCTGCAGAGCAACGAAAACCTCACCGTCGCGACAAGGTACCCGCTGTCGGCGTTCGGGATCATCGCCCCCGATATCCGAGCCGGCGGGTCGCCGCTGCAGGAGGGTCCCGCCAAGCTGGCGGCGCTGGCGTCGGTGGCCGGCGGTGTGCTCGCACCTATCCTTGCCCTCGTCGGGATGGGCACGCTGTTGCTCACCCGGGGTCGCGACGAGTGGTATGCCGGTCTCACACCAGGGCTCACTCCAGGACGCACCCCCGGCCTCACTCCCGGGCTCCCCGCGGACGGTGCCGACCCAGCGGCTTCGGCAGCAGGCCGAGGCAGCCGGGTGCCGGTCCGGCGCGGCGGCAGACCCACCGTGGCCGTGCAGTTCAACCCACCGCCGGGAGTGCAGCCCGGTCTGGTCGGCACGGTGATCGATGAGTCCGCCGACACCCTGGATGTGTCCGCGTCCGTCATCGACCTGGCGGTCCGCGGCTTCCTGCGGATCGAGGAGGTCGAGGCCGGCGGGATGTTCTCACGCACCGACTGGCGGTTGACCCGCCTCGTGCCGCGCCCCGGCGAGGTGCTGCGCCCCTACGAACAGACCCTCCTGGAGGGCATCTTCCGCGATTCCAACCCGGTGCTGCTGTCCGATCTCAAGAACCACTTCGCCTCGACGTTGAGCAAGGTCAAGGACCAGCTGTATGGCGAAGTGCTCGACCGGGGCTGGTTCCGGTCCTCGCCGCAGACGACCCGGGGCATCTGGATGACCCTGGGGTCGGTGCTCTTCGGGGCCGGCGTCATGACCGCGTTCTTCTGGGGGGCCCCGAGCCGGGGAGTCGACCGCACCGCAGGGCTGGGGCTGCCGATCGCGTCGGGGTTCATCCTCGGGGTGGGGCTGGCCATCGCGGGCGTCATCGTCGCCGTCGCCGGCAGCAAGCTCGTGGCCAAGACCGCCGAGGGATCGGCCGTCTATGCGCAGTCACTGGGCTTCAAGCAATACCTCGTGACGGCCGAGGCGAGCCAGATCCGCTGGGAAGAGGCGCAGGACATCTTCAGCCGCTTCCTGCCCTACGCGATCATCTTCGGCGTCGCCGACAAGTGGGCCGGCACCTTCAAGCAGGTCGCCGAGGCCGCTGCCGCCGCCGGGCACGTCATCCTCATGCCCGACTGGTACATCTACCACGGGTCGACCTTCCCCGACTTCGACAGCATCACCGACGGCGTCGACAGCTTCTCCACGACTGCGAGCGGCACCTTCCAGTCGACCCCCGGCTCCTCGGGCGGCTCAGGGTTCAGCGGTGGGGGATCCTTCGGCGGTGGCGGGGTCGGCGGGTCCAGTTCGGGCAGCTGGTGAGCGCGCTCCGGCCAGACGGGGCACGCGTGGAGGAGCGGCCCGTCGACGGAGTCCAGCGCCGCACCATCTCGACTCTCGTCGCGACCCAGATGCTCGGCGGCCTCGGTGTCGGGGCAGCGATCTCGGTCAATGCGCTGCTCGCCAAGACCGTCTCCGGTTCGGAGCAGTTGGCCGGGCTGGCCCAGACCTTCGCCGTGCTCGGTGCCGCAGTCATCACCCTGCTGCTGGCCCGGATCATGGACCGCGACGGCCGTCGGCCCGGGCTCAGCCTCGGTTATGCCATCGGGGTCGGGGGAGCGGCGATCTCTATCGTCGCGGGGGTGCTCGGGGCCTTCCCGCTGTTGCTCGTCGGGGCCACCATGCTCGGAGGCACCACCGCTGCCAACAACCAGAGTCGGTATGCCGCGACCGACCTTTCGCACCCGGCTCACCGGGGGCGCGATCTCAGTCTCGTGGTGTGGGCGACGACAGTGGGATCGGTCATCGGTCCAAACCTCACCGGGCCCGGTAAGGCCGTCGCGGCCGTGGTCGGCATCCCAGCCCTGACCGGCGCCTATGTCATCGCCGGCATCGGGATGCTCGCGGCCATGGCGGTGATGGTGACCCGGCTGCGTCCCGACCCGCTGCTGCTGGCGCGAGCACGGCATACCGAGCAGGAACCGCTTGCCGCGGGGAGCCCGCCGCCGGTGCGCGCGTCGGGCTGGGCTCTGCTGCGCGAGAACCGAATGCTGCGGCTGGCCGCCATCGGGCTGGCGCTGTGCCACGCGGTCATGGTGTCGGTCATGGTCATGACGCCGTTGCACATGGACCATGGGCACGCCGAACTCGAGATCATCGGCCTCGTCATCAGCATCCACATCCTCGGGATGTTCGTGTTCTCGCCCCTGGTCGGCATGGCCGTCGACCGCTGGGGCAGCGGCATGATCCTGCTAGCCGGGGGTGTGACCCTCCTCGTCTCGCTCGTGCTCGCCGGCACCTCGCAGCCAGGCTCGTCGTGGTCGCTCGGGGTGGGGCTCTTCCTGCTCGGGGTGGGCTGGTCACTCGGCACCATCGCCTGCTCGACCCTCGTCACAGCGGCCGCGACGCCGACGACTCGCCCGGCCATTCAGGGCGTGACCGATCTCATCACCGGGGTCACCGCCGCGGTCGGTGGCGCGTTGGCCGGGGTGATTGTCGCGACCCGCGGGTATGCCACGCTCAACCTGCTCGCCGGGTTGCTCGTGCTCGGCGTGCTCGCCGCTGCTGTTGCCGTGCGCACCGCTCGCGCGGCGCGCGACGGTGACCGCAGCTAGGCTGAGGTCACGGTCGTCGGCTCTGGGCGACTTCTCCCGTCCCGACGTGCAAGGAGTGCGGATGTCCGACTCAGGTCGTGACAGCTCCGCCGGACCTGCCCTCGGGGTGGGTGCCCGGGTGGGCCGCGAGATCGCGGAGATCCGGTCCGCCTGGACCGACTCCAACACCCGCCGCGGCACCGCTGCGATGGTCCTCGTCCTGGTCGGCACGTTCGGGGTGGGCATGCTGCCTCCCGACAATGTCTGGCGCGATGTGCCGGGGCTGGGCTGGTTCCAGACCTCCCGGGCGGGCCAGATCATCGCGGTCGCGCTGCTGCTCTACGGCGTCATCCTGCTGCTCGATGCGTGGCTGCGGATGCGTCCCACGGCCAGCAGCCGCCCGGTCACGCGGGGGACGCTGTGGTGCTGGAGTTTGCCGCTGCTGCCGGCGCCGCCGCTGCTGTCCTTCGACGCCTATTCGTATGCCGCGCAGGGCGAGATGGTCCACCGCGGCTTCGACCCCTATTCCGACGGCCCAGCCGTGCTCGGTGACCTGTTCCAAGCCCAGGTCGACCCCATCTGGCAATTCACCCCCGCGCCCTATGGACCGTTGTCGCTGCAGGTGCAGCACCTCGTCACCGATGTCTCGGGGCACAACGCCTATCTGGCCGCCATTCTCATGCGCATCCCCGCGCTCATCGGCGTGCTGCTGCTGGCGATCTACCTTCCGCGGCTGGCACGGGCACTGCGGTATGACGGCGAGATGACGATGTGGCTCGCGGTGCTCAACCCGCTGGTCGTCCTGCACCTGGTCGGCGGAGCCCACAACGACAGTCTGATGATCGGACTCATGGTCCTGGGGCTCTGGCTCGGGGTGACCCAGCACCTCGCCGTCGGAGCGGTGTGCATCGCGGCCGCGGCCTCGATCAAGCAACCCGCGGCGGCAGCGATCCTCGCGGTGGCGGCCTTGCATGCTTGGCGCGGCAACGACTGGGGCCGACCCAGCAAGCTCGACGTGGTGCGCAAACTCGTGCCCGCGACGGCCATCTTCGCCGTGGCCTTTGCCGCCATCGGCCTGCTGTCCGGGCTCGGCTTCGGCTGGGTCACCGCACTCGGGGTCCCCGGTGCGGTGCGCTCCATGCTCGCGCCCTTCACTGCCCTGGGTTCGGGGTTGGAGTGGATCGCCTACCGTGCGGGCGCAACGGCGCTGGGCGATGCCATGGTCCCGACGGTCCAGCGCATCGGGCAACTCATCGGCCTGGCGATCATGTGCTATTTGGTGTGGCGCTACAAGGCCAAGCACCCGGTCCGCACCCTTGGCTGGATCCTCATTGCGTTCGTCCTGACCGGGCAGGTCATCCACCCCTGGTACATGCTCTGGGGCGGGGTTCTCTTCGCCATGACCGAGTTCTCGGTGCGCCGGCGCCAGGCAGTGTTGTGGGCCACCGTTGGGTTCGTCCTCTACAGCGCCTTTGACTTCGGCTGGTTCAAGAACTCACAGACCGCATTCGCCGTCTCGGCCATGCTCGCTCTCATCTGGATCGCCACCGGGCACGACAAGGGACTCAACCGCGATGTCGACCTCGGCCGACGGCACCGCGCCTGAACCGCTCGTTGCCGATGCCCGCGGGAATGGGTTCGACGCGAAGGCGCGTTGCACGGCATACTGGAGTGCTCGGGACGCGTGAGGCGACCCGGGCTTGACAAGTACACAGCGTGTCGTGGGAGCCCCCAGCACCACTCTCGGGGGTGATCGGTTTCGACGGTGGTCGTCACCGCAGGAGAAGCGGGCCGAGGACGCACGGTTATCTCGCTAACGATCCGTGCAAACCAATAGGTGCCAACGCAAAGCGCACCGACTTCGCCCTCGCCGCCTGAGCGAGCCTCGAAGTCCGTCAGCCTGAGCTAGTTTCCGACTCAGTGTCTGGCGTCAGCTAGGAGACTTACCGCGCCGTCATGTCGGGGGGCGTCGTGGGACATGCACTCGACTGGGCCTGTCAGGG
>JBGAQV010000118.1:0-8784 GCA_044220505.1 Dermatophilaceae bacterium
ATGTCTGGGGCTCGGACATCACCAATCCCTTCGGTGGCTACAAGCAGTCCGGCATCGGCCGCGAGAACCACAAGATGATGCTCGCGCACTACCAGAACACCAAGAACCTCCTGGTGTCCTACAGCCCCGACGCCCTCGGCTTCTTCTAAACCGATGGCAGCAGACTCCGGTATGCCGTCCGCTCCCGGTGAGCGGACGGCATACCGTCGCGTCGAGATCACCCCGGATGCGGCGGCGTTGGTGCGCCGGCTCACCGACCGGCACGGACCGCTGATGTTCCACCAGTCCGGCGGGTGCTGCGACGGCTCCTCGCCGATGTGCTACCCCGATGGCGACCTGCTCGTGGGCGACGCGGACGTGCATCTCGGTGACCTCGACATCGGGCTGGAGCGGGCGGTGCCGTTCTGGATGTCGGTGCCGCAGTACGAGTACTGGAAGCACACTCACCTCACCGTCGACGTCGTGCCGGGCCGTGGGTCGGGGTTCTCGGTCGAGGCGCCTGAGGGGGTGCGGTTCATGATCCGGTCGCGGTTGCTCACCGAGGCGGAACTCGAAGCGTTCGGTCTGGTCTGAGTCGGGGCTCAGGCCGGACGGGGCTGCTGGGCAGGGGCACCACTGCCCGCAGCCCGGGGGCGGCATCCTCCAACCGGATGTCGCCCCCACTCCGGCGCACCAACTCGCGCGCGATCGACAGGCCCAGCCCGGATCCGCCTGCGTCCCGGGTGCGCGCATCGTCGAGCCGGGTGAATCGCTCAAAGACCCGCTCCCGATCCGGCTCCGGTATGCCGTGTCCGTCGTCCGAGACGACGATCTCGACCCGCGGCGGGTCCGACCTCACGGCGGAGGCGGTCACCGTCACGGCGGTTGCGGCGTGGCGGACGGCGTTGTCCACGAGGTTGGTCACCGCTCGCAGCACGTCGGCCGAGATCCCGTATGCCGTGAGGTCACCTCCCGGGGTGGTGACGTGGACGGGCACTCGGGCGACGGCATACCGATGCGTGAGTCCGTCCAGCAGTGGGGCGATCGGCACCGGGGTGGGGGCAGGGGCAGCCGAGTCGCCGAGCCGGGCGAGGACGAGCAGATCATCGACGAGGGTGGTGAGGCGGTCGATCTCCGGGATCAGGTCGGCCGGGAGCGAACCGCCTTCGCCGATGTGTTGGGCCACGTCGAGCTGCATGCGCAGGGAGGCCAGCGGGCTGCGCAGCTCGTGAGCGGCGTCGGCAACGAACGCACGTTGGGTGGCCCTTGCGGCGGCCAGCCGGTCGAGCATCCCGTTGAGGGTCTGGGCGAGGGCGCTGATCTCGTCGCGGGCGGGCGGCACGCTGAGGCGCTCGGTGCTCCGGTCGGTGCTTCCGTCGGTGCTCCCGTCGGCGCTCCGGTCGGTGCCGGCGGCGCCGATCCGGTCGGCCTCCCGGCGCAGCGTGTCGACGGGCTCGAGCGCGGCCCCGATGACCCGCCAGGCGATGAGCGCGGTGATGGCGAGGAAGACCGGGAAGGCCCAGAAGAGCAGCTGGCGCAGCGCTTCGCGGGCGGTGTCCATGTCGGTGGTCGGCACCGCGGCGACGACGAGCACGCGGGCGGAGGCCGGCCCTGCGGCATACGCGGCGGCGCGCAACTGTCCGGTCTGTGCGGCGCGGGTGCCCGAGATGGTGACGACCTCGCCCATCGCCAGACGCGCGCGCTCGTCGGGGGTGACCAGGGGGGTCAGTCGGTCGGCGGTGAGCGAGCCTCCGGCCACCCGACCCGAGGCGTCGAGCAGTTGCACGACCTGGGCGCCGTATTGCGGCACCGGGTCGGGCAGACGAGCGGAGTCGACGAGCAGCCCCACGTCGCGGGCGGCGGTGCGGGCCTGGGTGTCGACGCTGTGCTCGACGCTCGCCGTCACCGCGGCATACAGGACGGCGAAGCCGACCACGAGCGCGCCGGCCAGGCCAAGGATGCCGATGGTCATCAGTCGGGCGCGGATCGACAGCCGCGCCCACGCCGAGGGTGGTGGCCCTGCCGATGGCGTCGCCGCGGGTGGTGTCGCTGCCGATGGCGTCGCCGCGGGCGGGGCCGTCATGGCGACATCCGGTAGCCGACCCCGCGGACGGTCTCGATCTGGGCCTTGCCGAGCTTGCGGCGCAAATAGCCGACGTAGACCTCGACGACATTGGGGTCGGCGCTCTCCTGGCCCCAGACCGAGTCGACGATCGCCTCCTTGCCCACGGCGGCGGGCGCAGCGCGCATGAGGTGCTCGAGGAGGGCGAACTCCCTCGGCGCGAGCGCGATGTCGACGCCGTCGACGGAGACCTGGTGGGTGGCTGGGTCGAGTTCGACTGGGCCACAACGCAATCGAGCTGGCCTTGGAACCGGATCGCGGCGCAGGAGCGCGCGCAGGCGGGCCAACAGCACGACGAACGAGAACGGCTTGACGAGGTAGTCGTCGGCGCCGTAGTCGAGCCCGTCGGCCTGGTCGTATTCCCCGTCCTTGGCTGAGATCATGAGTACCGGCACCCAGTTGTCCTCCGAGCGCAGGGTGCGCACCACGGTGTAGCCGCTCATCCCCGGGAGCATGACGTCCAGCAGCACCGCATCGAAGCCACCGAACCGAGCCGCCTGCAATCCGCTCGGCCCGTCGGAGGCGTGCTCGACGACGAAGCCCTCCGACTCCAGGCCCTTGCGCAGCGCAGCGGCCATCGCGCGTTCGTCCTCGACGAGCAGCAGCCGCATGCCCTCACCCTGCCACTATCCAGCGGCGAGATACGCGGAAAGTAGCGCCGGCAGATCGCGCTCACGGGCGTAGCCGCGGGTCATGACGAGCTCTGCCAGCCGACCAGCCTCGATCTCGTCGTCAGCGGTGAGGACGGAACGCAGCGCCCGCAGATCGATGTCGTCCTGAGGCCGGCCCGCATCGCGGGCCAGCAGCTTCAACACGACGAGGTGGCCTGCTGTGGCAACCGGGACGGTCAGTCCGGGGAGGATCTCCAGGAGCTCGGCCTGCTGGACGATCTCCCGCTCGACACCCGACGAGGCAAAGAGGAGGTCGACCACGACACCGTCGGCCACGACGCCGTCCGTCGCCGGGGAACTGAGTCGGATCGTCGCCAGATGATCGCGGTATTCGTGCTCGACGATCGCGACGACCGCATAGCCAAGGCCGGTGAGGGCTGCTCCCAGTCCTTCGGCGTCCGAGTCTGTGTCAGCGGCGATACACACGTCGATGTCGCGCGTGAAGCGAGGCTCGGCCCGCGACGACACGGCAAACCCGCCGATCAGGGCCCAAGCCACTGGGATTCGGGCGAGGTCACCGGCCAGTCGCGCCAACGAGGTGGCGAGCGCCGTCGTCATGGGCTGTGGCCGTCGGACGGGTCGAGCCCGTGGGCCGGGTGACGGTCGTCGTCCGGATGCGAGCCGTCCGGCCCGCGAAGGGCAGCCAGCCAGCGCAGCGAGGGCCTGCCGGGGTAGTCGCCAAACGGAGCGCCGGGCCGATCGAGCAGCCAAGCCTGCATCGCCGTCGCGACCTGCGTCTCGTCCCACTCGGGGTGCTCACGCCGAAATTGCATCCGTTTGAGCTCGATCCCCGTGTCGGCCAGGTCGAGGGCGATCCGCAGACGCTCCTGCGGGGTGCTGGCCGACATGCTCGGAGTCTAGGCCGCGACCGCAGGACGCGACCTAGGCCGCGCCTGGCGCGACGTCAGCTGGAGCCAGCTCTCAGGGAACTCTCAGCCGTCATCGCGCACCATGGACCCATGAGCATCTTCACCACCCGTCCCTGGACCCGTTGGGCCGTGCCCGCTGCTGCGGTCGCCCTGGTCGCAGCCGGTTCGGTCGCCGTCTCGTCGACCGCCACCGCCGACCCGACCCTCCCGCCGATGACGCCGTCGGAGTTGCTCGTGGCCGTCCAGCAGGCCCGCCCGGCCGGGCTGTCCGGCACGGTGGTGCAGACCTCCGACCTCGGTCTGCCGGCTCTCACCCTCCCGGGGATGGGCGCCGGCCGGGGCTCGGCCGAGCTGTCCGGCACGATCACCGGCACGCACACCTGGCGGGTCTGGCTCGCCGGCCCGTCGAAGGCCCGCCTGGCGTTGCTCGGCCAGGGCGGCGAGAGTGACATCGTGCGCGACGGCAAGGACGTCTGGGTGTGGGCGAGCAGCTCCAAGGAAGCCACGCACTACGTCGTGCCCGAGAGCATGGAGCACCCCACCAGCCTCGGCGACCTGGGCGCGCTGCCGGTCACCCCGACCGAAGCCACCGACAAGCTCCTGGCGATGCTCGACCCCTCGACCGAGGTGACCGTCCCCGGCACCACGACGGTCGCCGGCCGCGCGGCATACCAGCTCGTGCTCACCCCGCGCGCGACCGAGAGCCTCGTCGCGTCGGTGCGCCTCGCGGTCGACGCCGAGACCAAGGTGCCGCTGCGGGTGCAGGTGATGTCGACCCGCATCCCGACGCCGGCGATCGAGGTCGGTTTTACGGCCGTCGACTTCGGCGTGCCGGACGCGCAGACCTTCGCGTTCACCCCGCCCGCCGGCACGACCGTCACGGAGGGCCAGACTCCCTTGACCGGCGAGAAGCCGGCCGACAAGGGCGTCAACTCAATGGTGCCCGGGGAGCTGCCGGGCAAGACCACCGGACCGGCAGCCGGCCTTGCCGGCGCCAAGCCGAAGTTCGTCGGCACCGGGTGGGCCACGGTCGTCATCGTCAAGGGCGAGCCGAAGACCACATCCCAACCCGACGACCCGACGACCAGCCCCGGGAAGTCGGCGCGGCCGGACGCGGTGTCCTCGATGCTCGCCCAGCTTCCGGCCACTTCCGGCGCGTGGGGCAACGGCCGGGTCCTCGAGGGCACGATCTTCACCGCCGTGCTCGCCGACGACGGTCGGGTCGCCTTCGGTGCGGTCCCCGCCGACCGGCTGTATGCCGCGCTGGTCGCCGGATCGTGACCGCCGCAGTCCTCCCGCTTGCGGTCAGCACCGCCGGCCTGACCAAGCGGTTCGGCTCGCGTACCGTCGTGTCGGATCTGGCGATGGCGGTGCCGACCGGCTCGGTCTACGGCTTCCTCGGGCCCAATGGCTCGGGCAAGACGACGACCATCCGGATGCTCCTGGCTTTGGTCACTCCCACGACCGGCACCCGCGAGGTGCTCGGCTGCCCCATCCCGGATGCGGCCGACCGGGCGTTGCACCGGGTCGGTGCCCTTGTCGAAGGCCCCGCCTTCCACCCCTACCTGTCCGGGCGGGCCAACCTCGCGCGCCTTGACGCGGCCGACCGGCATACCGATCCTGCGACCGCGAAGGCGCGCATCGACGCGGCCCTCGACCGGGTCGGGCTGCTCGCCGCGGCGACCAAGCGTTACCGCGCCTACTCGCTCGGCATGCGTCAACGGCTGGCCATCGCCGGCGCCCTGCTCACCCCCCGCGACCTGCTCGTCCTCGACGAACCCACCAATGGCCTTGACCCGCAAGGCACTCGGGAGGTCCGCTCGCTCGTCGCGTCACTGGCGGCCGATGGCACGACCGTGCTCGTCTCCAGCCACCTGCTCTCCGAGGTCGAGCAGATGTGCACCCACCTCGGCGTCATGCGCGAGGGCGAGTTGGTCGCCCAAGGCACGGTCGCCGAGATCCGGGGCAAGAGCCGCCCGGTAAGCCGGGTGCTCACCTCCCAGCCCGACGCTGCGGCCACCGTGCTGCGCGGCCTCGGACTGGCGGAAGTGACCAGCCGACCGGGGGAGGCGCACGGCATACCGGGCGGGGTTGCGCCCGAGGCGATCGTCGCGGCCCTGGTGGGTGCGGGCGTGCCGGTCGCGGGCTTCACGGTGACCTCGGCCAGCCTGGAGGACTTGTTCGTCGCGTTGACCGGAGAGGGTTTCGATGTCAGTGGCTGAAGGCGTGCGGCAGAGGCCGGAGCCGGAGTCGGAGTCGGAGCCGGCATACCGGCCGAAGCCGTTCTCCACCAGGCTGTTTCGCTCCGAGATGGCGCTCATCGGCGGACGTCGCCGCAACCAGATGGGGTTGCTCGTGCTCGCCGCGATGCCGATCATCATGGCGGTCGCGACCAAGCTGACCACGTCGGATCGGCACCGCGGCGGCGACCTGATGAGCTCGATGACGAGCAACGGGCTGTTCGTGCCGATTGCCGCGTTCTTGGTCGAGATGACGATGTTCCTGCCGCTGGCCATCGCGATGCTCAGCGGCGATTCGATCGCGGGCGAGGCCAACCTCGGCACCTTGCGCTATCTGCTCACGGTGCCGGTCAGCCGCACCCGACTGCTCGCGGTGAAGTTCGCCTCGCTCTGCGCGGGCGCCCTCTGGGGGGTGCTCGTCGTCGCCATTCCGGGGGCGATCGTCGGCATCGCGCTGTTCGGATTCGGGCCGATGCCAACGCTGTCCGGCACGACGCTGGGCGCGGCCGAGGCGATCGGCCGGCTGGTGCTCGTGTGCCTCTACCTCACGGCCGGTCTCTCGGCGCTCGCGGCGGTCGGGCTGTTCATCTCGACGCTCACCGAACAACCCATCGGCGCCGCCGTCGCGGTCATGATCGTCACCATCGTGTCGTGGATCCTCGTCGGCGTGCCGCAGTTGTCCTGGCTGCATCCCTGGCTGCTGGTCAACCACTGGATGGCCTTTGAAGACTTCGTGCGCGATCCCATCGCCTGGGACGCCCCGCTGGCCGGAGTGCGACTTTTCGCCCTGTATGCCGTGGTGTTCTGGACTCTCGCGTGGGCCCGGTTCGCGGGCAAGGACGTCACGAGCTGAGTTGTCGAGGGACTGTCTCAGTCGCGGGCCGTTGTTGTGCGCGGCGTGAATGTGCCTGCGCTGGTATGGATCCCAGGGTTCATTTGGTGGACACTCAGTCCACATTTCGCAGTAAGGTTCGGCTACCCTGAACAAACTCTTGCTCCCACGGGCCGGCGACACCGTCCCGGGGGTTCTCCCACCAGCAGGAAGGACGGCGTTCATGGGACCTTCGGCAGTTGCTCGCTACGGCAAAGACCACTACCGCATCACCGCGTGGGCGCTCGACTGTGCCGAGCGGGTGCTGCCGATCTTCGAGGCACACCGCCCGGGCGACTTCCGCCCCCGCCGAGCAGTCGACATCGGCCGAGCCTGGTTGCGCGGCGAGATCTCGATGATCGACGCCCGGTCGTTCGCCTTCCCGGCCCATGCTGCGGCCCGTGAGGCCACCGACCCCGCCGCCGTCGCCGCCGCCCGCGCGGCCGGTCAGGCTCTCGGCGTCGCGCATGTCGTCGGCCATGCACCGCACGCTGCGGCCTACGCTCTGCGAGCGATCGACCATTCCGGTGGCGATGTGGTCACGGAATGGGACTGGCAGCAACGCAATTGCCCGCGCCGCCTGCACCCCATCGCATTCCCCGACACCGCGCGCGTCTTCTGACGGTCCTTTTCGGGGCCGGCCCGGTCGCTGATCCTGCTGGCCTGAGCGCCTGCCCGGCCCTCTCGTCTGGCAAAGTGTGCGGGTGAGTCCCGTTTCACTCGATGACGCCGTCGCCCGGTATGCCGTGGCGCAGCCCGCCCTCGGTCCGGTCGCCGACTCATTCGTCAGCCTGATCCGCGCGATCCTCGACGAGGCCGGCATCAACTACCTCGCGGTCACCGGACGCGCCAAGTCCGTCCCGTCGTTCGCCGCCAAGGCCCAGCGGTTGCTCGACAGCGGGCTGGAGGCGATCCGCGCGGTCGACTTGCGTGACGGTCAGGCCCAGCTCGACCCCGACCCCCTCGTCGACATCACTGACCAGGTCGGAGTGCGGGTCGTCACCTATGTGCAGAGTGACGTCGATGCGGTCGCCGAGTTGCTCGCCGACTCCTTCATCGTGCTCGCCGATCGCGACATGGGTTTGGAGACTGCCCGGGCAGGTCGGTTCGGTTACGCCAGCCGGCACATCCTCGTCTCACTCGATCCGCAAGACCCCGGCGCCGAGGTTGAGTCGACCAGCGCTGAGGCGGACCGTCCTCGCGACCCGACGCTTCCCGGGGAAGCCGGCCGGACGGCATACCCGCCGGTCTATCGAGCCGACCGCTGTGCGTCGGTGCAGTTGCGCACGGTGCTGCAGCACGCGTGGGCCGAGTTCGAGCACGACATTCGCTACAAGGGGACCATCCCGCCCGAGCATGTGCCCGACCTGGAGCGGCGGTTCACGCTCGCGGCCGGGCTGCTGGAGCTGGCCGATCGCGAGTTCTCGACGATCCGCGACCGGCTGCAGCAGGGCATGGGTGACGAGGACGTCCACGATGACGACGACGACCCCCGGATCGGCGCGCAGGAACTCGCGACCTTCCTTGCCGGGCGCTATGCCAGCGCCGGCTGGTCGCGCAAGGATCACTACGAATGGGTCAGCGGTCTGCTGCTCGAGCTGGGCATCGGGTCGCTCGACGAGTTGAGCGAGGTGTTGCGGCCGGTCGACAGCGCGGCGGTCACCGAGCGGATGGCCTATCGCTACCCCGCCGGCGCGGTGCGGCGACTCGACGACGACCTCCTGGCGCGTTACGGCGAGCGGTATGCCGCCCTGCCGAGCAACGCGCATCGACAGGAGGCGCTGCTCACCCGGTTGGCCAAGTTGAGCGGGGCCGAAGAGCCGGCGGACTGACGGACCCGTCACAGGGGCACCTTCAGGCGCACCTGTCACTCTTGTTATGCGTTGTTCTCGCTGATCCGTTGCGCTTGCGCTCGAACACCTGTCGTAGTACACTCGTGCTATGACAACCACTCTGTTGGACTCGCAGCCAGGCGGCGGTATGCCGTGTGGCGCGGTGTCGCGGGGTGGGTCGCCTGCGCGCGGGTCGGCTG
>JBGAQV010000119.1:0-8780 GCA_044220505.1 Dermatophilaceae bacterium
ACCCGCAGAGAGTGGGGACTTCCACTTGGCCACCAGCGGGGACCTCAGCTTGGCCGTTGACAGACCACTGAATGGCCCGAGGATGGCTACATCGCCAGTTGATCGCGAGTCCTTGGAAGATGCGATAACTTCTGTCGGTCAGAGCGCCTCCCCGCCAGTGGCGGGCGACTGCCCGCCGCGCAACGGTCTCTACGGGACCCTCGACGGGATGCCGGTCTCTCTCCACCGGCCCCACGGCCTAGAGGACGCGCGGGAGCATTCCCATCCCCGCGCCCGAGCCACCCGACTCGCTCGACCCCGGTCAGCCCAAGTCTGGCGACCCGGTCGCGAGCAGGCGCACGAAGGCGGCTTCGTCGAGGATCGGCAACCCCAACTCACGGGCCTTGGCCTCTTTGGAGCCCGCACCGGGCCCGGCGACCACCCAGTCGGTGTTCTTGGAGACCGAGCCGGCCGCCTTGCCGCCGCGCGCGATGATCGCCTCCTTGGCCCCGTCGCGGGTGAAACCCTCCAATGACCCGGTCACCACGACCGTGCGACCGTCGAGGGTCCGCTCGACGGCGGCATCGACCGGGTCGACCATGCGCACGCCCGCCTGCGCCCAACGACGCACGATGTCGCCATGCCACTGGGATTGCGGGTCGTCGAACCACTCGCGCACGGATGCCGCAATGACGCCGCCGACCCCGTCGACCGTGGCCAGCTCGTCTGCACCCGCAGCCTGAATCCGCTCCATCGACCCGAAGTGGGTGGCCAAGGCCCGGGCAGCCGTGGGGCCCACGTGACGGATCGACAGCCCGACGAGCACCCGCCACAACGGCTGAACCTTGGCCTTCTCCAACTCCACGAGCAGCCGCTGACCGTTGGCGGACAGCACCCGGCCGGCCCGCACCTGGGCCGCATCGTCACCGGGCTTTGCCGCGCGAGTGAAGAGCGGCACCTGAATCAGGTTGTCCCGAGTCAGCGCAAAGAGATCGCCCTCATCGGTCATGACCGCAGAATCGAGCAATGCCCCCGCGCCCTCCCAGCCGAGCGCCTCGATGTCGAGGGCGCCCCGGGAGGCCAGCCCGAACAACCGCTCCCTCAGCTGCGCGGGGCAGGATCGGGTGTTGGGGCACCGGATGTCCTTGTCGCCCTCCTTCGCCGGCCCAAGCACCGACCCGCAGGACGGGCAGTGCGTCGGCATGACGAACTCGCGCTCGCTGCCGTCCCGCAGGGCGACCACCGGCCCGACGATCTCGGGGATGACATCTCCGGCCTTGCGCAGCACCACGGTGTCGCCGATGAGCAGTCCCTTCCGGGCCACCTCCCAGGCGTTGTGCAGGGTGGCGTTCTCGACGGTCGACCCACTGACCACGACCGGTGTCATCACCCCATAGGGGGTCACCCGTCCGGTGCGGCCCACATTGACCCGGATGTCCAGCAGCGTGGTGTTGACCTCCTCGGGCGGGTATTTGTAGGCGATCGCCCACCGCGGCGCCCGTGACGTCGACCCGAGCTGACGTTGCAGCGCCACTTCGTCGACCTTGACGACGACCCCGTCGATCTCGTGCTCCATGTCGTGCCGATGACCGGCATATTGCTCGACATAGGCCGTCACCTCGGCGAGGGTCGACACCACCCGCAAGGCAGGTGAGGTGGGCAGCCCCCAAGCCGCGAGCACGGCATACCCCTGGCTTTGCCGGGAGACCTCGAAGCCGCGCCGCGCCCCGATCCCATGGACGAGCAGCCGCAGCGGCCGGCCGGCCGTGACCCGGGGGTCCTTCTGTCGCAGTGAGCCCGCCGCGGCATTGCGCGGGTTGGCGAAGGGCGCACGACCGGCCGAGACAAGCCCGGCGTTGAGCTCCTCGAAGGTCGCCACCGGGAAGAAGACCTCCCCCCGCACCTCGACAAGCTCAGGCACGTCATCGCCGACCAGCCGGCTCGGCACCCCGGCGATGGAGCGCACGTTGAGCGTGACGTCCTCGCCGGTGCGTCCGTCGCCGCGTGTCAAGGCCCGCACCAGCCGGCCCTGTTCGTAGAGCAGGTTGACGGCCAGGCCATCGATCTTGAGCTCGAGCAAGTAGTGGAAGGGCACCTCCCCGGCGCCTCGCTCGACTCGCGCGGCCCACGCCGCCAGCTCCTCCGGCGAAAAGGCGTTGTCCAGGCTCATCATCCGTTCGAGATGGTCGACCGCCCGGAACTCGGTGGCAAAACCCGCCCCGCCGACCACCTGGGTGGGACTGTCGGGGGTCCGCAAGCTCGGGTATGCCGTCTCCAAGTCCTGCAGCCGCCGCAGCAGGGCGTCGTATTCGCCATCGCTGACCGTCGGAGCGTCCTGGACGTAATAGGCGAACTGATGACCGGTGATCTCCTCGGCCAACCGGGTCCACTCGTGCCGGACCTCTCCAGGAGGTTCGGAAGGTGCTGGGGGAAGACTCGCCACGGGCTCATCCTGCCGCACCGCCGCGATCCCCCGGCCGTGATCTCAGGTAGCTGACTTGCCCCGTTGCCCCTTCCCATCGGACACTAGTGCTTCCGACCGTGCCCAAGTCGGGCAGCCTACCCAGGGGATGCTTCGTGCGCACTCACCTCGCGACCACCAATCGATCGCTGCGGTATGCCGCTGCCCTCACGGCAGTGGCGGCCCTGGCGCTCGCCGGATGCACGAATGCCCCGGCGACGGCGACCTCCCCGACGACCGGCGGCGCCTCGACTCCTGGCGCAGCGGCCAACACCTCGGCCCCCGCCGCCGAGGTCGAGTTGACCCCGAACGTGACCGACGCCAACCCGGTGGCCGTCGACACCGTCGTCAGCGTCGCCGCCAAGGGTGGCACGGTGACAAACGTGGAGATGTCCTACCAGGACCCGAAGGCGGGCGCCGTGCAGGTGGAGGGCTCGCTGGCTCCCGATGGCTCGACGTGGACGGCCCAGTCGCTGCTCGAGCCCGGCATGACGTATTCGTTGAAGATGGTGGGTCGCAACGCCGACGGCCAGGAGACGACCCGCCAGAGTGCCTTCACGACGCAGAAGCTGTCCAAGAAGCAGGAGATTTTCCCGAGCATGACGGCCAACGGCGCCACCGTCGGCGTGGCCATGCCGGTCATCATCCGCTTCGACGTCCCGGTCTCGGACAAGGCCGCCTTCGAGAAGAAGATGTCGGTGACCTCGGAGCCCGCGCAGACCGGGTCATGGGCGTGGTATGGCAGCAGCGAGGCGCACTGGCGTCCGGAGACGTACTGGACCCCCGGCACCAAGGTCTCGGTCAAGGTCGACATCAACGGGGTGGCCGCAGGCAACGGCACCTACGGCCAGAAGTCGATCACTGGTGGCTTCACCGTCGGCTCGGCCACGATCATGAGGGCCGACCTGGCCAAACACCAGATGACCGTCGAGGTCGGCGGGCAGGTCGCACGGACCATCCCCATCACCGGTGGGAAGGCCGGCTGGGTGACCCGAAGTGGCACCAAGGTCATCATGGAGAAGTTCGCCGAGGTCAAGATGGACGCCACGACCGTCGGCCTGGACAAGAGCGACCCAGAGTATTACTCGATCCCGGACGTCAAGTACGCCCTGCGTGAGACCTGGTCCGGCGAGTTCGTCCATGCCGCACCGTGGTCGGTCGGTAGCCAGGGACGGGCCAATGTCAGCCACGGCTGCATCGGCATGAGCACGTCGAATGCGCAGTGGCTCTACAACCAAGCCAAGATCGGCGACCCGCTCGTTGTCAGCGGCACCAACCGCGGACTGGAGCGCGGCAACGGGTGGACCGACTGGAATATCTCGTTCGAGGAGTTCAAGAGCTTCTCGGCGCTCGCGCCCGCCAAGTCGACGGCCGCGCCGTCCGCGGCGCCCGCCACCACCGCCAAGGCGACCGCGACCTCCTGAGCCGATTCGGACGGCTCAGGCCGATGGCCGATCGGCCAGGCGCCGGGCCACGTCCACGGCCAGCCGCTGCCGTGCCACAGCCTGCGCCGGTGACAGGCCACTGAGCCCGCAGCTGGGGGTGACCGCGAGGTCACCCAGGCGAGCGGACGGCATACCGAGGTCCGACCACGACCGAGCCACCCCGGCGGCGATGGTTGCGGCGCTGCCAGGCTCGCTCGTGGTCGGGACACACCCGGCGACGAATTGCCGCCCTTCCTCGACCGCCACGGCGATTCCCTCCCAGCCGCGCGGTGTGAGCAGCGCGGTGTCTACCGACAGCGCACTCGGCCCGGACCGCCGCAGCACGGGCAACGGAGGGTATGCCGCGCAGCAGTGCACGGCGGTGGGACGCCCCCCTGCCGCGGCGAGCACCCCGGCGAGCACCGGGACCGCGTCGGCGGGATCGATCGCCGGGAGACGACCGTAACCGGAGGCCGTGGGGAGGGCACCGGAGAGCACTGCGGGGAGGGAGGGCTCGTCCAGCTGCAGCGTGACAGCCGCTCCGGGCACCGCCCGACCGACCGTCGCGAGCAGGCCCCGCACTCCCTCACCGAGCGACTCGGCGACATCGCGGACGGCGCCCGGGTCGACGATGCAGCGGTCCCCGCGGGTCAGCCAGAGCGAGGCCGCCAGGGTGTAGGGACCTGCGACAGCAACCTTGAGCGGCCCCGCATACCCATCGAACGTCTCGGCCAGCGTGTCGAGGTCTTCGCGCCACAGCGCGCCGGTGCGAGCCGCGTCGCGTCCCGGACGGTCGACCAGACGCCAGCCCGCCGATTGGAGGTCGACAGCGAGGTCGACGAGCAGCCCGGCCGTGCGCCCGATGAGATCGGCGCCCGGACCGCGCTCAGGCAGCTCGGTGAGGTAGGGCACGCCGCGCACACCGTCGGCCCCGTCCAGGGGCACGAGCAGGTCTCGCACCACGGTGAGGGCTTCCCGCACGTCGGTCCCCGGCCAGGAGCCGATCCCGCTGACGTCGACCACTCGGACAGCCTAACGGGGATGGGTCGCACGGATGGTCGCCGACCCGACCACTCGAGTGCCGTCATAGAGCACGACGCTCTGCCCGGGAGCGACCCCGCGCAGCGGCTGGTCGAGGACCACGTCCAGGGTCGGGCTCCCGGCCGGGCCGACACCCGGGTATGCCGTCGCCGGCAGCTCTGCGCCATGGGCGCGGACCTGCGCTCCCAGCCGGGTCGGGCCGGTCGGCGCGTCACCGCACCAGCGCACGTGCTCGCCGTCCAGGCGCCGAACGCCGAGCAGCTCGGCCGGAGCGACGACGACAACATTGCGCTCGACGTCGACCTCACGCACGTAGCGGGGCTGCCCGTCCGGCGCCGGGCGAGGCAGGCGTAGGCCCTTGCGCTGTCCGACGGTGAAGGCGTAGGCACCGCCGTGCTCTCCGACGACCTCGCCCTGTTCGTCGAGGATCACGCCGGGCTGGGCTCCCAGGCGTCGGGTGAGCCAGCCGCGGGTGTCGCCGTCGGCGATGAAGCAGATGTCGTGAGAGTCGGGCTTCTTCGCGACCGCGAAGCCCCGCACGGCCGCCTCCTGGCGCACCTGTGCCTTGGTCGAATCGCCCAGTGGGAAGAACGCCCGGGCCAACTGCTGCTCGTCGAGCACGCCGAGCACATAGGACTGGTCCTTGGCCATGTCGACGGCGCGATGCAACTCGCGCTTGCCAGGGTCGCCCACGGTGACGATTCGGGCGTAATGGCCGGTCGCGACCGCGTCGAAGCCAAGGGCCACTGCCTTGTCCAGCAGCGCGTGGAACTTGATCCGCTCATTGCAGCGCAGGCACGGGTTGGGCGTGTGCCCTCGGGCATACTCCGCGACAAAGTCCTCGACGACCTCGACGCGGAACCGCTCGGCGAGGTCCCACACGTAGAAGGGAATCCCGAGCCGGTCGGCGACCCGGCGGGCGTCGGCGGAGTCCTCCAGGGTGCAGCAGCCTCGGGCGCTCTCCCGCAACACGCTGGCCTGTTGAGACAGCGCCAGGTGAACGCCCACCACCTCATGGCCGGCGTCGACCATCCGCGCTGCAGACACCGCCGAGTCGACGCCACCGCTCATCGCGGCAACGACTCGCATCAGGCCGACCCCCGAGAAGTTCCGGCGGCCCGCCGGGCCCGGTCGACGGCGGCCGGCAGGGCAGCGAGGAAGGCCTCGACGTCGGCCGCCGTGGAGGTGTGCCCGAGGGTCGCTCGGAGAGCCCCGCGGGCATCCCGTTCGGTCAGAGCCATGGCTAGCAGCACATGGCTGGGTTGTGGCACGCCGGCTTGGCAGGCGGAACCGGTCGAGCACTCGATCCCCGCGGCATCGAGCAAGTAGAGCAGCGAATCGCCCTCGCACCCCGGCACGATGAGGTGCGCATTTCCGGCCAGCCGGCCCGCACCGTCGCCAGGAGTCCACCTGCCCCCGACGCGGATGCCGAGGTCCAGGTCCAGGGCTCCCTGCAGCAGCGCATCCCTCAGCTCCACCAGTCGAGCCGTCTCCCGCTCGCGCGTCTGTACGGCATACTCCACGGCCAACGACAGCCCGAGGATTCCGACCGTGTCGAGTGTGCCGCTGCGGATCTGGCGCTCCTGCCCTCCGCCATAGACCAGCGGCACGACCGCGACATCGCGTTTGACGACCAGCGCGCCGGTGCCGACCGGGCCGCCGACCTTGTGCCCGCCGAGGGTGAGCAGTTCGACCCCCGCGGCGGCGACGTCGACCGGCAGGTGACCCACCGCTTGGACGGCATCCGTGTGCATCGGTATGCCGTGCTCGTGCGCCACCGCGGCCAGCGCCGCGATGTCCTGCACGGTGCCGACCTCGTTGTTGGCCCACATCACGCTGACCAGCGCGACGGACTCGGGGTCGGCGGCCAAGGCCCGGGCTAGTACCTCCGGATGCACGACCCCCTCGTCGTCGGAAGGCAACCAGGTGACCTGGACCCCCTCACGAGTCTCCAGCACAGTAACGCAGTCGAGGACGGCGTGGTGTTCGATCGCCGACACCACCAGCCGGGTGCGGCGCGGGTCGGCATCACGCCGGGCTCGGAGCACCCCACTGATCGCCAGATTGTCCGATTCCGTTCCGCCCGAGGTGAAGACGATCTCCGACGGACGAGCACCGATCGCCGCAGCCAGTCGTTCGCGGGACTCCTCCACAACCCGTCGGGCGGCCCGACCTGCGGTGTGCAGCGAGGACGCATTGCCGACCCGGGTTGCTTGCTCGACCATGGCGGCAGCGACGTGCGGAAAGACCGGTGTCGTCGCAGCGTGGTCGAGGTAGACGGGCACGCCGGTGATCCTACGTGGGGTTGCCGCAGCGGCCGGTGCCACGACCACCGCAGGGTCTCGGCGGTGAAACTGCTGGCGTCCGGGGACTGCACACCGGAGAACTCGCCCCTACGATGAGGGTCCTGGTTCACGCCCCAGTCCCCCGGGAGACCCGCCATGGCCGAGACGCCCGCGCCACCACGGCGCATCGCCGCATTCTTCGACCTCGACGGCACGCTCATTCCGGGGTCGGCCAACATTCCCCTGGCCAAGGCCGCCTTCCGGGCCGGGCTAGTGAGCAAGCGCGAGCTGGCCCTCGACCTGGCCCGCAATGTCTCGTTCATGCTCCGGGGAGCCAGCGACGACAGCTCGGCCAAGGTCCGTGACCGGATTCTGCGCGGGGTCAAGGGTCACCCGGCCAGCGACGTCGAGTCGCTGGCAGATGGCTTCCTCGACGATCTCGTCGCCACGATCACCCCGACGATGCGAGCGATCCTCGACGAGCACCGTGCGGCCGGCCACGATCTCGTCCTCGTGTCGGCCTCCCCCACCGAGATCGTCCAGCGTTTCGCGGTGGCGGCAGGGATGGACTACGGCCGGGGCACGACGGCCGGGCGGGACGCCGAGGGTCGCTACGACGGCACCCTGTCGGGGCCGTTCTGCTACAAGGAGGGCAAGGCCGAGGTGCTCGCCGATCTGGCGACCGACCACGGGTATGACCTCGCCCAATGCTTCGCCTACTCCGACTCGATCAGCGATGCGCCGATGTTCCGCACCGTCGGGCATCCGGTGGCGGTCAACCCGGACCACGAGCTGCGGCACGCGGCCGTGGCCGGCGGCTGGCGGATCGTCGAGGTCGGTCGGCTGCGGGTCGGGGTCGAGTCGTTGCGCCGTGCCATCCGCGCGACTGCCGCCAGCCCCGGGGCGGCCTGGTCGCGCGGTCGCCGGGTGGCTTCCCGGCGGCGCGCGCAACCCACCGGCGACGCCTGACTCAGGGCCGCGGGTCGGTCGCCAGCATCCCCATCTCGAGGGTGTCACGCCAAAGCCCCGCCACCCGCTGCACCTCGCGGCGGCGCCCTTCGAGCACGAAACCCGCCTTGTCGTAGACCCGGATGGCGCGCTCGTTGTCGGCAACAACTTCCAGGCTGAGCCGATGCAGGCCGAGCGGCCCGAAGGCGAAATCGCGCACCAGCCGAGTGGCTTCGGTGCCGTATCCGTGGTCGAAGACCTCCGGGCCGACCAGGGCGATCCGAAAGGTCATCGCGTCGTGGTCCTCGTCGAGTTCGAAGAGCACCACCTCACCGACCGCCCGCCCGTCGGCGATCCGCACGACCGCCCAGTCAGCCCGGTCGAGTCGCTCTCGAGCCCGCAACAGCCCGGCCCGCACCTGCTCCCGGGTGAACTCCGCTATCGGTCCGGTGGCGGTGCGGCTCTCGGGGTCGGCGAAGAGCGGCCACAGCGCGTCGAGATGCTCGACCCCGATCGGCTCCAGGCGCACCACTGCGCCCACCAGCGTCGGCTGGTGTTCCAGGAGCGAGAGATCCACGCGCTGATCAAAGCAGCGCCGGTATGCCGTGGCAACAGCGCGCGCCGCGCGGCTCGCCTGACTCG
>JBGAQV010000011.1:0-43887 GCA_044220505.1 Dermatophilaceae bacterium
ACCGGTGGCAGCCCCGGCCAAGGCCGCCCCTGCGACTCCGGCTCCCGGTGCGCCCGTCTCGAAGGCTCCGGTTGCCTCGCCTGCCCCGGCCTCGTCGTCACCATTCACGCCGACGGCTCCGGCTGCGCCCACCGCAGGGTCGGCCGCACCGGCCGCACCGGCTGCTGCGGCACCTGCCGCCGCTTCCGCTCCAGCCGGGACGGCCCCGCGGCCTGCTCCGGCCACTCCGGCCGTGCCTTTGGCACCGGCTGCGTCGTCCGCCCCAACAGCACCGGCCGGCCCCGTCCCCGGTCCTCGGCCGCCAGCTCCTCGCCCTGGCGCTCCGCGCCCGGGAAACAACCCGTTCGCCCCGAGCCAGGGCATGGGCCGTCCGCCGCGCGAGGGCGGACCGGCGCGTCCGGGCAACAACCCCTTCGCCCCCAACCAAGGTATGCCGCGGCCCCAGGGTCGTCCCGCCGCGGCCGGTCCCGGTGGCCCTCGCCCGGCGGCCGCAGGCCCCGGCGGTCCGCGTCCCGGCGGTCCGCGTCCCAACCCCGGGATGATGCCCGACCGTGCCTCGGTGGCCCGGCCTGGTGCTCGCCCCGCTCCCGGGGGCGCGCGCCCCGGCGGCCCCGGTCGCCCCGGCGGCGCTGGTGGCGGTGGCTTCGGTGGTCGTCCCGGTGGGGGCGGCGCTCCCGGTGGGGCCGGTGGAGGCGGTGGCTTCGGCGGTCGTCCCGGTGCACCTGGCCGTGGCGGCACCCAGGGTGCCTTCGGGCGCGGCGGCGGTCGCCCGGTGCGTGGCCGCAAGTCCAAGCGGGCCAAGCGCCAAGAGTTCGAGCAGATGCAGGCCCCGACGATCGGTGGCGTCAGCGTCCCCCGCGGTGACGGCACGAGCATCGTCCGGGTCCGGCGCGGATCGTCCTTGACCGACTTCGCCGACAAGATCAACGCCAACCCGGCCTCGCTGGTCACCGTGCTGTTCCACCTGGGTGAGATGGCCACAGCGACGCAATCGCTCGACGAGGACACCTTCAAGTTGCTCGGTGCCGAGCTCGGCTATGTCGTCGAGGTCGTGTCTCCGGAAGACGAGGAGAAGGAACTCTTCGCGGCCTTCAACATCGACCTCGATGCCGTCGAGGACGACGAGGAGCACCTGGCCGAGCGCCCGCCGGTCGTCACCGTCATGGGCCACGTGGACCACGGCAAGACCAAGCTGCTCGACGCGATCCGGCACGCCAACGTCATCGCGACCGAGGCCGGTGGCATCACCCAGCACATCGGTGCCTACCAGATCGTCACCCAGCACGAGGGCCTCGACCGGGCCATCACCTTCATCGACACCCCAGGTCACGAGGCCTTTACGGCCATGCGGGCCCGTGGTGCCAAGGTCACCGACATCGCGATTCTCGTCGTGGCCGCCGATGACGGGGTCATGCCCCAGACCATCGAGGCGCTCAACCATGCCCAGGCGGCCGATGTGCCGATCGTCGTGGCGGTCAACAAGATCGACAAGGAGGGGGCCAACCCCGCCAAGATCCGCCAGCAGCTCACCGAATACAACCTCGTGGCCGAGGAGTACGGCGGCGACACAATGTTCGTCGACGTCTCGGCTCGCGAGAAGCTCAACATCGACGGCCTGCTCGAGGCCGTGCTGCTGACCGCCGATGCGGCCCTGGACCTGCGCGCCAACCCCGACACCGACGCTCGTGGCGTGGCTATCGAGGCCAACCTCGACCGCGGCCGGGGAGCCACCGCCACGGTCCTGGTGCAGCAGGGCACGCTGCACGTCGGCGATGCGATCGTCGCGGGCTCGGCGCACGGCCGGGTGCGCGCGATGCTCGACGAGCACGGCAACGCGCTCGCCGAAGCGCCACCGTCGCGTCCGGTCCAGGTCCTCGGGTTGTCCTCGGTGCCGCGCGCCGGTGACAGCTTCGTCGTCGCGCCCGATGACCGCACGGCGCGTCAGATCGCCGAGCGGCGCGAAGCTGCCGACCGGCAGGCGGCGCTGGCCAAGGCTCGCAAGCGGATCAGCCTGGAAGACCTCAACGAGGCGCTGGCCGCCGGCAAGGTCGAGACCCTCAACCTCATCCTCAAAGGTGACGTGTCGGGTTCGGTCGAGGCGCTGGAAGATGCATTGCTGCAGATCGACGTGGGCGACGAGGTCGACCTGCGGATCATCGACCGTGGCGTCGGTGCGATCACGCTCAACAACATCAACCTGGCGATGGCCTCCAACGCCATCATCCTGGGCTTCAACGTCCGCGCCGAAGGCCAGAACGCCGAGGTCGCCGACCGCGAGGGTGTCGAGATCCGCTACTACTCGGTGATCTACCAGGCGATCGAGGACATCGAGGCGGCCCTCAAGGGCATGCTCAAGCCGGAGTTCGAGGAGGTGTCGGTCGGCAGCGCCGAGATCCGGGAGATCTTCCGGTCCAGCAAGTTCGGCAACATCGCCGGTTCTATCGTCCGCTCGGGCGAGATCCGTCGTGGCGCCCGCGCTCGCATTCTGCGCCGCGGCGTGGTCATCGGGGAGAACGTCGAGATCGCCGGGCTGCGCCGGTTCAAGGACGACGTCACCGAGGTCCGCGAAGGCTACGAGTGCGGTATCAACCTCGGCTCGTTCAACGACCTGCAGCTCGAGGACACCATCGAGACGTACGAGATGCGGGAGAAGCCCCGTGGCTGATCCGGCTCGCGCTCGGAAGATCGCCGAGCGCATCAAGGCGATCGTCGCCGAGCAATTGGAGTACCGAGTCAAGGACGAGCGGCTCGGTTTCGTCACCGTGACCGATGTCCGGGTCACGGGTGACCTCCAGCATGCGACGGTCTTCTACACGGTGTTCGGCTCCGACGACCAGCGCGCCGCCACGGCGGCCGCACTGGAGTCGGCGAAGGGCAAGATCCGCTCGGCGTTGGGGCAGCTGGGCATCCGGCTGACCCCCTCGCTGGAGTTCATCGCCGACGCCCTTCCCGAAGACGCGGCGCACCTGGCGGATCTGCTCGAAGCGACCAAGCGGCGCGACGAGCAGATCGCTGCCGCGGCAGCTGCGGCCCGGTATGCCGGTGACCCCGACCCTTACCGACGCCCGGCTGACGAGACCAACGACACTGACGCCACCGAGGAATCCGACGACAGTGTGGAAGCCGAACACACTGACGCCGCTGCCGAGACTGAGCCAGGCGGCAGCGCGACGTCGGCGTCTCCGCGAGCCTGAGCACCGACCGAGACCGACCTTCGATGCCTGACACCGATGGTCCCCATGGCCTGCTGCTCGTCGACAAGCCCTTGGGGTGGACCAGCCACGACGTCGTCGCCCGGGTCCGCCGGCTCGCCGGCACGAGGCGCGTCGGTCACGCGGGGACGCTCGACCCGATGGCCTCGGGCGTGCTCGTCCTCGGACTGGGGAAGGCCACCAAGTTGCTCACCTTCCTGGTCGGTTGCGACAAGGACTACGTCGCGACGGTGCGGCTGGGCGAGGTGCGCTCGACCGACGATGCCGAGGGCGAGCTGCTGGCCTATCACGATCCACGGGGAGTGACCGAGGACGCCGTCGCGGTGGCGGTGGCCGCGTTGACCGGCGACATCGAACAAGTGCCTTCGACGGTGAGCGCCATCAAGGTCGCGGGTCAGCGGGCCTACGCGCGCGCTCGGGCCGGGGAAGCCGTGGTGTTGGAGCCCCGGCCGGTCACCGTGTCATGCTTCACCGTCGGCCCGCTGCGTCAAACCCAGAGCGCTCAGGGGCAACTCGTCTTCGACCTCGACATCGAGGTCACCGTCTCCTCCGGCACGTACGTGCGGGCCTTGGCCCGCGATCTCGGGCATGCGCTGGGCGTCGGTGGGCACCTCACCGCACTGCGGCGCACTCGGGTGGGCGGCTACGGAATACCGGCTTGTCACCCACTGCCAGAACTGGAGGCCGCCGCCCGGGCTGACAACGGTTCTCGGGCCGGGTTGCCGCTGCTCCCGCTCGCGGCGGCGGCCCGCGCGGCGCTGCCGGTTCGAGAGCTCACCGAAGCCGAGGCGCGAGCGCTGTCCTTCGGTCAGTCGATCGCCCTCGGCCCGGAGCGTGCGGAGTCGGTGGCGGTCTTGGCGCCGGACGGCACTCTGGTCGCTGTGCTCGACGAGAGCGGGTCGCGTCCGCGGACGCGCGTCGTGTTTGCCCCGGCGGGTTCGTAGAGTGTCCTCCGTGCAACTCTGGAAGGGCGTCGCCGAGGTTCCCACGAGGATCGGCGCCAGCGTCGTGACGCTCGGCAATTTCGACGGCGTCCATCGCGGTCATCAGGCCGTGCTCGGCCAGGTCGCTCAGTTGGCGCGGTCGCGCGGGCTCACGTCGGTTGCCGTCACCTTCCAGCCGCACCCGATCGCCGTGCTCTACCCGGAGCGAGCCCCCCAAGAGCTGATGTCGGCCGACCAGCGGGTCGAAGCCATCTCCGCGGCTGGGATCGACTCGGTGCTGTTGCTGGAATTCACTCGCGAATTCGCTGCTCAAACACCGCAGGAATTCGTCGACAGTGTGTTTGTCGGGGCGCTGCAGGCCGCCGTGGTCGTCGTCGGGGCGGACACGAGGTTCGGGGTGCGCAACAGTGGCACCGTCGACACCCTCGTCGAACTCGGTGCCAGCCGCGGTTTCGAGGTCATCGTCGTGCCGGACATCGGCACCGACGGACGATGGTCCTCGACCCGAGTGCGCGAACTGCTCGCGGCAGGCGAGGTCGCTGAGGCAGCCGCCCAACTGGGCCGTTGGCATGCAGTTGACGGGATGGTCGTGCATGGCGATCACCGCGGGCGCCTGCTGGGCTTCCCGACAGCCAACCTCGGCGGTCGGATCGAGGGGATGATCCCAGCCGACGGCGTGTATGCCGGGTGGCTGGAGCGGCGGGGGCTGGCGGCCGATGCGCCCGACCGAGTGCTGCCGGCTGCCATCTCGATCGGCACCAACCCCACCTTCGACGGGGTCGATCGCCGGGTCGAGGGCTACGTCCTGGACCGCACCGACCTCGACCTGTACGGCGAGCCGATTCGCTACTCCTTCGTGGCCAGGCTTCGCCCCACCTTGCGCTTCGACGGGATCGAGCCGCTCATCGCCCAGATGAACCTTGACGTGTCTGACTGCCGCCGCATCCTGCGCGCGACGCCGGCCCGGGGCACCAGCCTCGGGCCCGCCTGAATCCACCGTTTCCGGGCGGCCCCCTATCCGGTGGGGTGGAGCGACCCAGTAAATGGGTGTGCCGGAAAGCACTGGAACGCGGCCGCACAGCATACGGTTGGGGGACTCACCCTGTTCACGCCGGGGTTGAGCCGGGACTTTACTGTGAAGTAGCTCACCCGGCATCATCCCGGGACACCCGTTAGGCAGAAGGAGCCCACGCCGTGGCCATGAAGTCCGCAGTGGACGAGGTCGTTCTCCGCGACGTCCTTGAGAACCGCGCACCCAGTATCGGAGCGTTGTTCCGTGACCGCGTCGCCAAGTCCGGGCATCGAGAGGCTTGGCAATACTTCAAGAATGGCCACCTCGAGCGCGTGACCTGGCTGGAGACCCAGGAGCGCGTCTACGCCATGGCCGCCGGCCTGATGTCGCTCGGCTTGCACCTGGAGGATCGGGTCGCGATCGCCTCGACGACTCGCTTCGAGTGGGTGCTGGCCGACCTCGCGATCATGTGCTCGGGCGGTGCGACCACGACGGTCTACCCCACGACCATCGCCGAGGACGTCGCCTACATCCTGTCCGACTCCGGGGCCCGGATCGTCTTCGCCGAGGACGACGGTCAGGTCGAGAAGTTGCGCACCCACCGCAGCGAGATCCCCGAGGTGATGAAGGTCGTCACCTTCTCCGGGGAGGCGCACAGCGGTGACGAGGAGGGCGACGACTGGGTGATCAGCCTCGCCGACCTCGAGGCGATCGGTCGCGAGGCCCTCGCGGCCCGGCCCACGATGGTCGACGAGCGCATCGACCTGGTCGGCCCCGACCACCTGGCCGTCATCATCTACACCTCGGGCACCACGGGCCGGCCCAAGGGCGCCGAGCTGACCCAGGACGCGATCATCTACGAAGGCGCCTCGGTCGACTCGATCAAGTTGCTCAACCACGATGACCTGCAGTTCCTCTGGCTGCCGCTGTCCCACATCTTCGGCAAGATCCTGCTGACCTTTCCGTTGCAGATGGGCTTTGCCACTGCGGTCGACGGCAAGATCGACAAGATCGTCGACAACCTCGCGGTCATCAAGCCGACCTTCATGGGTGCGGCCCCCCGGATCTTCGAGAAGGCCTATGCCCGAGTGTCCGGAATGGTGGAGACCGAGACCGGCATCAAGCGCAAGCTCATGGACTGGTCCCTCGACGTCGGCCGCCAGGTCATGGAGGCCAAGTCCGAGGGCAAGGCCCCCTCGGCACTGCTCAACCTGCAGTACGCCATCGCCGACAAGCTGGTGCTCAGCAAGATCCGTGAACGCTTCGGCGGGCGCGTGCGCTTCTTCATCTCTGGATCGGCGGCGCTCAACGCCGATATCGCCCGCTGGTTCGGGTCGGTGGGCCTGCTCATCATCGAGGGCTATGGCCTGACCGAGTCGTCGGCGGCCACGTGCGTCAACCGTCCGATCCACGGCAGCTACCGCTATGGCACTGTCGGATGGCCGGTGCCTGGCACCGACGTCAAGATCGCGGACGACGGCGAGATCCTCATCAAGGGCCCCGGCGTGATGCGCGGCTACCGCAACCGACCCGACGCCACGGCCGAGGTGTTCGACGAGCAGTCCTACTTCCGCACCGGAGACATCGGCGAGATCGACGACCTCGGCTTCGTCAAGATCACCGACCGCAAGAAGGATCTCTTCAAGACCTCCGGCGGCAAGTACATCGCCCCGTCCCAGATCGAGTCGACGCTCAAGTTCATCTGTCCGCTCATCTCGCAGGCCATGGTCTACGGCGACGGCAAGAACTACGCCACTGCGCTGCTGACGATCGACCCCGACGCCGCCACCGCTTGGGGGGCTGCGAACGGCATGGCCGGCAAGAGCTACGCCGAGATCACCCAGAGCGCCGAGATGCGCGAGGCGATGCAGGGCTATATCGACGAGCTCAACACCCACCTCAACCGGTGGGAGACGATCAAGCGGTTCGTCGTCCTCGACCGCGACCTCACCGTCGACGACGGCGAGCTCACCCCGAGCCTCAAGCTCAAGCGCCGCGTCGTGTCCGACAAGTTCAAGGACGAGTTGGAGGGTCTCTACGACTGACCTGCCCAGCAGGTATGCCGTGTGGTCGGCGGCGCGCTCCCGGAACGGGCAGTGCGCCGCCGACGTGTGTCAAGGCAGGTCAGTCGAGCACCAGCGGGACGAAGCGATACCAGCCCAGTCGGTGCGGCTGCTCGCCCGGGGTCACTCGCCACAGCGCCCCACGGGCCGGCACCACCATGATCCCCACGGGAGTGAGCTGATCGACGAGTTCCTCCGGTATCTGGGCCGCCATGGCCGAGACGAGGATGCGATCGAAGGGCGCCAGGTGAGGCGCACCGAGCACCCCGGGCGCGGCAGCCTCGATGGCCGCCCACGGCATACCCATGCGTGCCAGTGCTGCTGCCCCGGAGGCAACGAGCGCCGGCACCCGGTCCAGCCCGAGCACGCTGCCACTCGGGCCGACGAGGTGCGCCAGTAGCGCGGTCGTCCAACCCGAGCCCGACCCGACGTCGAGCACCCGTTGGCCGGGGTGCACATCCAGTTCCTCGAGCATCCGTCGCACGGTGGAGGGCTGGGAGTTGGTCTGGCCGTGGCCGATCGGCAGCGGCGCGTCGCGGGCCGCGCTGCGCAGCTGCGACCTCGGGAGGAAGACGGTCCGCGGGCAGGCCGCCCAGGCGGCGTCGAGCCGGGTCACGTGCCCAGTATCCGCCGGTAGACTCCCCGGATGCCCGGACAGACGCGCTTCGCCGAGTTGGAGCCGCTGCTCGAGCGGGTCCAGAAGCCCATCCAGTACGTCGGCGGCGAGCTCAACTCGGTGGTCAAGGACTGGAACGTCGGAGGTCACGGCCCGCAGGGCCAGGAACTCACCGTCCGCTGGGCGTTGATGTATCCCGACGCCTATGAGGTGGGCGTCCCCAACCAGGGCGTCATGATCCTGTACGAGGTCATCAACGAGCGCCCCGACGCGCTTGCCGAGCGCACGTATGCCGTGTGGCCCGACCTGGAAGCGCTGATGCGCACCGCCGGCGTGCCGCAGCTCAGCGTCGACGCGCATCGCTCGGTGGCGGACTTCGACCTGTTCGGAGTGTCGTTCAGCACCGAGTTGGGCTATACCAACATGCTCACGGCGCTCGACCTCGCGGGCATCCCCCTTCACGCCGCGGACCGGGACGAGACTCACCCCGTCGTCGTCGCCGGTGGGCATTCGTCGTTCAACCCCGAGCCGATCGCCGACTTCGTCGACGCGGTGGTCGTCGGCGATGGTGAGCAGGCTGTCCTTGCGCTCACCGATCTGGTGGGGGAGTGGAAGGCGCAGGGCCGGCCGGGCGGACGGGCCGAGCTGCTCCTACGCATCGCTCGCAGCGGTGTGGCCTACGTCCCTGCGTGGTACGAGGTCGACTATCTGCCCGACGGGCGCATTCAGCGGGTCGCCCCGAAGCCCGGAGCGACCGGCATACCGTGGCGGGTCGCCAAGCACACGGTGACCGATCTCGATGCCTGGCCCTATCCGAAGCAGCCGCTCGTGCCGCTCGCCGAGTCGGTCCACGAGCGAATGTCGGTCGAGATCTTCCGCGGATGCACCCGCGGGTGCCGGTTCTGCCAGGCCGGCATGATCACCCGGCCGGTGCGCGAGCGGTCCATCGAGGGCATCGGACTCATGGTCGAGCGGGGACTGGCCGCCACCGGCTACGAAGAGGTGGGTCTGCTCTCGTTGTCCTCGGCCGACCACAGCGAGATCGCCGAGATCACCAAAGGCCTGGCCGACCGCTACGAGGGCACCGAGACCGGGCTGTCGCTCCCCTCGACACGAGTCGACGCGTTCAACATCGACTTGGCCAACGAATTGACCCGCAACGGTCGGCGCTCGGGGCTCACGTTTGCCCCAGAGGGTGGGTCGGAGCGGATCCGCCGGGTGATCAACAAGATGGTCACCGAGCAAGACCTTGTTGACACGGTCGCGGCGGCCTACGGCGCGGGCTGGCGACAGGTGAAGCTCTACTTCATGTGTGGACTTCCCACTGAGACCGACGAGGACGTCCTGCAGATCGCCGCCCTCGCGGCCCGGGTCATCGAGACCGGTCGTCAGGTGAGCGGTCGCCGCGACATCCGCTGCACCGTGTCGATCGGTGGTTTCGTTCCCAAGCCGCACACCCCCTTCCAGTGGGCTGCCCAGCTCGGCGCCGAGGCGACCGACGCCCGGTTGCTGCGGCTGCGCGAGTCGATCCGGGCCGATCGTCGTTACGGCAGCTCGATCGGGTTCCGCTACCACGACGGCCAGCCGGGCATCGTCGAGGGCTTGCTCTCCCGTGGGGACCGGCGGGTGGGGCCGGTCATCGAAGCGGTCTGGCGCGCGGGTGGCCGGTTCGACGGCTGGCGCGAGCACTTCTCCTACGAGCGGTGGATGGCCGCGGCCGAGCAGGTGTTCGCCGACCAGCCCGTCTCCGTCGACTGGTACACCACTCGTGAGCGCGAGCAGGCCGAGGTGCTGCCGTGGGACCACATCGACTCCGGCCTGGACCGCGAATGGCTCTGGGACGATTGGCAGGCCGCCCTGTCCGAGGACGAGGTCGACGACTGCCGGTGGAGTCCGTGCTACGACTGCGGCGTGTGCCCGCAGCTGGGCACGTCCATCGAGATCGGGCCGACCGGGCGGACCCTCCTGCCGCTCACCGTCGCCGGCGCGCGGCCGTCTCGGCCGTGACGACCACACCGCCCAGCCCGTATGCCGTGCGGCTCGCGTCCACCGTCGACCTCGCGGAGGTCGCGCGGTGCCGCTTCGAGTGGGCGCTGGAACGCGGTGCCGGAGCGGCAGCGCAGGACGATGCCGAATTCGGCGCCCGGCTGGGCCAGTGGTGGGACGCGACGGCCGACCGGCGGTGCACCTGGCTGGCCGTCCCGGCAGGCCACGCTGAGGTGAGTAAGCGGGTGGGCGAGCTGGGAGCGGCCGGCGCCGACGGCTCGGCCTGGGCCGGCGGCTCGGTGCAGGCGGTGGGCATGGCCAGTCTCACCGTCTATCAGCGGATGCCGTGGCCCGGAGCGCCCGAGGCCCGGTGGGCCTACGTCGGGCAGCTCTGGGTCGACCCGCAACATCGCCGGCGGGGCGTCGGTCGGCTCCTCGTCGAGCACCTGGTTGCCTGGGCGCGGGACGGGGGCCTGGTGCGATTGGTGCTCAACCCCAGCGAGATGGCCCGCCCGATGTATGCCGGGCTGGGCTTCGACCGGCATCCGACCTGATGCGCCTGGACTTCCCCGCACCGGACTGAACCACCACCGAGCGGGAAACCGGGTAAGGGACGGGCACCCTAGACGGGGATGCCCAGGTGGGACAGGGCTTGGCGCAACACGACGCCGTGGCCGCCGGACATCTCCGAGGTGGCGGCCAGGGCCGCAGCTTCGGCGGGGGTCAGCCAGGCCAGGTCCAGCGAATCACCGGTCGGGGCACAGTCGCCCATGAGCACGACGATGTAGGCCAATGCCACCGCATGCTGGCGCGGGTCGTGGAACGGCGTCACCCCCGGGGTGGGGAAGTACTCAGCGACGGCGAACGGTTGCGGGGAGAGCGGCACCTGCGGCAGCGCCATCGGGCCGAGATCGCGTTCGACGTGGCGCAACACGGCATCCCGGACCCGTTCGTGATACAGCACCCGCCCGGAGACCAGCTCGCGAGCGATTCGGCCCTCCGCGTCGGCCCGCAGCAGCAGCCCGACCTTGGTCACCTGGCTGCGATCGTCGACCCGCACGGGGACGACGTTGACGTAAAGGATCGGAAGGCGGTCGCGGGCGTCGCGCAACTCCTCGCGACTGAGCCACCCGCCGCGGGTCTCGGTCTCCTGCATAAGGGGGATTGTGTCAGTAGACCTTGCCGGGGTTCATGATCCCCAGGGGGTCGAAGACCGCCTTGACGGCTCGCTGCCTGGCGAGTTCTTCGGCACCGAGCTCCCACGCCAGGTGGCGCCGCTTCTGCGTGCCCACCCCGTGCTCTCCGGTGATGGTGCCGCCCAGCTCGAGAGCGGCGCGCAGGACCTCGTCGAGCGCGGCCTCGGCTCGGTGCCAGGAGTCGGGCTCCTCGTCGAAGAACAGCGAGGGGTGCAGGTTGCCGTCGCCCCCATGCCCCGACAGGGTGATCTCGATGCCGGTGCGCTCCGAGATGTCCTGCCCGGCGTGGACGAAGTCCGCCAGGCGCGCGATCGGCACGCAGGCGTCTTCGGCGAGCCGGTTGCCCTTGCGTTCCAGGGCGTAGTTGAGCATCCGGCGTCCCTGCATGAGCAGCTCGCCCTCGCTGCGGGTGTCCGCGACGGCCACCTCCGAGGCGCCCGCGGTGGTGAGGGTTACGGCATAACGCTGCACGTCCTCGGCGGTGTGTCCCGGCCGGTCGGACTGCACGAGCAGAGCGGCCGCACAGTCGTGTGGGAAGCCGTAGTCGCCGACCCCCTGGATGGCTGCGATGGACGCCCGGTCGAGGAACTCCAGCAGGCAGGGACGGTGCGGGTCGGCGCGCAGCGCGAGGATCGCGCCGACGGCGGCCTCCAGCGAGGTGAACGTAGCCAGGGCGGTGAGGGCGGGTTCGGGCGCCTGGAGCAGGGCCAGGCGCGCGCGGGTCACCACCCCGAGGGTGCCCTCCGATCCGACAAAGAGCCCGGTGAGGTCGTAGCCCGCCACCCCTTTGGCAGTGCGCTTGCCGGTGCGCATGGTCGCGCCACCCGGCAGAACGACCTCCAGCGCCTTGACGTAATCGGCGGTGACGCCGTACTTCACGCAGCACAACCCGCCGGCGTTGGTCGCGACATTGCCGCCGAGGGTCGAGGTGTCCGCCGAGGCCGGGTCGGGCGGGTAGAACAGCCCGGCCTGCGCAGCGGCAGCCTTGAGATCGGCGGTGACGACCCCGGGCCCGACCCAGGCATGGCCCTCGACGGGGTCGATGTCGATGCCGCGGAGGCCTTCGACGTTGAGGACGATGCCGCCCTCCACCGCGCACGAGGCGCCGGTCAGGGCGGTGCGGGCCCCTTGCGGCACGACCGGTATGCCGTGCGCCTGCGCCTCCTGCAGCACCGCCACCACGTCGGCCTCATCCCGAGCGCGCACGACGGTGAAGTCGGCGGGCACGGGAGGACGGAAGGAGGAGTCCACGGCATACGAGACCGCGATGTCTCGGTCGGCGACGATCGCGGCGGCGAACGACAGCCCTGGCCGGAGTGCTGGCATGCCTCCGACCATAGACCGATGTCAACCGACCCGGGACCTTGGGCCCGAGACCCTTGAGAGGTGCCTCACCGTTGCCAGCGGGTCAGGTCGAGGCGGACCGGTGGGGTGGGCCATAGTTGAGATATGTCCGCAACACTCGGCGAGATCGTCGCCATGCTCGAAGCCCTGCCGCCCAACCCTCGGATCGTCGCCAGCGGCAATGCCGCGATCCCCTTCGAAATGCTGCGGATCATCGACCGGACCCTGCCGGAGTTCACCCTCAACATGCTCGCGGCCCACGCCGGGCTGCCGATGCGCGAGGGCATCACCCACGAGACCTCCTTCGTCGGTGCGGGGATGCGCAAGAGCCCGCGGCTGGCCTATGTGCCGGCCCGGCTCTCCATGGTGCCGTTGCTCTTCTCGCGCACCCTGCTGCCGGACGCCGTCGTCGCGCACACCTCCCTGCCGCACAACGGCAAGGTGTCGCTGGGCATCGAGGCCAATGTCATCGTCGGGGCGATCGAGGCATGCAAGGCCCGCGGCGGCAAAGTCATCGCCCAGGCCAACGCCAAGATGCCCTACACCTTCGGTGACTCGGAATACGACGTCGAGGATTTCGACGCCATCTACGAGGTCGACCTGCCGATCGCGACCAGCGCACGCCGGCCCAAGGTCGAGGCCGCGACCGGCGATGCCGCCGTCATCGGCGAACTCGTCTCCAGCCGGGTCCACGACGGCGCGACCCTGCAACTGGGCATCGGCATGGTTCCCGACGCGACGCTGCCGTTCCTGGCCAAGCTCAAGGGGCTGGGCATCTGGAGTGAGATGTTCAGTGACGGCGTGCTGAGCCTCATCGACGCGGGCGCGATGGACCCCGAGCGCAAGATCACCGCGTCCTTCGCCGCCGGCAGCGCCGAACTCTACGAGTGGATGCACCTGAATCCGCAGGTGCTCATGCTGCGCACCGAGACGACCAACGACCCGGCTGCCATCGCGATGCAGCCGCAGATGACCTCCATCAACACAGCCCTGCAGGTCGACCTCTTCGGCCAGGCCAACGCCTCGCGGATCAACGCCCGCATCTTCTCCGGGTTCGGTGGCCAGACCGACTTCATCGTCGGGGCGCTGCACTCCCCGGGCGGTCAGGCGATCATGGCCCTGCGTTCGTGGCACCCCAAGGCGCAGGTGTCGACGATCGTGCCGCTCATCGAGGAGCCGGTCACCTCGTTCCAGCACAGCGCGATCATCACCGAGCAGGGCATCGCCGAGATCTTCGGCAACGACCAGGCGCATCAATGCTGGTCGATCATCAACAAGGCCGCGCACCCGAGCGTGCGCTCGGAACTGTGGGAAGAAGCCCACGCTCTGGGCCTGGCATGACCGAGCCGACCCCGGCCGAGCGGCCCGCGGCCCCACCTCCAGCGGAGGTGCCAGCCATATCTCCGCCTACGGCCCCGCCCGTCACGGCCCCGCCCGTCACCTCGTGGCGGGCCTTCGCCGAGTGGTCGCTGGTCGGCATCGGCTCGATGTGGGCCAGTTGGACGATCCTCGGTTACGGCTGGGTCATCGCGCTGATCACCGGCGGGTATGCCGTCAAACTCGCTCTCGCCCACACACCGGGGCCGGCGTCCTGGGGGTTCGTCGCGGGGCTCGGGCTGGTGCCGATCTACGTGGGCTGGGCCAATCGGGCCCACACCGAGTCGATGACCGCCCTCATCTGGGCGGCCAGCGGGGCCCTGACCGTCGGCGTGGCGGTCATCGCCTTCCTGTGGTCGCGTCGTCGCGGGGCTCCCGTAGACTGACCCGAGCGGCGTCGACCCGGCCATCACCGGCGAGCCTCCGGAAGAACAGCGTGACCCACGTGCTCCAGCGCGAGGGCCGCGCCCACTAGACCCGGACGGGTGGGCCCGTCACAGCCTGGACAAGAGCGGCGGTATGCCGTGTCCGTCGCCCGCCCGGGCGAGCAGACGGCATACCGCAAGCGAGGTGGTACCGCGGTGCCCGATCCCGTGGCGTGGTCGCTCGACCACACCCGAGACCGGACCTCGTCCTCGTGGCACGGCATACGAGCGACGAGCACGAAGGACGGATCCACCTGTGAGCTACCCCAAGGCGAGCACCGACCCGGCGAGCCAGGGCGTCCCCCCGACCCCACGGTTTCCGGCGATCGAGGAACGCGTGCTGGCCTACTGGGCGCAGGACGACACCTTCCGGGCTTCCGTCGAGGCGCGTGAACCCGGCGTCGACGGGTCGAACGAGTTCGTCTTCTACGACGGCCCGCCGTTCGCCAACGGGCTGCCGCACTACGGCCACCTGCTCACCGGCTATGTCAAGGACATCGTGCCTCGCTACGAGACGATGCGCGGCAAGCGCGTCGAGCGGCGCTTCGGGTGGGACACCCACGGCCTGCCCGCCGAGCTGGAGGCGATGCGCCAGCTCGGGATGACCACCAAGCAGGACATCCTCGACCTGGGCATCGGCGAGTTCAACGAGACCTGCCGTGGGTCGGTCCTCACCTACACCAAGGAGTGGGAGGACTACGTCACCCGGCAGGCGCGCTGGGTCGACTTCGACAACGACTACAAGACGATGAACTCCTCGTTCATGGAGTCGGTCATCTGGGCCTTCAAGCAGCTCTACGACAAGGGCCTGGCCTACGAGGGTTTCCGGATCCTGCCCTACTGCTGGAACGACCAGACGCCGCTGTCCAATCACGAGCTGCGCATGGACGAGGACGTCTACCAGAACCGCCAGGACCCGGCGATCACCGTCGGCTACCTCCTGGAGACCGGCGAGCACGCCCTCATCTGGACGACGACGCCGTGGACCCTGCCGTCGAACATGGGTGTGGCGGTGCACCCGGATGTCGACTATGTCGTCGTCGATGGCGACAAGGACGGCGACGGCAACCGCTATCTGCTGGCCGAGGCCCGCCTGGGCGCCTACGCCCGTGAGCTGGGCGCCGATGCCCCCGAGCGGATCGTCGCGCGCTACAAGGGTGCCGAGTTGGTCGGGCGCCACTACACCCCACCGTTCTCCTACTACCAGGGGTATGCCGGGGCGCACCAGATCTCGGCCGCCGACTTCGTCACGACCGAGGACGGCACCGGCCTGGTCCACATGTCGCCGGGCTTCGGTGAGGACGACAAGGCCGCGCTGGACGTGCTCGGTGTGGAGACGGTCGTGCCGGTGGGACCGGATGGCCGATTCACCCACCCGGTGACCGATTTCGCGGGGATGCACGTCTTCGAGAGCAACCCACTGGTCATCGAGCAGTTGCGGGCGCGCACCCGCTACGACGCTGCAAGGGGAGCCGAGGGCCGGGGAGCCGAGGCCGGAGAAGTCTCCGCCGAGGGCCTGGGCTCGACCTCGCCGGGCACGGTGCTCGTGCGCCGGGAGACCTACGACCACGCCTATCCGCACTGTTGGCGCTGTCGTCAGCCACTCATCTACATGGCGGTCTCCAGCTGGTTCGTCGCCGTGACGCGCTTCAAGGACCGCATGCTCGAGCTCAACCAGCAGATCGAGTGGACCCCCGAGCACGTCAAGGACGGCCAGTTCGGCAAGTGGCTGGCCAACGCCCGCGACTGGTCGATCTCACGAAATCGCTTCTGGGGCAGCCCGATCCCGATCTGGAAGTCCGATGACCCGGCATACCCGCGGGTTGACGTCTACGGAAGTTTCGCCGAGTTGGAGGCCGACTTCGGCCGGCTGCCGCGCAACCCGCAGGGCCAGCCGGACCTGCACCGGCCTTACATCGACGAACTGACCCGGCCCAACCCGGACGATCCGCGTCCGGAAGGGCAGCGGTCGACGATGCGCCGCGTCGAGGACGTCCTGGACGTGTGGTTCGACTCCGGTTCGATGCCCTTTGCCCAGGTGCATTACCCGTTCGAGAATGCCGACTGGTTCGAGCATCACTACCCGGGTGACTTCATCGTCGAATACATCGGCCAGACCCGCGGCTGGTTCTATACCCTGCACGTGCTCGCGACCGCGCTGTTCGACCGGCCGGCCTTCCGGGCCTGCGTGAGCCACGGCATCGTCCTGGGCAGTGACGGCGCCAAGATGAGCAAGTCGCTGCGCAACTACCCCGACGTGTCGGAGGTGTTCAACCGCGACGGCGCCGACGCGATGCGCTGGTTCCTCATGTCCTCGCCGATCCTGCGGGGCGGCAACCTCGTGGTCACCGAGCAGGGCATCCGCGACGGGGTTCGCCAGGTGATGATCCCGCTGTGGAACGCGTGGTATTTCTTCGCGCTCTACGCCAACGCCGCGCGGTCGGGGCAGGGGTATGCCGCCTCGGCCTCCACTGCGTCCTCCGACGTGCTCGACCGCTACCTGCTGGCCAAGGTGCGCGAGTTCGTCGAGACCATGCAGGCGCAGCTGGATGCCTACGAGATCGCAGCGGCCTGCGACACCATGCGGACCTTCCTCGACGTGCTGACGAACTGGTATATCCGCCGGTCCCGCGACCGCTTCTGGGACAGCGACAACGCGATGTCGGCGTCCACCCAGCAGGCCTTCGACACCCTGTTCACGGCCCTCGAAGTGCTCACCCGCACCGTCGCCCCGCTGCTTCCGCTCACGACCGAAGAGATCTGGCGCGGCCTCACCGGCGGCCGATCGGTGCACCTGCAGGACTGGCCCGATGCGACGACCCTGCCCTCGGACCCTGCCCTGGTCCGCGCGATGGACCGCGCCCGGGAGGTCTGCTCGGCGGCCCTCGGGCTGCGCAAGGCCGGCGGGTTACGGGCCCGGTTGCCGTTGGCGCGCCTCACGGTCGTCGCCGACGAGCCGCACACGCTCTCGGACTTCTCGGCGATCATCGCCGACGAGGTCAACGTCCGCGAGGTCGTCCTGCGTGACCTCGCCGCCGCCAGCGAGGCCGATTTCGGTGTCTCGCAACGCGTGACGGTTAACGCCCGCGCCGCGGGACCTCGGCTGGGCAAGGCGGTCCAGGTCGCGATCAAGGGCGCCAAGACCGGCGACTGGTCGATCGCTGCCGACGGCACGGTCACCTCGGGGGGCATCGCCCTGCAAGAGGGCGAGTATGCCGTCGAGACGGTCGTCGCTGCGGCGGCGGACGGCGCCGAGCGGGCGGTCACCCTGCTGCCCGGAGGTGGGTTCGTCGTCCTCGACACTGCCGTCACGCCGGAGTTGGCCGCCGAGGGGGTCGCCAATGACCTCATCCGCGCGGTGCAGCAGGCCAGGCGGGACGCCGGCCTGCATGTGTCCGACCGCATCACCCTCTCGGTGTCGGCCGAGGGCAGGGTCGCTGCGGCCCTCGACGCCCACGAGGCCCGCATCATCGAGGCCACGCTGGCCGAGCGAGTGGTCCGAGTCGATCCCGCCGACGCTGCGTCGATGACTCCGGTCACGCTCGGGGACGGCCTGACGGCAGCCGTGACCGTCGCGAAGGTGACCACATGAGCGACATCAGGATCCGGCGCGCCGTGCCCGACGACCTCGACGCTGTCCTGGAGGTCGGCCGCACGACCTGGCCGGCGACCTATGGGCCGATCGCCGGCGATGACTACGTGGCGATGGGCCTGGCCAAGTGGTGGACCCGCGAGGAAACCCTTCCGTTGGTCTACTCCGGGCGCACCACAGTCGCCGAGAACGGGGCGCCCGAGGGTCCGGGCCACGTCGTCGGCATCGCCTCGACCGGTCTGCTCACAGGCCACCTCGTGCTCTTCCGGCTCTACGTGCTGCCCGACCACCAGGGCAGGGGCATCGGTCGGCGGCTGCTCGAGGACGTGCTGGCCCAGGCCGCACTGGCCGGGCATCCGGACATCCGGTTGTCCTACCTGGAGGGCAACGACAGCGCGGCCCGGTTCTACGCCGCTGCCGGGTTCACCGACCTGCATCGCGAACACAACGGGCACGGCATACCCGACTCTGTCTGGGTCGTGCGAGCGCTGAACCAGGAGGGCTCGTGACCGCGCCCGCCGATCCCGGTCTGGCCGCCCGCATCGCCGAGATCGAGCGCGAGATTCTCTCTCGCGCACCGGAACACGACATCGTGCCCACTTTGGATCGGGTCGCGGCCGTGCTCGACATGCTGGGCCGACCGCAGGACGCCTTCCGGGTCGTGCACATCACCGGCACCAACGGCAAGACCTCCACGACCCGGATCGTCGAGGCGCTGCTGCGCGAACACGGGCTGCGCACCGGCAGATTCACCTCACCGCACCTGCATTCCATGCGCGAGCGGATTTGCGTCGACGGACATCCCGTGGCGGCAGAGGTGTTCGTCGAGACGTGGGACGAGTTGCGCCCGATCATCGCCCTGCAGGACGCGGCCTCGCAGGCCGCGGGTGGACCGCGGCTCACCTTCTTCGAGGTGCTCGTCGTGCTCGCGTATGCCGTGTTCGCCGACGCCCCTGTCGATGTCGCCGTGGTCGAGGTCGGGATGGGTGGCCGTTGGGATGCCACCAATGTCGCTGACGGCGAGGTCGCGGTCATCACCCCGGTTGATATCGACCACACCCACTTCCTCGGTCCAGACATCGAGTCGATCGCCGCGGAGAAGGTCGGCATCATCAAGCCGGGCGCCGCGGTCGTCACCGGCGAGCAGGTGCCCGAGGTCATGGACCTCATCGACCAGCGGTGCGAGCAGGTGGGCGCCCGCCGCTATGCCGCGGGACTCGATTTCGGTATCACGTCGCGCGAGGTCGCGCTCGGCGGACAGCTCGTCTCGCTGCGTGGGATCGCCGACCGTTACGACGAGCTGTTCGTGCCCTTGCACGGGCCACATCAGGGCGACAATGCAGCCCTGGGGGTCGCGGCTGTCGAGGTGTTCCTCGGGGCGGGGGAGCGTCGGCTCGACGCCGACACGGTCCGCGCCGGACTGGCTGCCGTCACGTCACCCGGGCGGCTGGAAGTCGTGCGCCGATCACCGACGATCCTCGTCGACGCCGCGCACAACCCCCACGGCATGGCCGCCCTGCGTGAGGCGCTGGCCGACGCCTTCTCCTTCGCCCGCCTCGTGGCCGTGGTGGCGATCTTCGCCGACAAGGACGCCGGCGCCATGCTCGATCTACTCGAGCCGGCCGTCGACCATGTGGTCGTCACCCGCAACTCCTCGCCACGCAGCGCCGATCCGGCCGAGCTCGGCGCCATCGCCGCCGAGATCTTCGGCGCCGACCGGGTGAGCGTCGTCCCATCGCTGCCGGATGCGATCGAGTCAGCTGTGACGATCGCCGAGTCCGACGGCCTCGGTGGTGGGATCGTGGCCACGGGTTCGGTCGTCACGGCCGCTGATGTCCGTCTGTTGTTGGGAGTGACTGATTCATGACTGGGCTGACCTTCTACGGACGGCTGGGCAAGTTCACCTGGCGGATGTGCGCGCTCGTCCTGGCCTCGCAGTCGATCCTCGTCTTCTTCGGTGCGCTCGTCGCCTGGGGGATTGCCAAGGCCGACCAGACCGGTGCGCCGACGGCATACCTTGTCGTGGGGTCGCTCTTCGCGGTCGGGTGCGTCGTCGCCGCGGGGCTGATGCGCTCCCCGATCGGGGTGACCCTCGGGTGGCTGGTGCAGCTGGCCTGCTTCGCCTCGATGGTCATCGTCCCGATGATGGGGCTGGTCGGGGTCATCTTCGGCGGGCTCTGGGTGGTGTGCCTGGTTCAGGGCAAACGGATCGATGACGCAGCCGCCGCGCGAGAGGGTCAGGCCGATAATCTGGCCCCGTGACGACCTCTGAGCGCTCCCTGGTCCTGGTCAAGCCCGACGGTTTCAAGCGTGGCCTCACCGGCGAGGTGCTGCGCCGCATCGAAGCGAAGGGCTATCGGCTCGTCGCACTGGAGATCCGCACACCCACCCGCGACCTGCTTGCCCAGCACTATGCCGAGCACGAGGGAAAGCCGTTCTACGAGAGCTTGTTGAGCTTCATGTCTTCGGGCCAGGTGACGGCCATCGTCATCGAGGGTGACCAGTGCATCGCCGGTTTCCGCTCGCTTGCCGGTGCCACCGACCCGACCAAGGCCCTGCCGGGCACGATCCGTGGCGACCTCGGACGCGACTGGGGCATGGGGTCGACCGAGAACGTCGTGCATGGGTCCGACTCGCCGGAGTCGGCCACCCGCGAGATCGGGATCTGGTTCCCCAGCCCTTCAGCCGACTGAGCCAACCTCGCCTGTCGCGGTGAGCCGGAAAGGTGTCACCGATGCTGTGGACCACTCGGGTTTCGCCAGTGTTGAGACTGGCCGCGCTGGGGCTGCTCGCGCGGCGGGTCCAGGCCCTCTTACTCGCCGGATTGAGTACGTTGGTCGTGGCGTCCGGAGTCTTCGCGCCAGTCTTCTCGAGGGCCGTCGATCAGGGCGTTTTCCTGTTCCAAACCCGTTCGGGTGGCGAGTTGAGCAGGACTGTGGTCGCCGAGGCATCCGGTGAGCTCGGCGGGTCCATCTCAGCGGCGGTGATCGATCGAGTGATGCCCGCCGGGTTGACTGAGTTTTTGGGCGCCCCGCGCCACATGTGGTCGGGCCGAGTCCGTGTCGAAGGGGGTCGCCTGGGTGCGCTCCACGGGTCGGTCTTGGCCCAACCGGACACCTGTGTCGGGCTCACACTTGTCAGCGGCCGATGTCCTGTCGCCGGCTTCGAGGTGGCCGTTTCGGAGGCGGACGCCGCCGCGAATGCGTGGAGTCCGGGCAGCACGGTCCTCGCCCGCGAAGACCGAGGGTCGGAGATCACGCCTGACTTCGACCCGCCCATGGTCGTCGTTGGTGTGTATGCGGTCGATGTCCAGGCCAGCCACTGGCCCTGGGTGCTCCTGACCGGTTCGTCCGGGGTCGTGGAGCCGGGGCAGAACGTCGTCGGGGCCGACGCGTTCGTGACCTCCGTGGCGACCTTCGAGCGCGCGGCGGCGGCAGGCGCGGGCGCTTCCACTCGCGGATGGGTGAATCCGCGGCTCACGGCAACCTTCGCGTTGAACACAGGAACGGCCGGACTGGACGATCTGCCCGCCATTGCCGACGGAATCTCGAGAGCCCAAGCTGCCGGTCGCCAGGCATCTCCCGAGGTCGCTGTGCGCTCGGGCCTGCCGGACGTCGGACAGGAGGTCGCACTCGGCCAGGTCCAGTCTCGATTGGTGGTCTTCTTCCTGGTCGCCCAGTTGGCCCTGTTGGCGGTCGCCGTGGTGATACTCGTGTCCGGGGCTGCCGCGGCTCAACGGCGCCCCGAGATCGGCCTGGCCAGGCTGCGTGGGTATTCGGGACCCCAGGCTCGAATGGTCACCGGGGTCGAACTGATGCTGCCGGTGGGGATCGGGGTGCCCTGCGGGATCATAGTCGGCCTGGCGGTGGCTCGCTCAGGAGCGTTGGCGGTGCTCCCTCAGGGCGTTCCGTGGGAGGTTCCGATTGCGGCGCTTCCTCTGGGGGTCTTGGGGGGTCTGGTGTGTGCGGTTGCCGCCTGGTTTGCGAGCCGATCAGCCAGCCGCGAGCCGATCGACCGCCTGCTGCGTCGCGTAGCGGTGCGGCAGGTCGCTCTGCGAACGGGGATCATCGATGTTCTGGTCGTCGGTGCGGCTCTCTCTGCCGTCGTCGCTCTCGAGAGCGGGGGCAGCACGGGCGCCTTGTCGCTGGTGACACCGACGCTGTTGGCGATCGCAGTTGGCCTGATGGCCGGATGGTTGGTGGTGCCCCTCGCGAGCTGGGCAGCAGGGCGCGCTCGCCGCGCCGGACGGCCGGTCGGTGCCTTGGTCGCGTTGTCCGTGGCGCGTCGCCCGCTCCTGCGTCGAGTTGTCACTGTCACGATTGTCGCGACCGCCCTCACGGTCTTCGCTGGACTTGCCCTACTCACCGGTGCGGAAAACCGCGACAGACGGGCCAGGACCGAGACGGGAGCGGCTGTCGTCGCTCATACCGACGCCCACGACATCGCCGTCGTCCGATCTGCGTTGGCAACGGTGCCGCGAACAGGCGACAAGCCCATCGGCACACCTGTCGTGTGGTTGATGCAGGGCTCCCCGCAGGCTCTCCGGACGATGGCAGTCATCCCCGATGAACTTGCCCAGGTGGCTGACTTGGCCGTTCGACCGGAGGCGTTCCCGTTCGATCTTCTGAACGCACCCTTGGTCGAGCCACCCCGGGTCAAGGGCTCGATCGTGACCGTGGCACTCAGCTCCACCATGGTCAAGATCGACAATGCTGTCGACGCTTACCCATCTGGCCTCGGGCCGGAGACGCCCATGGTGCTGACGGCCCGCGTCTTGGACGGCGAAGGGACGTTGGCAACGGTCACCCTGGGGCCGGTGCCGATCGGCGACACTGGCGCCCAGACTCTCACCGCAGGTGTGCCGTGCAGAAGCGGATGCACCATCGTGGGCCTCGGTGTGGATCAGACCGTGGCAGACCCTCGATACCTGTCCGGGACGATCCGGTTGACCTCGATGTCCAGCCCCGATGGTGGTCAGGCCGACCTGGCCGCCCCCGGTGTGTGGCCCTCGTCCTCGTCCCAGACAGGCACGTCTGTCTCACGGGACGCGTCCGGAGCGCTGACGCTGTGGTTCCGTAGCGAGCGCACCGGGGCGTCGGTGACCTCCACTCTCGTCTCCGCGGCGATTCCCGCTTTGGTGGCCACCGAGCCGGGTGAGCCCACTCTCGGGCCGAGACAGGGCGCCGGGTTGGATGGTCTGGAGATGAGGCTCGTCGACGTGGCCACCATCCCCTATGCACCTGGCGGTGGGAGCAACGTCGCGATCGTCAACCTCAACACTCTCCAGGCACGGGGGAATCTGGTCGCTTCGACAGGACGAGTCGACATCTTCCTCTCCGAGCCGGACCGGCTGGACGAGGTCACCCACGCCCTGAAAGAGGCGCGAGTCACGGTGACACACGCGCAGACGCCGGACGAGCTGCGGGTCCGCTACGAACAGGCGGCGCCGGCGTGGAGCCTTTCCCTTGCGCCGCTGACGGCGGGAGCAGCCGTGCTCATGGCACTGCTCGTCATGGCGGTCGTCGTAGCGGCTGACTGGCGCAGCCGCCGGCACGACGACGCCTCCCTGACCGTGGCTGGCGTCCCACGTCGGTGGCTGACGAGAGCCGTCCGATCGGGCTACCTCTGTCTCATTGCTGCAGCGGTGCTCCTGGGTACGCTGGCCGGCCTCGCGGGTTCCTGGCTCGCGCTGCCGCTCCTGCCGCTCTTCGCGCGGCCGTCCACGGCATACCAGGTCGACTGGACTTTCCACCCGGGTGTGGTCGTGGCCCTGGTCGCGCCGCTGATCCTCCTGTTCACCGGTGTTGCCTGGCTCCTGGCCCATCTGCAGACCCGCGACATCCGTGCCGTCGACGCCCGGGACCTGGGATGAAGCCCACCGTCAGGGGTGTCGCCCTCGACGTCCGGGGCGTGGTGCACATCTACCGGTCCGAAGGCCATGACGTCGCCGCTCTGGCGGGCGTCGACCTGCGCATCGATCCTGGCGACCTCGTCGGCCTGCTCGGGCCGTCGGGCTCGGGCAAGTCGACCCTGCTGACCCTCTGTGCCGGGTTGTTCTCCCCCAGCGCGGGCACGATCCGAATGAACGGCACCGATCTGGCCGCCATGTCCGAAGCCGATCTCGACACGTTCCGAGCCACTACTTTGGGTATCGTGCTACAGGGCGCGGGCCGGAACCTGCTGAGCCACCTGACCACCAGGGACAGCATCGCCCACGCCCAGTACCCAGCTCGAATACGTGGAGCGTCTCTCCAGGACCCAGACGAGGTGTTGGTCGCTCTCCAGATCGGCCACCTGACCGAGCTCCGCCCGCGGGAGCTGACCGCCGGCCAACGGCAACTGGTGGCTCTCGCCGTCGGTGTTGCGACCAATCCCGGATTGCTCCTGGCGGACGAGCCCACCAGCCAACTCACCGGGCATGAACGCGAACGGGTCATCGATGCCTTGCACCGCGTCAACAGCGCCGGCACCACAGTTCTCGTGGTCACCCACGACGCGCACCTGGCCTCAGCCATGACCCGGACGGTGACGATCCGAGACGGTCGCCTGGGCCGACAAGCACACCGAGGCCGCGACTACGTCCAGGTGACCCGAGACGGAGCGGTGCCTCTCCCTGTTGAGGCACTGGAGCACATGCCTGCCGGGACGCAGGTCACCGTCTCCCGCCGGCCCGATGGCTGGCTGATCGTGCCCGAGAACCAGCCTGGGGCGGGGACATGACCGCGGCGCTGCTCTCGGCAACCGGTCTTGCTGCCTACCACCTCTCGAGCGGTCCCGAGTTGCACGCTCACCCGGGCGACGTCGTCCTCATCACGGGCGACTCGCCCGACACGACATCGCTGCTGTGGGCGCTCGCGGGCCACCATCTTCCCGAAGGTGTGGCTGTCACACCCGGCGCAGAGCCGGGTGGGTCCGGGCACCAGTCCAGACCACTCGCGACGTTCATCCCACAGGGCAACGCCCTGGCCATGACCCTGACGGCAGCCGAGAACCTGGTCCTGCCTCTGCTGGCCGTCGGCACGGCATCAGCTCAGGCCGAGGAACGCAGCAGGTCGGCCCTGGAGCTGCTCGGACTGGCCGACTGTGGCAACCACTTGGTCGAAGAACTCTCCGGCGGCCAGCAACAACGGGTTTCGATCGCCCGGGCGCTCAGCCTCGACCCGCACATCATCATCGCCGACGACCCCACCAACGACCTTGATGCCCCCAACCGACAGCGGGTGCTCCGGCTCTTGGGCGATCACGCGAGCAGGGGAGGCGCCGTCGTCCTCGCGAGCGCTGAGCCAGACGCAGTGGTGATCGCCACCCGCGTGATCACCACGTGACGGAGGTCAGGCGGATGCCCCCCTCAGACTCCACCACTGAGGCGACGCAATTCGCTTGTCGCGTGGGCGTATTTGACCTGGAGGCGCTCGGCTGTCTGCGGGTCTGCCGCTTTGAGCACGGCCAGTCGCTCCGGATCGCAGTTGTCGGCCAGGTCGGCGTATTTCACCCGGAGGGCGAGCGGGTCGGCTGCGACGGTCGCGTAGTAATCCGCGGACGTGTGGTCCGCGCGCCGGGTCAGCGACTGGACGGCTGCCACGACCCGCTCCGGTATGCCGTGCGCCAGGAGGTCCTCGGCCGTCACCGCACTGTCCTCCAGGACGTCGTGCAGCCATGCGGTCGCGACGGCATACGGGTCGTCAGCGACGCGGCGGGCGACCCGGGCGGGGTGCTCGGCGTACGGCATACCGGCCTTGTCGGTCTGGCCGTCGTGGGCGGCCCGGGCGATGCGTTCGGCGAGTGCGACAAGGTCGTCCATGTCGACAGTCTGCCCCCGATCGGAACACCTGACCCCTGACGAGCCGCGCGGGACCGGTGGCGCGTCGGACAATGGGACCATGACGCCAGCCTCGATCTTCCGGGATCCGCGCGTAGAGGACCTCATCGAACGCGGCAGGCGGCGCAGTCGGCTCTCGCTCGCGACACGCATCGACCGGGTGCGGTCCAAGGCATGGCACATCGTCCAGTGCGCGGTCGCGGCCGGAGTGGCCTGGGCGATCGCGCACGACCTCCTCGGCCATGCGGCGCCCTTCTTCGCGCCGATCGTCGCGGTGATCTGCCTGGGGATGACCTACGAGCAGCGGTTGCGCCGGGTGGCGGAGGTGACCGTCGGGGTCGCCTTGGGGGTGGCGATCGCGGACGCCTTCGTCGGCCTGGCCGGCACCGGGGCCTGGCAGATCAGCGTCGTCGTCCTCGCCGCCATGACTGTCGCGCTGCTGCTGGATGCCGGGCTGTTGCTGGTCATGCAGGCCGCGGTGCAGTCGATCGTCGTCACCGTGCTCGTCCCGGCCCCCGGGCAGGCCTTCGTGCGCTGGTGGGATGCCGTCATCGGAGGCGCTGTGGCGTTGATGTTCGCCGCAGTGGTGCCAAGCGCCCCGCTGCGCCGGCCTCGGCACCAGGCGGCGCGGGTTGCCCGCCGGATCGCCGTGCTGCTGCGCGATGCCGCCGTCAGCGCCCAGGACGGCGACGTCGACCGCGCTGCGGAGGTGCTCTCCCGGGCGCGGGAGACCGACGAGCTCATCCGGGAGTTGCAGGCAGCCGCCGACGAGGGGATGTCGGTCATCGCCTCGTCCCCCTTCCGCCGCAGCGACGGCCACAGCGTGCGGACGATGGCCTCGGTGGTCGAGCCGCTGGATCGGGCGCTGCGCAGCACCCGCGTCCTGGTGCGCCGGGTCAGCATCGCCGCCTACCACCAAGCCGATATTCCGCCGGCCTTTCCGGAGGTCTGGGACGACCTCGCGGATGCCGTCGACGTCCTGGCCCGCGCGTGGTCGGAGAACCGCAGTGCCGAGTTCGCCCGCCCGGCGCTGCAGGCCGTCGGCGATCGCTGCGCGGCGTTGACGCCAGGGGAGTACCACACCACGGTGCTCCTGGCCCAGACCCGGATGCTCGTCGTCGATCTGCTCGAACTCAGCGGCCTGGAACACGAGGACGCGGCGACGACCTTCCCGCCGGAGGCGTGACCTCCCCGTCGATCAGCCGTCCCGCCTCCCGTCGATCAGCGACCTGAAACTAGCGCCCGAGGCGGGTGTAGACGGCCTCGGTCGCGGCCTTGGAAGCCTCCCACCAGTCGCGGTTGGCGGCATACCAGTCGATCGTCTGACGCAACCCGGAGCGGATGTCCTGGTACTGCGGGCGCCAGCCGGTCTCGGCGCGCAACTTGCTCGAGTCGATGGCGTAGCGCAGGTCGTGCCCCGGACGATCGTTGACGTGCTCGAACCAGTCGGCCGGCTTGCCCATGAGATCGAGGATGAGCGCGATGATCTCGCGGTTGTTCTGCTCGCCGTCGGCGCCGATGAGGTAGGTCTCGCCCATGCGGCCCTGCTCGATGATCGCGACCACCGCGTCATTGTGGTCATCGACGTGGATCCAGTCGCGGACGTTGGCTCCCGCACCGTAGAGCTTGGGCTTGACGCCGTCGAGGATGCCGGTGATCTGGCGGGGGATGAACTTCTCGACGTGCTGGCGAGGGCCGTAGTTGTTCGAGCAGTTCGACAGGGTGGCCTTGATCTTGAACGAGCGAATCCACGCGCGCACCAGCAGATCCGCGCTCGCCTTGCTCGCCGAGTAGGGGGAGGACGGGTTGAGCGGAGTCGTCTCGGTGAACCGGTTGGGGTCGTCGAGCTCCAGGTCACCGTAGACCTCGTCGGTCGAGATGTGGTGAATCCGCTTGTCGTGCTTGCGGACTGCCTCCAGCAGTCGATAAGTGCCGATGATGTTGGACTCCATGAACGGCCACGGGTTGTCCAGCGAGTTGTCGTTGTGGGACTCGGCCGCGAAGTGCACGACGAGGTCGTTGGCGGCGACCAGCCGGTCGACGAGCTCGGCGTCGGCGATCGACCCTTCGACGAACGTGATCTCGTCCTCGACCGCGGCCAGCGATGCCCGGTTGCCGGCATAGGTGAGGGCGTCGATGACCGTGATCTCCCAGTCCGGCCGGGTCTCGCGCACGCGCAGCACGAAATTGGATCCGATGAAGCCGGCGGCTCCGGTGACGAGGACCTTCATGAGTGACTCCCTGTGGTGGGGTTGATGGGTCTGATGGGTCTGATGGGTCTGATGGGTCTGGTCGGGCTGGTTTGGATTGAAGCGGACTAGGGGGCGACGGCGCGCAGGCCGGGGGGTTCCGAGGCGGTTGCTGCAGGGCCGGAGTTGAACTCCACCTCGAGCGCGAACCGATGGGCGAGATAGCGGTGGTCGGATAGGGCGAGCGGTATGCCGTGCGGGTCACGGGCCACTCGACGCACCAGCAGCAGCGGCACGCCCGAGCTCGTCTCGAGCAGGTCCGCATCGAGGGCGCTGGCCAACCCGGCGGTGATGGTCTGGTGGACGCTGGCGATGCGCTGACCGGCGCGGGCCAGGCTGGCCCAGATGCCCGGGTCGGTGGCGTCGGCGAGCGACACCTCGCGACCGAGCTGCGCCGGCACCCACTCCCGGACGACGTCCAGGCCTTCACCGTCGACGGTGCGCACTGAGCGGGCGTGCAGCACATCGACGTTGGGCTCCAGCCGCAGCAGGCTGCTCACCGGCGGCGGGGCCGCTCCGAAGCGGAACTCCACGACATGTCGGGAGAGGTGCCCGCCCGCCTCGCTCACCGCCGACGAGGCGTGGCGGAACGTGCCGAGGGCCAGGCGCTGATGGAAGGCCGCGCCGATAACGAACCAGCCGGCCCCGTGCCGGGACTCGACCAAGCCCTCGATCCGCAGCTGCTCCAAGGCGCGGCGCACGGTGGGGCGGGAGACGGCATACCGAGCGCACAACTCTGCCTCGGACTCCATGGCACCCGTGAGACCGAACTCACCGAGCGCGATGCGCTCGCGCACATCGTGCGCGATCTCAGCGAAGCGAGCACTTGTCATGAACTTGTAAGTTACAGGCCTTATGCAGGCCGGGCAAACTCGGTCCGCTGTTCGCCGTGACGCAGAGCCGTGGCAGCGGAGAGCGATTCGCCGTCGGTGCCGGCAACGGTGTCACCGACGACGGCCACCGGCTGGCCACCACCCTCACGCAGACCTCGACCAGCGCGCCGAACAGCAACCCCGCTGCGGGTCAGAAGGTCACCCGGGTGGTGTTGTCAGCGCAGCAGGTCAAGTTCGCAGCGCCCGACAACTGGACGAAAGTCGGCCCCGCTGCCCTGAACTCATTGACCGACAAGGCCAAAGAAACCCTTGAAACCGCTGGCCGACGCCGCCGGGATGTCGGTCGACGAGTTCGTCAAAGCCGCCGCGAAGTCCAGCCTGCGGATGGTCTTGGCGCCACCGGTCAAGGGCTTCTCCGCCAACATCAACGTTGTCGAGGTGCCCTTCAAGACGCTTCCGCCGCAGTCACTTCTCGAGCCGCAACTCAAGGCGTTCGGGGCCACCATCGAGTCCGGCGGCACGACGACCATTCCCTTCGGCGAGGCACTGCTGCTCAAATACACCCTCCCCGTGGCCGGCAAGACGGCCCACCAGCGCATGCTCGTCGTGACCACCGGAGCCACCTGTATCGCGTTCTCGGTCACCGGGAGTTCGGCAGCCGACGCGGACAAGCACCTGGCGACCCTCTCGGACACGCTGAGCGACACGTGACCAACAGCTGAGCGACAGCTGAGTTGCCGGACGGGTATGCCGTCTGGCCGTCGGCCGTGGCGTATCAATACCGCAGGTCGGTGCTCCTTGGTGGTGATCATCCCCACCTGCACTGGAGGAGCCGACCATGGGCCTGTTCGGGTTGCCCCGATCCCCCCGCGATAGCCACGCCACCCTGAGTGCCCACCCATCGGACTCTCGGTCCCACCGTGGGGCGAACGGAACCCTGCCGACCCCGCGCCTGGACCTCGACCCCGCCGTCGCGGTCGCGCGGTTCGAGGAACTCGCCGCCGCGCTGACCGGCACCGGCATCCGGTATGCCGTGAAGGCCAACCCGCACCCGGAGCTGCTGGCCCAACTGGCGGCGGCTGGGTGCGGATTCGACGCGGCCAGCCCGGCCGAAGTCGACCTCGCACTCAGTGCGGGTGCCGCGGCGCATACCCTCATCCACTCCAACCCCATTGCCCGGCGCGCCGACCTGGCGGAGGTCTACCGGATGGGGGTGCGCCTGTTCGTTGTCGATGCCGCCTCCGAGGTCGACAAGCTGGCCGACGTCGCTCCCGAGGCCGCCGTGCTCATCCGGCTGGCGACAACCGGTGAGGGCTCGGACTGGCCTCTGTCGCGCAAATACGGATGCAGCGCGCACGACGCCCTCGCCCTGCTCTGCCAGGCGTCTGGCCGCGGTCTCGACCCGGCGGGCCTGGCCTTTCACGTCGGCTCCCAACAGCGCCAGCCGCGCGCCTGGGATGCGCCGCTCGCGACCACCGCAGAGGTGTTCGCACGGGCTCGGGCCATGGGTCTGGACCCGAGGATCGTCGACCTCGGCGGGGGCTTCCCGGCCGGTCACGAGGGCGATCACCCCGACCTGCCGGCATACGGGGCAGCCATCCGCGCCGCCCTGGGTCGCTGCTTCCCCGACCCCGACCGGCGGCCAGTGACGCTCGCCGAACCGGGCCGGGGCATCGTCGGCGACGCGGGAGTCGTCGTCACCCGCGTGGTGTCGGTCATCGACCGCGGTGGGGTTCGATGGGTCTACCTCGACGCCGGAGTCTTCACCGGACTGGTCGAAACCCTGGACGAGGCGATTCGCTATCGGCTGAGCACCTCCGCCGACGGCGGACCTACCGGACCGGTGGTGCTGGCCGGCCCCACCTGTGACAGCGCCGACGTGCTCTATGAGAAGCAGCCGGTACACCTGCCTCTGGCGCTGGCCGAGGGCGACGAGGTCCGGTTCCACTCGGCTGGGGCCTACACGACCTGCTATTCGACGGTCGGCTTCAACGGCTTCGACCCGATGCCGACCGTGGTGGTGGGCGGACGCCGGACATGAGCAGCCGAGCCCACCGGGTCGTGCTGTCCCACGCGTGCGCCGCCGTCGGCATGTCGTTGCCCTGGCCGGTGCTCCTGGTCACGGTCGAAGCGACGACCGACTCGGCGACCCTGCTCGGGTTGGCCGCGGCCGCCCGGCTGCTGCCCTATGTCGCTCTGTCGTGGCTCTCCGGCCGCCTGGCCGATCGTCGCGAACGGGCCCGGATCGTCCGGCTGTCCTTGTGGGCCCGGCTGCTGCTCCTGCTCGGCTGCGCGATCGCCCTCGATGCCGGCCAGATAGCCCTCGCGGTCGGGTGTGCGACAGCCGCTGTGGTCGCTGCGACACCGGCATACCCAGCTCTGGCTGCCGGGATGCCGCGGTTGGCCGGAGCCGAGGTCGACCGCGCAACCCGACTGTTGGTCACCGTCGAGGTCTCGTCGTTCGTGGTCGGTCCCGCGCTGGGCGGCTTGGCGGTCGGGCACGGATCCGCGGGACGGTCGAGCCTGGCCGGAGCGGTGCTCTTGGCGCTGGCCATCAGGTTGTTCGGGAGGACTCCGATGCCGGCGCCGGAGGCCCAGCCAGACCCCGAGCGGCCGCGTGACGCCCTCGCCGACGTCAGCGTGGTGGCGGTCTTGCGGGCCGGTCGAGAACCCCGTCAGGCCTTGGCGATCGTCGTCGCGCTCAACGCGGTGCTGGCGGCTGTCGGGCTCGTGCTGCTCGACCTGGCGCTGCGGGTCTGGGGGTCCGGCGCGCAGGGCTTCGGCCATGCGACCGCAGCCCTAGGAGCCGGGGCGCTGCTGGCACCGGTCCTGGCCCGGTGGGGGGACCGCTGGGGGCTGCGTCCGCTCCTCGTCGCCGTCGGAGTCATGGTGGCGATCGTCGCGATCCTTCCCCTGGGGGAGCGCGGACTGGGGGACTTCGGTATGCCGGGCACGCTCGCCGTGCTGGCCCTGGTGGGAGCCGGGGCCGTCGCCCTGGAGGCACGCGCCACGACGGTCATGCAGAACGCTGTGCCCGATGCCGCTCGGGCGAGCGTCCTGGGCTTGGCCGACACCGCCATGATCGGGGGCGCCATGGTCGCGGCAATGGTCACGCCGACCCTGGCCGAGCAACTCGGGCCGGTGCCGCTCACCATGGCGGTGGGGGCCGGACTGGTCCTCGTCGGCTGCCGAGTCAGCCCGAGCACCTGCCGAGCCTCGCAGCCACGGCATCTCGATCCCGACTCGTCCGGCGCCAGGCAGCCGTGACTTCGACGGATCAGGTGCCGATCGGACCGGCCCGTCAGCAGCAGCGGGAGGTGGGGTTGCGTTGCTGGCGGTCGGTCTTGTCGCGCCAGAACTCGCGCTCGGTCATCGGTGCGGCGGGGCACCCGGAGCGCTGGTGATGCTCGAGGTAGCGGTCGTAGGCGTCGGCGCCGATGACTCCGCGGGCATACCAGCGCGCGGTCTGGACGGCCCGCGCGAGGCGAGCCGTCCAGACCGAGGACGCGGGGGTCGTCACAACAGTGTCCCTACCCGTGGGAGTGGCTGCCGACCGCGGTGGGGGTCTTGCCGGCCGCAGCCCACTCGGCCAGGACTTCCTTCTCGGCCTGGGTCGGCAGGAAGCTCTTCGGGGCGAAGATCCGCGACGGGGTGTCGGGCTCCTCCGTCGTCGGGAGCCCGCCGGCCTTGATCGCCCGCACGGCGACCCACAGGGCGACCGCCACGACGACCAGGACCAGGCCGGCGAAGACGATCGAGAGCACGCCTTGGACCGTGGAGTTGAACACCACCTGCTCCATCTGACCGGTGGTCTTGGCCGGGGCGAGGACTTCGCCCTTGGCCAGCGCATCGGCATACCGCTGCCGTTGAGCCCAGTACCCGATCGCGGGGACGCTGGAGAAGATCTTCTGGAAGGACGCGGTGAGGGTCACGGCGAGGTCCCACAGCAGCGGCAGGCCGGGGATCCACGCCCACGTGAACTGGCCGTTCTTCATGATCACCGAGAAGACGACGGTGAGGGCGATCGCGGCGAGCAGCTGGTTGGCGATGCCGAAGAGGGGATAGAGGGTGTTGATCCCGCCGAGCGGGTCGTTGACACCCATGACGAGGATCGAGCCCCAGCCACCCACGACGATGAACGTCGCGATCCATGCACCGACGGTCCACGACGGGTCCTTGAACCGCTCCAGGCCCCGGACGTTGCTCAGGGCATCGGAGAACATGAAACGCGCCACCCGGGTGCCGGCGTCGACGGTCGTGAGGATGAACAGCGCCTCGAACATGATCGCGAAGTGATACCAGAACGACTTCCACGCAGCGCCGCCGAACACCCCGTGCATGATCTCGGACATGCCGACCGCGAGGGTCGGCGCGCCACCGGTGCGGCCGATGATCGACGCCTCACCGACGTCCTTGGCGGCCTGGGCGAGCATGGCCGGGTCAGCAGGCGGTAGCGGCGCGCCACCCGGGGTGACCAGGCCGAGTGAGTTGAGGTAGGCCGCAGCCTTCTCCGGGGTGCCGCCGTTGACGCCGACGGGGGAGTTCATCGCGAAGTAGAGGTTCTGGTCGATGGAGACAGCGGCGACCATCGCCATGATGGCGACGAAGGACTCCATAAGCATGCCGCCGTAGCCCATCATCCGGGCTTGGCTTTCCTTCTCGATGAGCTTGGGCGTCGTGCCGGAGGAGATGAGCGCATGGAAGCCCGACAGCGCTCCACAGGCGATGGTGATGAACAGGAATGGGAAGAGTGAACCGGCAAAGGCCGGGCCCTTGCCGTTGCTGGCGAACTCGGTGATCGCCGGCATCTGGACCGTGGGCCGGGCGGCGAGAATGCCCAGGGCCAGCAGCACGATCGTGCCGACCTTCATGAAGGTGGAGAGGTAGTCACGCGGGGCGAGCAGCAACCACACCGGCAGGACCGAGGCGAGGAAGCCGTAGGCGATGATCCACCAGGCCAGTGCGGGCTTGCTCAGCGTGAAGACCTGGTGCAACGTCGGGTCCTCGGCGACCCACCGGCCGGCGACGATCGCCAGGAGCAGCAGCGCGACGCCGATGACCGAGACTTCGGAGACCTTCCCCGGGCGCAGGAACCGCAGGTAGACGCCCATGAAGAGCGCGATCGGGATGGTCATGGCGACCGAGAAGACACCCCACGGGCTCTCGGCAAGGGCATTGATGACGACGATGCACAGCACCGCCAACAGGATGAGCATGATCGAGAGCACACCGAGGATGGCGGCCCAGCCACCGATCGGCCCGAGTTCGTCACGGGCCATCTGCCCGAGCGACCGGCCATTTCGCCGGATCGACAGGTGCATGACCATGTAGTCCTGCACGGCGCCGGCGAAGATGACGCCGACGATGATCCAGATCGTGCCCGGCAAGTAGCCCATCTGGGCGGCCAACACCGGTCCGACCAGGGGGCCGGCGCCCGCGATCGCGGCGAAGTGGTGCCCATAGAGGACCCGCCGGTCGGTCGGCATGAAGTCCTTGCCGTTCTCGAACTTCTCCGCCGGGGTGGCCCGGGTGTCGCGCGGCTTGAGAACCTTGTATTCGATGAGCCGGGAGTAGAACCGGAAAGCGATGATGTAGCTGCAGACCGCCGCAAAGACGAACCACATCGCGTTGACGCGCTCACCTCGGACGATGGCGATCATCACCCAGCCCAGAGCACCGAGGACGCCGATCACCCCGAAGGTGAGTTTGCTCGGGGTGCTGTTGGGTGGGTGTTCTTCGACGGCAACAGGCGGGAGGTCTGGATCGGTCTTGATCTTGCGCGCCGAGACGGGTCCCTCGCTCATGGGCGGAACTCCTTCGTTGGGGTCAGCCGTGACCTGACTCACAGCCGACACACAGTCACCGTAGCCCGCCAGGTGCGCCGCTGCCAGGTGACGACACACGGCATACCCTGGCCTTATGCGTGTGACGATCGACGGGCATGCCCCCCGAGTGCACCCATCCGCGTGGGTGGCCCCCACCGCAGTGCTGGCCGGCCGCGTCGACATCGCCGAGCGCGCCAGCGTCTGGTACGGCGTTGTCGTGCGCGCCGATTGCGACACGATCACCCTCGGGCCGGGCAGCAACCTGCAGGACAACGTCGTCTGTCATGCCGACCCGGGCAGCCCGCTCACCATCGGCGCCGGGGTGACCGTGGGCCACGCCGCGATCCTGCACGGCTGCACCGTCCACGAAGGGGCGCTGGTCGGGATGGGATCCACCGTCCTCAATGGGGCCGTCATCGGCGAGGGCGCCATGGTCGCGGCCGGCGCGCTCGTCCCGGAGGGCTTCCAGGTGCCGCCGCGCACCTTGGTGGCCGGGGTCCCGGCGCGGATCATCCGCGAGCTCAAACCCCACGAGTGTGAGCGGATCACCGCGAGCGCGCCGACCTACGAGGGTCTGCGTGACCTGCACCGCGACGGGGTCGTCGAGGGCCCGGGGGCCGTCGGCATCGACCCAGCCAACCCCTAGGCTGTGGGCCATGGCTGATTTCGATGTCGTCGTGCTCGGTGCCGGTCCCGGAGGCTATGTCGCCGCCATTCGTGCCTCCCAGTTGGGGCTCAAGGCGGCCGTGGTCGAGGAGAAGTACTGGGGCGGTGTCTGTCTCAACGTCGGGTGCATCCCGAGCAAGGCACTGCTCAAGAACGCCGAGTTGGCCCATGTACTGACCCACGAGAAGGCGAAATACGGCATCGAGGGTGATGCCTCGATGAGCTACGGCCCGACTCACGCCCGTTCGCGTCAGGTGTCGGCCGGCATCGTCAAGGGCGTCCACTTCCTCATGAAGAAGAACAAGATCGAGGAGATCAACGGCTGGGGCACCCTCACCAGCCCCACCTCGATGGACGTCAAGGGTTCCGACGGCTCGGCCCGGTCGATCACCTTCGACAACCTCATCATCGCGACCGGCTCGGTCACCCGGATGATTCCCGGGGTGCAGGTCAGCACCAACGTCGTGACCTATGAGGAGCAGATTCTCGACGCCCAGCTGCCGGGCTCGATCATCATCGCCGGCTCGGGCGCCATTGGCGTCGAATTCGCTTACGTCATGCGCAATTTCGGTGTCGACGTCACGATTGTCGAGTTCCTTGACCGGATGGTCCCGACCGAGGACGAGGACGTCTCCAAGGAGTTGCTCAAGCACTACAAGAAGCTCGGCGTCAAGGTCATGCTCGGCACCAAGGTCGAGGCCGTCGAGGACACCGGCTCTGGGGTGCGGGTCACGGTGTCCCCGGCTGCCGGTGGCGACCAGCAGGTCCTCGAGGCCGACCGGTTGCTCTCGGCGATCGGCTTCGCCCCGCGCACCCAGGGTTACGGCCTGGAGGCCACCGGCGTCGCGCTCACCGACCGGGGTGCCATCGCGATCGACGGCCGCTGCCGCACCAACGTGCCGGGCGTGTATGCCATCGGTGACGTCACGGCCAAGATGATGCTCGCGCATGTCGCCGAGGCCATGGGCATCGTCGCCGCGGAGACCATCGCCGGCGCCGAGACGATGGAGATCGACTACACCTACATCCCGCGGGCCACCTACTGCCAGCCGCAGATCGGGTCGATGGGACTATCGGAGAAGCAGGCCAAAGACGCCGGGTATGCCGTGAAGACGGCCACCTTCCCGTTCGCCGCCAACGGCAAGGCCCAGGGCTTGGGCGATGCCGTGGGCTTCGTCAAGGTGGTCGCCGACGCCGAGCACAACGAGATCCTCGGCGCCCACATGATCGGCCCCGACGTCACCGAGCTGCTTCCGGTGATCAATGCTGCACAGACCTGGGACCTCACCGCTGACGAGCTGTCGCGGGTCGTGTTCGCCCACCCCACGCTGGGTGAGGCGGTCAAGGAGGCGCTGCACGGCATCGCCGGTCACATGATCAACTTCTGAGGCCGGAGTGCAGGCGACGCCCGCGGTGTGCTGAGTGCGCCGCGGGCGTTCCTGCGCCCGGGGCCGCCTCCCCGAGTGTGTAGCGCTGCTACATCAGGACGGCCAAGGCCAGCCCGGCAAATGCCGTGCAGATCGCAGCGAGGTAGAGGCGCAGGATGCGCAGGTAGTAGCCGCCCGGGTCCCGGCTGCCGCGGGTCGGATGCAGGATGAGGAACAGCACGAGCGCCATGAGGGCGAGGGCGACCACGACGACCCACAGCACCAGCCATTCCGATGTCGTCTCCGGCTGGCCGTTCTTGATGCCCCATTCGGCCAAGAAGTTGAGCAGGAACCCGAAGATGATGCCCAGCGAGGTCACCATCGGCTGCCGGTAGTCCTTGATCTCTCCGTTCACGAGCCCTGAGTATGCCGTCCCACGACCTCGCGCGGCCGCCAGGCTATCGGCCTCGGTGGGCAGCGGCGTTGGCGACGGTCACCTGGACGGCGGTCACCTTGTACTCCGGGCACTGGGTAGCCCAGTCGGAGTTGTCGGTGGTCACCACGTTGGCCCCGGTGACCGGATGGTGGAAGGTCGTGTAGACGACACCGACCGGCATCCGCTCCGAGATGAGCGCACGCAGGTGCGTGGCCCCCACCCGGGAGGCCAGCTCGACGGTGTCGCCCGAGGCCACCCCGCGCAGCTCGGCATCGGCCGGGTGGATCTCCAACACGTCCTCGGGATGCCACACCGAATTGGCGGTGCGCCGGGTTTGGGCGCCGACGTTGTATTGGCTGAGGATGCGCCCGGTCGTGAGCAACAGGGGGAAGCGGCGGGTGGTGCGCTCGGTCGTCGGGACGTATTCGGTGAGCATCAGCCGACCCCGCCCGCGCACGAACCCGTCGACGTGCATGATCGGCGTCCCGGTCGACTCGGTGTCTTCGACCGGCCACTGCATGGACCCCAAGGCGTCGAGTCGCTCGAAGGACACCCCGGCGAAGGTCGGTGTCGTCGCGGCGACTTCGGCCATGATCTCGGCCGGACCGGCATACGTCATGGGGTAGCCCATCGCGGTCGCGATGTCGCACACCACCTGCCACTCGTCCTTGCCGACCTTGCTGGGCATGGCCGGTCGCACCCGGTTGATGCGCCGTTCGGCGTTCGTGAAGGTGCCGTCCTTCTCGAGGAAGGACGTGCCCGGCAGGAACACATGGGCAAACCGGGAGGTCTCGTTGAGGAAGAGGTCATGGACGACCACGAGGTCCATGGCACGCAGGGCGGCCTCCACGTGGCGGGTGTTGGGGTCACTCTGGGCGATGTCCTCGCCCTGGACATAGAGCCCGCGGAAGCTGCCGGCCAGCGCTGCGTCGAACATGTTGGGGATGCGCAACCCGGGCTCCGGCGCGACGCGCACGCCCCAGAGCCGGTCGTAGATCTCGCGCACCTCCGGGCGGGACACGTGGCGATAACCGGGCAACTCGTGCGGGAAGGAGCCCATGTCGCAGGAGCCCTGGACGTTGTTCTGGCCTCGCAACGGGTTGACCCCCACGCCCGTGCGGCCGATCATCCCGGTGATCATCGCGAGGTTGGCCATCCCCATGACCATCGTCGAGCCCTGGCTGTGCTCGGTGACTCCGAGACCGTAGTAGATCGCCGAGTTCGGGCCCGCGGCAAACCGGCGCGCGGCCGCCCGCAGCTCGGCAGCCGGGATCGTCGTGATCGCCTCGGTCGCCTCGGGCGAGTGCTCAGGTCCGGAAATGAACTCGAGGTATGCCGTGACGTCCTCGCAGCGCTCGGCCAGGAAGGCGTCGTCGGCCAGCCCCTCGGTGACGATGACATGGGCCATTGCGTTGACGAAGGCCACATTGGTGCCGGGGCGCACCGGCAGGTGCCAGCTCGCCTCGACATGAGGGGAGCGGACCAGGTCGATGCGCCGTGGGTCGGCGACGATGAGCGTGGCACCGGCCCGGACCCGCCGCTTGAGCCGCGAGGCGAAGACCGGATGGGCGTCGGTGGGGTTGGCTCCGATGACCAGGACCACGTCGGCGTGCTCGACCGACTCGAAGTCCTGGGTGCCGGCCGAGGTGCCGAAGGCCTGCCCGAGGCCGTAGCCCGTGGGGGAGTGGCACACCCGCGCGCAGGTGTCGATGTTGTTGTTGCCGAAGGCGGCTCGCACCATCTTCTGCACGACGTAGACCTCTTCGTTGGTGCACCTTGATGACGAGATCCCGCCGATCGCGCCGAGGCCGTGTTCCTGCTGCAGCGCCCGGAACCCGTCGGCGACCCGCTCGATGGCCGCCTCCCACGAGACCGGCAGCCAGGGATCGTCGATGTGCTCGCGCATGAGCGGCTGCAGTTGGCGGTCCGGGTGGGCGGCATACCCCACCGCGAAGCGGCCCTTGACGCAGGAGTGGCCCTCGTTGGCGCCGCCGGTGCGCAGCGGCAGCATCCGCACCACCTCGGTGGTCGCTCCCTCACCCTGCACTTCGGCCCGGAACGAGCAGCCGACGCCGCAATAGGCACAGGTGGTGTCGACGCTGCGCGTCGGTGGGCCGAGGGCGATTCGGGTCTTCTCGGTCAGTGCGGAGGTCGGGCAGGCCTGCACACACGCACCGCACGAAACGCATTCGGAGGCAAGGAAATCGGTGCCGCCAGCCGTCACGACCGAGTCGTATCCCCGGCCTTGGATGGTGAGGGCGAAGGTCCCCTGGACCTCAGCGCAGGCTCGGACGCATCGGGAGCACACGATGCAGGCGGCCGGGTCGAAGCTGAAGTAGGGGTTGGAGTCATCCCGCGACGCGTCGCCGTGGGTGAGGCCGACCAGGCCCGCGCGCACCGAGTCGATGGCAGCCCTCGGGTCTGTCGACGACCCTGTTGGGAGCTTGGCACCGACCTCGCGCGCCAGCCGGGCGATCTCGCATCGCCCATCGGCGCAGCCGGCGCAGTCGACCGGGTGGTCGGACAGGTAGAGCTCCATCACCCCGCGGCGGATGTCTCGGACCTGCTCGGTGTCGGTGCGCACGATCAGCCCATCGGCACACGCGGTGGTGCACGAGGCGGGAGTGCCGCGAGCGCCGTCGATCTCCACCAGGCACAGCCGGCACGACCCGAACGCGGCCAAGGAGTCGGTCGCGCAGGCCCGGGGGATGTCGATCCCCGCGAGGGCAGCCGCTCGCAGCACCGACGTGCCGGCCGGCACCGACACCGGTATGCCGTCGACGGTCACCGTGACGGGGGCTGCCGCGGCCTGGTCCGGGTCGAGGGCCACCGGCGGGGTGCCGAGGTCGCGTTCGGGAGCAAGGGTCATCGCCAGCCTCCTGCGAAATCCTCGGGGAAGTGGGTGAGGGCGCTGCGCACCGGCATCGGGGTGAGCTGCCCCATCGCACACAGCGACCCGTTGGCCATCGTCGTGCAGATCCGCTCGAGGATCGGCAGCTCCCGAGCCGGATCGGCTCCTGCGAGGAAGCGGTCCAAGGACTCCATCCCGCGCTGCGACCCGATCCGGCAGGGCGTGCACTTGCCGCACGACTCCTTGACGCAGAACTCCATGGCAAAGCGCGCCTGCCGAGCCATATCGACGGTGTCGTCGAAGACGACGATCCCCCCATGGCCGAGCATGAACCCAGCGGCCGCGAGCGCTTCGTAGTCCATCGGCAGGTCCAGGGCACTGGCCGGCAGAAACCCGCCCAACGGGCCGCCCAGCTGTACCGCCCGCACCGGTCGCCCACTGCGGGTGCCGCCACCGAATCCCTCGACCAACTCCCGGACGGTCACCCCGAAATCGACCTCGACGAGGCCGCCGCGGGCGACGTTGCCGGCGAGCTGGAAGACCTGGGTGCCGCGGGAGCGGTCAGTGCCGTGGGCGGCATACGCGGCCCCGCCGTCGGCGAGGATCGTCGGCACCGTGGCCAGGGTGAGGATGTTGTTGACGACCGTGGGTCGGCCGAAGAGCCCGTGCAGGGCCGGGATCGGCGGCTTGGCGCGCACCTCGGCGCGCCGACCCTCGATGCTCTCGAGCATCGAGGTCTCCTCGCCGCAGATATAGGCACCGGCCCCGACCCGGACGTCGACCTCGAACGCGAAGCTGCTGCCGAGGACGTCCGGCCCGAGAATGCCTGCCGTCCGGGCGGATTCGACGGCGCGACCCAGGGTCGCAATGGCGTCGGGATACTCCGAGCGCAGGTAGACCACTCCGGTGTGGGCGCCCACGGCATACCCGGCAATGAGCATGCCCTCGATCAACGCGAAGGGGTCGCCCTCGATGAGCATCCGGTCGGCGTAGGTGCCCGAGTCGCCTTCGTCGCCGTTGGCGCAGACGTATTTCTCCGAGCCGGCGGCGTTGGCGACGGTCGCCCACTTGACGCCGGAGGGGAAGCCGGCGCCTCCCCGCCCACGCAAGCCCGAGGCGGTCACCTCGGCGATCACCGCGTCGGGTGCCAGGGTGAGGGCCCGACGCAGGCCGGCCCAGCCGCCATGCTGCTCGTAGTCGGCAAGGTCGGATGGATCGACCACGCCCAGCCGAGCGGTGGTCAGGCGCCGCTGTGCGGCCAGAAACGGCTGCCGTTCCACGAGCCCGAGGTATGCCGGTCGGAGCGGGCTCTCGGCGTCCGGCTCGGTTCCGCCGAGCTGGGCCAGCGCCCCGGCATCGGCGGGGGTGACCGGTCCGTAGCCCACCCGACCCGCAGGCGTGTCCACTTCCACGAGCGGCTCGCACCACAGCATTCCCCGGCTGCCGGTCCGCACGACGCGCACGCCGTCGATCGCCGCCAACGCGGCGGCGACCTCGTCGGCGCCGACCGAACGGGCCGCAGCGTCGGCCGGGACGTAGCAGGTGGTCATGCTCGCCCCGGCGGAACGAGCGTGGTGAGGCGGTCGACGGTGAGCCGACCGAGCAGCCGCCCATCGGCAGTGCCCGAGGGACCCAGCGCACAGTTGCCCAGGCAGAAGACCTCGGTCACCTCGGTGTCGGCGCTGTCCCGGTATGCCGTGTGCGTCGCCGCGTAGAGGGCCTCGCCGCCGATGGCCTGGCAAGCCTCACCGCGGCATACCGAAATCCGATGCGGCGGTGGGGGACTGGCGCGAAAGTCGGTGTAGAACGACACCACCCCGTGGACGTCGGCGATCGAGAGGTTGAGGACATCGGCGAGGGTCACGACGTCCTGACGGGAGATGTAGCCGAGGTGTTCCTGCACGTCGTGGAGCATCGGCAGCAGTGCCGTGCGCTGCACGGCATACCGGGCTGCGAGGGCGCGCACCGTCGCCTCTCGCTCGGGGTCGAACCCATCGTGCGGCGTGCTCATGCCGGCCCTTCCTGCCCGTGTCCTTGCTCCCCCACCCGGAAGAGACATCGTCGCCCGCGAGCAGTCAGCCGCCGTGATGTGCCGACGAGGGCTGCGCTGGAGTCTGTCCGGTGGCCTTGAGTAACTCGGCGAGGCTCTGGTGGAACAGCGCCGGGAGCTTCTCGAGGTGCGTGACGATGTCGCGGCACGCCGTGAGCGAGAAGATCATCCGGTCGCCGAGGCTCTGGCCACCGACGAGCAATCCCGTCGTGGGAGCGAGGAAGCCGAAGACGAAGTAGCGCGCCATCGGGTTGCCGCCGTAGGTCGGCCGTTGGCGCGGGCCTTTGACGTTGGAGACGGCGACGTTGTAGATCGCCGGCATCATTTCGGCAGGCATGGCGGCCATCATCGGCCCGGCCGAGGCGACCATGGCTCCGGGCATGAGCGCGCTGGCCTCGCGCAGCATGTGCAGCGGCATCCGGTCCCAGTTCTCCTTGGCCAGGGTGGCTGCCTTGTGTGCCCAGTGCAACCGCTCGACCGGGTCGACGATGTGGGTCGGCAACTGCAGGAAGAGCATCCAGATCTGGTTGGCCCAGCGCTCGGTCTCGTCGCCCTTGCGCCAGGAGACCGGCGCGGAGGCCATGAGCGGGAGCGTGGTCGGCACGCCGTGGCGCTCCATGTAGGTCCGCAGCGCCCCTGCCGTGATGGCCAGGACTGCGTCGTTGATCGTGCCGCCGGCAGCCTTGCCGGCGCGGCGCAGGTCCTCGAGGGCGAAGTCAACAAGGGCGATCTCCACATTGCGGGTGGTCGTGCCGTTGAACGGGCTCGGCGGCGGCATGAGCACCGGCCGCTGCGACACGATCTCGGGCACGCCCTCGGCCCGGATGGCATTGGCGACCGCGACGAAGGGCAGGGCCATCTCGCCCGGGATGAGCCGCGCCAGCATCGCCGGGATCGCACCGGCCTGCTCCTCGGCCACCCGCTCAGCCAACCACTTGCCGATATTTGCCTGCAGCGCAACGGCTTTGAGCGGTTTGTCGAGGTAGTCCTTCATCCCACCCGCGATGATCTCGAACGGCCCGTCGGGTTCGGTGTCCGAAACCTCCGGGCCGGTGGTGGGGTCGTCGGCGAGGTGGTCGAGGATCGTCCACATCGCGCTGCCGTCGGCCAGACCGTGGTGGACCTTGAACAGGTAGGCGTACTGCCCGTTCTGCATTCCCTCGATGACGTAGAGGCGCCACATCGGGCGGGTGCGATCCAGATGCACGCCCATGATCCGCTTGAGGTAGGTGAGCAGTTCCTTCTCGCCGCCCGGCTCCTGCAACCGGATGCCCACGACGTGGTAGTCGAGGTCGACCGTGGACTGCACCCAGTAGGTGTCCATCCCGAACGGCGCGAGCCGCCAGCGCAGCGGGGGAAGGGTGGGCAGCCGTTCGGCCACCCGCTGCTTCACCCACGCGACGCGGTCCTCGTGGCCGGCGTCGAGGTTGTCGGAGCCCTCGAATACGCAGATGCCGCCGATGTTGCCGTTGGTCGTCATCGTGTCGTAGCTGAGGAACATCTGGTCCAGCCCGGTGAGGTGCTGCATGGCGGCATCCCTTTCGTCGTCCGTGACACACTGGTCCGCAGTATCCGACCTACCGGTCGGTAAGTCCCGGGTCTGCAGTCCCCATGCGCCGGACGGCCCTCGTTCAGAGCGTGAACTCGGTCATACCCGGCTCCTGCCGGAGCGTGGTCACGACTCCTACCCAGGCGCTGATAAGCTGAACGACGCCGTCGGAACGGCCGCGGATCGAGAGAGCCCAGGTGGACCTGCCCTGGAGCACCGCGCAACACACCACGAAGGAGCCGGCCCACCTCATGCCGTTGGATAAGAACACCAAGCAGTCGATCATGACCGAGTACGCCACCAAAGAGGGCGACACCGGTTCCCCCGAGGTGCAGATCGCGATGCTCACCAAGCGCATCCAAGACCTCACCGAGCACGCCCGCAGCAAAAGCAGCCAAGAAAGTTGTCGTTGCGAAAGCCCCGGTGAAACCGGCCGTCGTAGCCAAACCGAAACCGGCTCCCGCTCCTGCGAAAC
>JBGAQV010000120.1:0-8466 GCA_044220505.1 Dermatophilaceae bacterium
CGCTGCGTGGCTGGACGCGGCGATCGACGAAACCGAGCCGCTGAGCCGGGCGCACGGCATACCGGTGCAGGTGGTGCCCGGGGGAGCCGAGCGAGGCGACAGTGTCCTGGCTGCGGTGCGCTGGCTGCCGCAGGAGTGCGACATCGTGCTCGTCCATGATGCGGCGCGGGCGTTTGCGCCGCCGGAGCTCTTCGACCGGGTGGCTGCGGCAGTCACTGCGGCGCACCCCGCAGTCGTCCCCGGCGAGCCCGTCATCGACACGATCAAGGTCGTCGACGAGGCGGGGATCGTCGTCGCCACGCCCGAGCGCAGCGCCCTGCGGGTGGTGCAGACCCCGCAGGGCTTCCGGCGCGACGTGCTGCTGCGGGCACACCACGAGCACGGCAGCCTGGCCAGCGACGACGCGGGGTTGGTCGAGCGGCTCGGGTTGCCGGTGCTCGTCATCCCCGGCGACGGCCGGGCGCTCAAGGTGACCACTCCCGATGACCTCGACCGCGCGCACCGGTTGGCCCAGGCGTTGGCCCCTGACGTCGACCCCGAGCGTCGCTAGGCTGGCAGCCAGCCCACCGGCATACCGGCTCTGTCGCCGGAGCCTGCACAAGGAGCCCGCATGAACCCAGTCGCCGTCATCACCGGGGGAGGCACCGGGATCGGTGCCGCGACCGCGCGCCGTCTGGCGCAGGACGGCTACGACGTCGTCGTGTGTGGCCGCCGGCCCGAGCCGCTGGAGGCCACCGCCGCCGAGATCGGTGCGGCCTACCCGGTGCGGGCGTGGGCGGTCGTCATGGACGTCACCGACCGCGAGTCGGTGCGCACGGCGGCCGAGCAGATCGGCGACATCGACGTGCTGGTCAACAATGCCGGCGGCGCGATCGGCACCGAGCGCGTCGAGGACGGCAAGCCCGAGGAGTGGCGGGCGATGTGGGAGTCCAATGTGCTGGGAGTCCTGCACGTCACCCAGGAGTTCCTCCCGGCGCTGCGGCGCTCGCGGCTCGGCGGCACGATCGTTGTGGTGAGTTCGATCGCCGGGCTGCTGGTCTATGAAGGTGGGGCGGGCTACACGGCAGCCAAACACGGGGCCACCGCCGTGGTCGAGACGCTGCGCCTCGAGCTGGCCGGCGAACCGCTACGGGTCGTCGAGGTCGACCCCGGGATGGTGTGGACCGAGGGCTTCTCACTCACCCGATTCCACGGCGACCAGACCAAGGCCGATGCCGTGTATGCCGGTGTCGACCGACCGCTGGTGGCCGCCGACGTCGCCGAATGCATCGCCTTCTGTGTGCGCCTGCCGCAACACGTGAACATCGATCGCCTTGTCGTCAAGCCGGTCGCCCAGGCGGCGCCGCACAAGGTCGTGCGCACGCCCATCGACTGGGATCACTCGGGTGGGGACAGCGATGTCAGAACCCAAGGCTCCGGTCTCTGCCCCGCCTCCCGCACCGCTCCCGGCACCGCCCCCTGCCCCCCTGCCGAGCAGGGCGCAGGACATCGTCTGGCCGCGGGTGGGGATCGGCACCGACGTCCATGCGTTCGCCCCGGAGGATGCCGGCCGGGTGTTGTGGATCGCCGGCCTCGCGTGGCCCGGAGAGCCGGGGCTGGCCGGTCACTCCGACGCCGATGTCGCCTGTCATGCGGCGTGTGATGCGCTCTTCTCGGCGGCGGGGATCGGTGACCTCGGGGCGCACTTCGGCACCGACCGGCCCGAGTATGCCGGCGCCTCGGGCACTGCGCTGCTCACCGAGGCGGCCCGCCTGGTCCGGGCGGCGGGCTTCGAGATCGGCAACGTGGCGATCCAGGTCGTCGGCAACCGGCCCAAGGTCGGGTCTCGGCGCGCCGAAGCCGAGGGCGAACTGTCCATCGCGTGCGGGGCGCCGGTGTCGGTGAGCGGGACGACGACCGACGGGCTCGGCCTGACCGGCCGGGGCGACGGCATCGCGGCCATCGCGACCGCCCTCGTCATGCCCCGATAGTCGGCCGACCGCACCATCCCGAGGCGCGTGCGGGACGGGAATTGCCGGCGGGTCGGAAGGTTTCCCGGCAGATCGAGTCCAGCGGGTCTGGGTTTGTCGGCGGGTCGGAAGGTTTCCGGGCAGATCGAGTCCAGCGGGTCTGGGTTTGTCGGCGGGTCGGAAGGTTTTCCGGGCGGATCGAGGACTGAGTTAGCCGAGTTGCCAGGAGCGCTTGGACAGGCCGTACCAGAACCCGTCGATGACGCTCGTGCTGTCGAGGTTCCCGGCGCCGCGTGATCCGGAGGCGGCGCCCAGGGCCACATAGAGCGGCGACCAGTGCTCGATCCGTGGATGCGCCTCCTGTGCGGCGGGCGCGCGATGCCGGAAGTCGATGAGCGCATCGACATCCTGCGCGGCCATCGCCTCGGCTGCCCAGTGGTCGAACTCCACCGACGGAGTTGGCGCCACGGAGTCGGGTCCGGCAGCAGGGTTGAACCACCGCAGGTTATGGGTCGTGAAACCCGACCCGACGATCAAAGTGCCCTCCTCCCGCAGCGGCGCCAGGCGCTGGCCGATCGCGAAGAGGGCCGCCGGGTCGAGGGTCGGCAGCGAGAGCTGGATGACCGGCAGGTCGGCGTCGGGGTACATCTCCTTCAGCGGCACGTAGGCGCCGTGATCCAGGCCCCGACCCTCGTCCCGTGCGACGTCCAGCCCCGCATCCGAGAGCAATCCCGCTGCGCGAGAGGCGAGTTCGGGAGCCGAGGGGGCGGCATACGTGACCTCGTAGTAGCGCCGCGGGAATCCCCAGAAGTCGTAGAGCAGCGGCGCGCCGGTCGTCGACGAGAGGGCGATCGGTGCTGCCTCCCAATGCGCCGAGACCATGAGGATGCTCTCGGGGCGCGGCAGTGCCGCGGACCAGCGTGCCAGCTCACGGGTCCACCGGGCGTCGTCGGCCAGCGGCGGCGCCCCATGGCTGAGGAAGAGTGCGGGCATGATCGTCGGGGCGGTCATCGCGGCGGCCTCTCGCTCGTTGACAGTTCAATCAGTATGCCGTGCAACTCACCGCCCCGGCTGATTGTTCCTTGCCGATATGTCCCTAAACGAATGGGGTGCGTGGGATCCGGGCGACGGACGGGGCCAACTGCGCGATCTGCTGCCAGGCGGCGTCCAGCGACCCGGTCAGCCAACGCCTGATCGCTGCGCGAGACGGCGCATCCAGCCCGCGGACGGCATCGAGATAGGGCACGCGGCCGGCCTGAGACACCAGCGGGTCGAGCACGCCGGCTGGCGGTGCGTCGATCGCGGAGGCAACCACCCGGCATACCTCATCGAGCACCGCCGCGATAGCCGGCGCAGTGGCGTGCCCCGCGGGTGCCTTGCCCACCATGCTCGCGAGGCGCTTCTCACGCTCGACCCGGGCCAGGCGCAGCATCTCCAGGGCCCCGGCTCCGACCGCGTCGCCCAGGTCGACCGCGCCGAAGAACGGCGCCCGCGCGTGCCGATGCCACGCCTCCAGGGCGGACAACTCCCCGAGGAAGCGCAGGTTCTTGGCAACTGACCGCGCCAGGGCACGGTACTCGCCTGGGGTGCGGTCGGTGATGAGCGCGGGGGGCGGCCCGACGACGACGAGCTTGCCGGGCAGCACATCCGAGCGCAGCACCGACCCCGCCGCGATGACCGATCCGAAGCCCACCGTGACCGGACCCACGGTGCCGCCCTGGCCGCCGAGGAAGACCGGAGGTTGGTCGAGCAGCACCCCGTGGCACACGTCGCCGAACAGCGAGGGCGTGGCCTTGTCGCCGTCGGGGGTGAAATTGAAGTGGATATAGCTCGACCCGACCTCACTGTGGTCCGAGCGCGAGGTGCCGCCGGACATCAGGCAGTCGCAGAAGTTGATCAGGCTGCCGAGGGTGACAAAGGGCAAGAGGATCGTCTGCTTGAGGCCCACCGTGTGCGCGCCGCCGGACTGCTCCTCGAGCAGGCAGGCATCCCGCACGTGGGCTCCCAGCCCGAGTGAGGCGCCTTCCAGCAGAACGGAATTGACGGCATACCCGGCTGCGATGGACGCGCCGACCCCCAGCCGCACGTTCTTGATCGTGACCGGGCCCTCGGCCCCGAGCGAGACCCCGGCCGAGATGACCGTATCGGGCCCCGAGATCCGGCACCCGGGGTGGATCGTCACTCCGTCGCCACTCACCCGATCCGGGTCGACATCACCGGCGATGTAGACCGACCCGGGGTCGGGCATGGCCACCCCCTTGGCCAGCAACGCAGTTCGGACCTCACGCGTGGAATCGGCCGTCACAAGCGTCCAGTATGCCGCGCTGCCACGGCCCCGGTCGCGCGCCATCGCCGACCGTCCGCTACCGTGCCTCACGCACCACGTCCACGCAGCGACGAATCCGCTGCACGCGGTGCCGGAAAGAACATGAGGTATGCCGTGGCAGCAGGGAAGGGCCGCAAGCTCGTCATCGTCGAGTCGCCCAACAAGGTCCGCAACATCGCGAGTTACCTCGGGCCGGAGTTCGACGTCGAGGCATCGGTCGGTCACATCCGCGATCTGCCCAACCCGCGCGAGTTGCCCGCGGAGATGAAGAAGGGGCCGTTCGGCAAGTTCGCCGTCGACATCGACAACGGCTTCGAGCCCTATTACGTCGTCGACGCCGACAAGAAGAAGAAGGTCGCCGAGCTCAAGCGGATGCTCAAGGATGCCTCCGAGCTCTACCTGGCCACCGACGAGGACCGCGAGGGCGAGGCCATTGCCTGGCACCTGCTGGACACCCTCAAGCCGCGCATCCCGGTCAAGCGGATGGTCTTCAACGAGATCACCCGCGAAGCGATCCAACGCGCCGTCGTCAACACCCGCGAACTCGACACGCGCCTCGTCGACGCCCAGGAGACCCGGCGCATCCTCGACCGCCTCTATGGCTACGAGGTCTCGCCGGTGCTCTGGCGTAAGGTCCGCCAGGGCCTGTCGGCCGGCCGCGTGCAGTCGGTCGTCACCCGAATGGTCGTCGAGCGCGAGCGCGAGCGGATGGCGTTCGTCGCTGCCGGTTACTGGGACGTCACCGCTCGGGTCACGCCGACGGCAACGAACGAGCCCTTCGAGGCCCGCCTCACGAGTGTCGACGGCCAGCGGGTCGCGACGGGTCGTGACTTCGCCGACGACGGTCGGCTCACCGGCAAAGCCATTGCGCTGCAAGAAGATCGCGCGACAGCTATCGCTGCGGCGTTGGTGTCGGCCGATGTTCGCGTGCTCAGTGTCCAGGACAAGCCCTACACCAGGCGTCCCGCGCCGCCGTTCACGACCTCGACCCTGCAACAGGAGGCCTCCCGCAAGCTGCGGCTGTCCTCCAAGAACGCCATGCGAGTAGCCCAGCGGCTCTACGAGAACGGCTACATCACCTATATGCGCACCGACTCGGTGACGCTCTCGCAGTCGGCCATCTCGGCGGCTCGGGCCCAGGCGCGCGACCTCTACGGCGCCGACTACGTGCCCCCGTCCCCGCGGGTCTACGCCTCGAAGGTCAAGAACGCTCAAGAGGCCCACGAAGCGATCCGGCCGTCCGGTGACACCTTCCGCACCCCGGCCCAGGTGGCAGGTCAGCTGCGCGGCGACGAATTCGCGCTCTACGAACTCATCTGGAAGCGCACCGTCGCCTCCCAGATGGCCGATGCCCGCGGTTCCACGGCGACGGTCAAGCTCGGGACGAGTTTCGGTATGCCGGGTGGGCTCACTCCCGAAGTGGCTGGCGCCCGCGAGGTCGAACTCTCCGCAAGCGGCACCGTCATCACCTTCCGCGGCTTCCTCGCGGCATACGAGGAAGGCCAGGACGAGAGCCGGATCGCGAAGGCCAGGGAGGACGAGCAAGATCGGCGCTTGCCGCGGCTGTCCGCGGGTGTCGCGTTGCGCGTGCTCGAGTCCACCCCGGAGGGGCACGAGACCTCGCCGCCGCCGCGCTACACCGAGGCGACCCTCGTCAAGGCGATGGAAGAGAAGGGCATCGGCCGTCCGTCGACCTATGCCGCGACGGTCGGCACCATCCAGGACCGCGGCTATGTGCGCTCGCGTGGCTCGGCACTCATCCCGACCTGGCTGGCGTTCGCGGTGACCAGGCTGCTGGAAGAGCACTTCACCGAACTCGTCGACTACGACTTCACCGCCTCGATGGAGGAAGACCTCGACCGCATCGCCAACGGCGACGAGCACCGGGTGCAGTGGCTGCAGCGCTTCTACTTCGGCAGCGCGGCGACCTCGGGCGCGGGCCTCAAGGAGTTGGTCGACCATCTGGGCGAGATCGACGCCCGCGAGATCTCGACGATCCCGCTCGGGGACGGCATGGTCGTCCGGGTCGGTCGCTATGGGCCCTATGTCGAGGAGACGGTGCCCGCCGGCATCGACCCGGCGACCGGGGAGCTGACCGCGGGAGGTGAGGTCAACGGCATACCGGCCGATTGGCAGCCGCGTCGCGCCACGATCACCGACGATGTCGCCCCCGACGAGATGACCCCCGCGAAGGCGCGTGAGCTGCTCGAGGTGGCCTCCGACGACGGGCGGGTCCTGGGCACCGACCCGGCGACCGGCCGGGAGATCATCGCGCGGGCCGGGCGGTATGGCCCCTATGTCACCGAGGTCATTCCGGAACCGGAAGCGACTGCGGCTGCCGAGACGCCGGCCAAGGGGCGGCGCAAGGCCGTGGCCGCCAAGCCGCGCACTGCCTCGCTCTTCAAGGACATGGACCTGGCGACCATCGATCTGGAGTCGGCGCTGCGGCTGCTCTCGCTGCCCCGGGTTGTCGGCGTCGATGCCGACGGCGCGGAGATCACCGCACAGAACGGTCGCTACGGGCCCTACCTCAAGAAGGGCACCGACTCCCGGTCGCTGACCACCGAGGCGCAACTGTTCGACATCACCCGGGAGGAAGCGCTGGCGATCTATGCCCAGCCCAAGACCCGGGGCGGTCGCACCGCGGCGCCGCCGCTCGCCGAGTTGGGCGCCGACCCGGTGTCCGGCAAGCCGGTGGTGGTCAAGGACGGCCGATTCGGGCCCTATGTCACCGACGGCGAGACCAATGCGACGCTACGCAAGGGCGACGACCCAGCGTCGATCACGCCCGAGCGCGGTTTCGAGCTGCTGGCCGAGAAGCGGGCGCGCGGCCCGGTGACCCGCAAGCGGGCAGCCGCCAAGAAGACGACCGCCAAGAAGACCACTGCGAAGAAGGCGACCGCCAAGACAGCGACCGCCAAGACGACCGCCAGGAAGACTGCGGCCACCGCCAAGGCAACGGCGGCTCGCCAGGCCACGACCTAGGGTGCGGACCGCCCTCGTCGAGCGTTCGGACGAGGGCGGCCGGGGCGGTGTTGCGGTAGGAGGCGTCGATGAGCTCGGCGACCTCGGTCCAGTCGGGTATGCCGTGCGCCAGGGTGAGTGCGAGCCACCCGTAGGCGCCGACATAGCCGGGTACGACGAACCGCGGGTCGGTCAGCAGGGCCTCGCGCTCGGTGGCCTCGGGGAGGATGACCACCGAGCGAGCGAGCGCCTGCGAGGCGTGGCCGCCCTTGACGACCGCGCCGTACTCGCGAAGACCTTGACGGTGAAAAAGTTCGGCCGGCCGTGCGAGATCTTTTCGCGTGCGCCCGGCAGCGCCAGAGCGATCTCCCGCACCCGATGCAGGTAGGGGTCGTCGTCGGAGTAGCGCAGCGGATGCGGCATACGACAGGGTATGCCGTCCGGTCGCCCCGTCTCGCGGCTCGCGCCGATCCGTCGGGGTGGCGCGGGCTTGCCGACGAGGGCGATGGAGCTGGCCACCTCTTCGCCACATCAGCACCTCAAAGCCCACCAATCACTCGTATGCTCACCTCACATCAACAGTAAATTGGGCTTGTGTTCGAACACGTGTAATAGTACACTCGTGCTATGACGATCACGCTGTTGGACTCGCAGCAAGGCGGCGGTATGCCGTCCGGCGCGGTGCCGCGGGGTGGGTCCGTTGCCGTGGTGGGGGTGCCGACGGGGGCGCTGCATGCGTTGGTGGACCAGGTTCACGCTCGGCTGGCTGACCGGGACGCGGGTGTGGTCGTGGGTGCTGCGGACATCTCGGAGCTGGAGCGGATCGCCCGTCGGGTGGAGGCACTCCGGCTAGCTCTGGTCCCTCGGGCTGACCGGCAGCAGGTGCATCGCCGGACCGGGCATTCCTCGACATCAGCGTGGGTGGCGACAGCGACCCGTGGTCGTGGTGCTGATGCGGCGCGGGAGGTGCAGTTGGCCACGGCGTTGGCTGAGGATGGGTTGGCTGCGACGCGGGCTGCGTTCGATGCCGGTGAGGTCTCTGGTCGGTGTGCGGGGATCATCGCCTCGACGATGGACAAACTCCCGGAGACCCTCGCGGAGGTGGAGCGGGCCAAGGTCGAGAGCTCCCTGGTCCAGAAGGCACGAGTACTGAATCCGGGCCGGTTCTATCGGGCGGCGAAGTTCGCCCTCGCCGACGCCGAACGCTCCGCCCAAGAGGTCGCTGAG
>JBGAQV010000121.1:0-8433 GCA_044220505.1 Dermatophilaceae bacterium
GGCCGTGCGTGATCGAGTGCGAGATCTGCCCGCTGGTCAACGACATCGTGCGTCTCGAGTCCAAGCTCAGCGGCGAAGCCAAGACCTGCGACAAGAAGGAAGAGCCCGCGACCGGCGCGGCGCAACCCCAGGCGCCCTCCGGCGCCGCCACCTCCGCGCCCGCGACACCGCCGCCGGACTGCGACGCCAGCAAGACGATGACCAGCGTCTACGACATCCGTCAGTGGTGGTGGCGCGAGAAGCTCCGCCAGTGACGCAGCGTGCGGGCTCGTTCTCGTATGCTCCGCGCATTCGCCGCGCGCACTTCTTGATCGGCGCTGACGCGGCTGACGCAGGAGGGCGCTTGCGTGTCGATCGAATACCATGAACCCAAGACGCTCGACGCGGCGCTCAAGGCGAACGCGGAAATCCTAAAGAACGCCGCCGCGATGCTCGGCGTCGATCAGAAGAAGGACGCCGCCAAGCTTTTGTTCGACGTCTTCTTCCGCCTGATTCCGACGCACCTGGCGATCGCGCCGCCGGCGACCAAGGCCAAGACCGGCATCGCCGGGAAGTACGTCGAACTCTGTTGCTGCGACAACTCACCGACCGTCTACGAATGCTGCGGTCCGGAGATCCGCCTGCCGACCGTGCGTGATCGCATCGTCGGCGCGTCGATGGGTGGCACCATCGCGGTGGCAGCGGCTGCCCCGGTGGGAGCCGACGCGGTCGTCGATCTGTCCGGGCCGGTCCGATGGCCCCCCTACGACACGAACGCGGTGCTGCCGACCCTGACCATGCCGACTCTGCTCGCGGTCAATGAGTCCGACGATGCCCAGGCCCATGCGGTGATGCAGGCAGGCACTACCCAGGTCCCCGCCACCCACAAGCTCTTCGTGTCGGCCCCGGCGGGGCACGGGTGGGATTTGGTGATGTCCAGGACCGACCCGTCCGCGCCACCCACCGCGTTGGGCCGCCTCGTGGCCGACTGGATCGCGGGCCGCTATCCCGCCGGCTGAGCCGGGCCGTGACGATTCCATGAGTTGGCCGGGCTGCACGAGCATTCACGGAGGCCCCTCATTGCGAGGCCGGCGCGGTCAGCGCAACTGATCGAGGGTGACGAAGGAGTAGCCCGCAGCTCGCAGCCTGGTGATGATCGTCGGGAGCGCGTCGGCATCGAGCGTGCTGTTGTCGCTCGGGTGCCCGCCCAGATGCATGAGGACGATCTCACCTGGCGTTCGTGCCGCGACGACGCGGTCGGCCACCTTGGTGACCGACTGCCCGCCCGAGGTGCCCTTCCACCCGAGGCTGTCGACGGTCCAGCCCACCGTCAGGTAACCCTCCGCATTGACCAGCGCCAAGGTATGAGGAGAGGACTCCCCGAAGGGGAACCGGAAGAGCGGACGAGCCTCGCCGCCGCCGGAAGCCGCGATCTCATCCCGAGTCCGGGACAGCTGCGACCGGACCACGCTGTCGCTGAGCGTCGGGAAGTGCGGGTGGTCCCAGGAGTGGTTGCCGACCGGACCGATCGCCGCGAGCGTCCGGATCAGCGCCGGGTTGGCCTTGGCGAAGGTGCCGGTGACGAAGAAGGACGCCGGCACCCCATGCGCCTTGAGCGTGTCGACGATCCGCTGAGCTCCACGAGCGTCGGCGCCGCCGTCGAAGGTCAAAGCAACGACCTTGGTGGCCACCGGCAGCTTCGAGACGATCTTCCCGGCATACGCGCCCGGTCCTACGGGTGGTGGCGAGGGGGTTGGAGCGGGAGCCGGCGGCTGGCGGGTCGTCGGAGCCGGCGAAGGGCTCGGCGTGCGGGCCGGCGACGTGGGGTCCGAGGACCGGCCGGGGCTGCTCGAGGGAGGGACAGCTGGGCTCGCGGTGGGCAACTGGGCAGGGGTGGTCGGCGGCGAGGACGCAGTCGGGCTCGGGGTGGTTGCCACGCCGCTGGCCCCGGGGGACGACTGCCCCGAACAGCCCACCAGCACAGCGGCGACCGCAACCGCACCGACTGCCCAGCGCATCCGATTCATGTCTCCATGATGCGCTCGGGGGCGCCATACTCGCTGGGAATTGGCGCCCCCGGAACGCGATTCACTTCTCGACTGCGTCGAACCCCTGCTCAAGGTCGGCGATGATGTCGTCGATGTGCTCGATGCCGACGGCCAAGCGCACCAGACCGGGCGTGACGCCCGCGGCGAGCCGGTCGGCGTCCTGGCCCTGAGAATGGGTTGTCGACGCCGGGTGGATGACCAGCGAGCGCACATCACCGATGTTGGCGACGTGCGAATGCAGGGTGAGCGCCTCGACGAAGGCCTTACCCGCCTCCACTCCTCCGGCGATCTCGAAGGCCAAGACAGCCCCGGAACCCTTGGGGCAGTACTTCTGGGCCTTGTCGTACTGATCGTTGCCCGGCAACGAGGCCCAGCGCACCGACTCGACCTGTGGGTGGCCCTGCAGGTATTCGGCCACCGCGCGGGCGTTCTCAAGGTGTCGCTCCAGACGCAGGCTCAGCGTCTCGATCCCCTGCGCGATGAGGAAGGCGTTGAACGGCGAGGCCGCCGGTCCGAGATCGCGCAGCAACTGCACCCGGGCCTTGAGGATGAAGGCGAGGTTGGCCCCCAGTGCGCCCCCGACCCCGAGGTCGCGGGCGAAGACCAGGCCGTGGTAGCTCTCCTCCGGGGTGTTGTAGTTGGGGTAACGCTGCGGGTCCCGCGCGAAGTCGAAGGTGCCGCCGTCGACGATGACACCCGCGATCGACGTCCCATGCCCGCCGAGATACTTCGTCGCGGAATGCACGACGAAGTCGGCACCCCACTCCAACGGCCGGATGAGATAGGGCGTGGCGATGGTGTTGTCGACGACCAGCGGCACCCCGGCCTCGTGTGCCACGGCGGCGATCGCCTCGATGTCGAGGACCTCGACCTTGGGGTTGGAGATGCTCTCGCCGAAGAAGAGCTTGGTGTTGGGCCGCACCGCGTCGCGCCAGGACTGCGGGTCGTTGGGGTTGTCGACGAAGGTGACGTCGATGCCGTACTTGGGCAGGGTGAACTTCAGCAGGTTGAACGTGCCGCCGTAGAGGCTGGGCGAGGCCACGACATGGCTGCCGGCTTCAGCGATGTTGAGGATCGCCAGGGTCTCGGCCGCCTGTCCGGAGGCCACGAGCAGGGCCCCGACGCCACCCTCCAGCGCGGCGATGCGCTGCTCGACGACGTCGGTCGTCGGGTTCATCAGCCGGGTGTAGATGTTGCCGAACTCCTTGAGCGCGAACAGGTTCGCCGCGTGGTTGGTGTCCTTGAAGACGTAGGACGTGGTCTGGTAGATCGGCAGCGCCCGGGCTCCGGTCGCGCTGTCGGCCGACTGCCCGGCGTGGATCTGACGGGTCTCGAACTTCCAGGTGTCACTCATCGGTTGTGCCTTCCTCGGGTCGCACAGGGCAACAGCCCATCGGTATGCCGTGCCGCCGAGGGTTTCGCGGCGCTCTCACGCCGGGCACCACCCGAGGGACGGTGCGGGAGGATCCCGCGCTTGCCGGGCTGCCGTGAGGTGATCCTCACCGCCGACCGACCTGGTCCTCACCCGGGGCACCCCGCCGCGTAGGAGGGTTGCCGGTCAGCGAGCCGGGGCTTGTCGCTGACGCTCTTGACCTGGCCGAAGCGTAAGCAGCAACCGCATGCCGGGACACTTCCGTCTCTGATCGTGGACCACCCGGTATCAGGCCGCCCGGCCCGGACCTCCCAACGGTCGACACCCCTCGGGAGGAACCATGGACATGACTCACGGCTCGTCGGACCCGCAAACCGATCTGCTCGCCCCCGCCTTCGGCAGTGCTGACCATCCGCAGGGCGGGGCGCCGATCACTCCCTTCGCTGCCGTCATCCACGCGCCCCGCGCTTACTCGGTGGGGGACGCCGCCACCATGAGGGTGCGGGAGACGACAGCCGATCTCCACCCCCACCTGCCGCCTGTCCCAGCCTGGGGATACGGTCGCGGCCATCGCCCGGCCCAATCACCTGGCCCCCTGATCGAGGTGAGGGCCGGCCATCCGAGCAGAATCACCTGGCGCAACGAGATCGCCAGCCCCGCACTGCCCTTCCTGAGCAGCGTCGTGAGCGGGGACGACCCCGCAGACTCGGTGCAGAACCACCTCGGCTGCGGCACCGGAGTGCCCTCCGACCACGCCGGCGCGCCCGTCGGGTGGCTCGTCACGCATCTGCACGGTGGACATGTCGGACCCGAATCCGACGGCTGGCCCGACCACATGATCCCGCCCGGTGGGGTGCAGAGTTGTCATTACCCGAATGACGACGACAACGCCGACCTGGGACTGACCAAGATCGGTGCCTCGCTCTGGTATCACGACCACGCGATGAACGCCACCCGCCTCCACGTCATGGCGGGGCTGTTCGGCGGGTACATCGTGCGGCATCCCCGAGAGGCGGCCCTCGGGCTGCCGACGAGCGCCAGCTCCGGAGAGGTCGTCCTGCTGGTGCAGGACCGCAATCTCGGGGTCGACGGGTCCGGCACGCTACGGCTCCTGCACAAGACCACCGACGAGACGGCCGAGTTCTTCGGGCCGCTGACAATGGTCAATGGCGCATTGTGGCCAAGACTGGCGGTTGAGGCAGGGCTGCTCCGCTTGCGCCTCTACAACGGCTCCAATGCCCGCCACTTCCGGCTGCATCTGCTCGACCGGCGCGGTGCGCCGGTCCACTCGCGCGTCCTGGTCATCGGCAGCGACGCCGGACTGCTCTGGCGGGCGGCGACGCTGGCCGACGAGGCCGGGATCACGCTCGCCCCGGCCGAGCGGGTGGACCTGCTCATCGACCTGCGAGGCCTGGCCGACCAACCTGTCTACGTCGTGAACTCGGCGTCTGCCCCGTTCTCCGGGGACCCGGCCCCCGCCGACCTGCTGACGCCCCGGCCGGCCGACCGCCTGCCCTTCCCACAGGTGATGCGCCTGGATCTACGGCCCGGCACCCGGCCGGTCAGGGAGCGAGTCTGGGACGAACTCGCTGCGGGCGCCGTGCTCAACCCGGCATACCGTCGGCTGGTCCACGTCGCGAGCGCACCCGACCCTGCGCAACCCCCCGAGCTGGTGCTCCCTCACGACCACGCCCACCGGCTCATCGTCATGTCCGAATCCGACCCGCCGGGCCACCTGCAACTCACCGAGATGGCGGCCGCTGCAGATGGGACGGTCGAGATCCAGCTCCCGCACGACACTGCCCCCCAGCGCTATTCAGCCACCGGATCGTCCTTCTACGACACCGTGGGGATCATGCCGACCCTCGGCCGATGGGAAGTATGGCGCTTTCTCAACACCACCGGGGACACCCATCCCGTGCATATCCACCAGTCGACCTTCCAACCGCTCGGGGCGGCCGGGACGGCATACGTCACGCAGGACGCGAACGGCCCGCTCTACGACCAGGCGACCCACACGACGCGTGCGCCACTCGTGCCCGATCCGGCTGGTATGCCGCGTGCCTTCGAGTCCGCCGAGGTCACCGGGTGGAAGGACACCCTGCGGGTGGATCCCGGGCAGTTGGTGTCGATCGCTATCCGCTTCGACCGCGTCGGGCGCTACGTCTACCACTGCCACATCATCGAGCACGAGGACCGCGAAATGATGCGCCCCTTCGTCGTCACTCCAGTTCCGATGGCGGCCGGTCACGATCACGGGCATTGACCACCCATCGAGCCGTGCCCATCGAGCCGTGCCCATCGAGCAGTGCACATCGAGCCAGGCGTGGGTGAACGGACCTCGCCTGAGGACCCCGCAACGGGCCAGGATGGGGCCATGACCTATCGAGCCGACGAATACCGCGCCGCCAGCGACCGTTACGAGCGACTGCCTTACCGCCGGTGTGGCCGCAGCGGGCTGGACCTGCCAGTGATCTCGCTCGGGCTGTGGCACAACTTCGGCGACGACGTGCCGCTCGAACGGCAGCAGGCCATCCTGCGGCGGGCCTTCGACCTCGGGGTCACCCATGTCGACCTCGCGAACAACTACGGCCCGCCCTATGGCTCGGCCGAACGCAACTTCGGCACCCTCTTCGCCCGCGATTTCCGGCCCTACCGTGACGAGTTGATCCTCTCGACGAAGGCCGGCTACGACATGTGGCCGGGGCCTTACGGCCAGGGTGGCGGCTCGCGGAAGTACCTGCTCGCCTCCCTGGACCAGTCGCTGGCCCGGATGGGCGTCGACTATGTCGACATCTTCTACAGCCACCGCTTCGACGCCACGACCCCGCTGGAGGAGACCCTCGGCGCGCTCGACTCAGCCGTGCGCGCCGGCAAGGCCCTCTATGTCGGCATCTCGTCCTACTCCGGTGAGCGCACTCGCGAAGCCGTCGCCATCTTGGCCGAAATGGGCACGCCGCTACTCATCCACCAACCGTCCTACTCCATGCTCAACCGCTGGATCGAGCGCGATCTGCTCGATGTGCTCGGTGACACCGGCGTCGGATGCATCGCCTTCTCACCCTTGGCGCAGGGCATGCTCACGTCGAAATACCTCGGCGGCATCCCAGCGGATTCCCGTGCGGCGCAAGGCAAGTCCCTGGATCCGGCACTGCTGACCGACGCTGCGCTGACGCACATTCGCGCGCTCAACGACATCGCCGCAGCGCGCGGACAGTCCCTGGCCCAACTCGCTCTCGCGTGGGCATTGCGCGACCAACGCATCACGTCCGTGCTCATCGGAGCCTCCAGCGTTGCCCAGCTTGAGGACTCGCTCGCAGCGACGACGACACTGGACTTCAGCGCCGATGAGCTCGCGGCCATCGACGCGCACGCAGTGGAGTCGGGCATCAACCTCTGGGCTTCCTCGTCGGCACACTGACCGACCCATCGACCAGCCCTGTCGGCAGACCAGACCCTGGCTAGACTCCCGTCGTGGCCGACGATCTGCCTGCAGATGCCCGCAGGGCTGCGGTCGGCCGCTTCCTCGGGCTGTTCAGCGGGGTCCTCGATCGGTCGACTGTCACTGTCCTGGTGCTGGCGGCACTGCTCGCGGGCGTCGGCGCCACTGGCGGCTGGGCCGGGGCGCAAGACCAGGAGAGCACTCTGCTGGCTGCCGATGTCGGTGCAGCGCTCGCGGCTGACCCACTGACTGTGACGGTGAAGAAGGCATTTGTCGCCGACACCATTCCGACTCTGGCCCCCGCCCGTCCGGGATCTCGGTTCGTCCTCGTCACGGTGACCGTGGAAAACACCTCACCCCGACCGGTCGACGCTCGAGTCACCGCGGCGAGTTTCGGGGTGTCCCTGCAGGGTCTGCGCCAGTTCGGCCGATCGGTGGCCCAGGACTCGGCTCGGCCGGATGTCGTGCGGGCCATTGACGCGACGCCGCTGGGCGCACTGCAACCCGGGATCGAACAGAACCTCGCCCTGGTGTGGGAGCAGGACGCCGCGCAGAAGGTCCCCGAGACGGTGTCCGTGGTCGTGATCGGGCACACCTGGCGGATCTCGGCTCTGGACGGGTCGTGGCAGTGGTTCGATCCGGCGCCGGCGGCGACTGTCGAGTTGCCCCTCGTCCCCCTTCCGGCGGCCTGACGTGGCTCCTGGACAGAACGCCGTCGCCGGACTGGTCGTCGTCGCCGCCCTGGCTGCGGGGTCGACACTGATCTCTCGGGTGCCCGGGCCGGACGAGATCGCTCGGCAACCCTTCCTCCACTCGGGCCAGGTCGGGACTGCTATCCACCTGCGCACCGGTGAGATCGTCGTTGAAGGCGTGCAGGCGAGCACCCGGGTGCGCCAGGGCGCGACCACCGCGACGACGAGCGCCCACTGGCTCGTCATCACCGTGCGCTACACGGCGGCCGACACCCCCTCCACGCTGGCCGGGATGACCCTCGAGAGCCGCGACGGCCGCAGCTACTCCCTGGCCCGTCCCTTCCACACCGCGTGCGGCGTCGGGCAACCGGGCGTGACGATCACCTGCAGTATGCCGTTCGAGGTCCCCGCAGCAGCTCTGGAGGGGGCCCGGCTGCGCGTGCCCGCGGCGCTTCTCGGCGGCGGGGCAGGCGACGATGTCGCCAACGTCGATCTGGGGATCGATGCCGCGGCGGCCACCCGGCTGGAGCAATCCACCGATCCCCTGCGGATCGAGGCCGTCACCGTCGTGGGGTCTCCGGGGACTGGGGCATCGCCATGACCGTGGACTCTTCTGGGCACGTCCCTCGGCATCGTCCACCCGAGTCATGGTGGCGCCACAACCGGATAGCCCTCCTCGCGCTGCTGCCGATGCTCGCCCTCGCGCTGGCGGCCTCGTCGTTTCGCTACGTGTCGATCTACCGGCCGACCACCTTCGCGGCGGCTCAGGTCGGCACCGGGGCAGGTGGGCGATTCGTGGCGGCGGTGCCCGGCGCGCAGCCACCGACGACTCGCGACGTGACGATATTCCTGGTCGCGGCGACCGCCAGGGAGAGCAGTGCCGAGCTCACGGCGGCTCCC
>JBGAQV010000122.1:0-8205 GCA_044220505.1 Dermatophilaceae bacterium
AGTCGGAAGGTTTCCCGGCGTTCCCAGCCACCCCACACCGGACAACACGGCGAGTCGGAAGGTTTCCCGGCGTTCCCAGCCACCCCACACCGGACAACACGGCGAGTCGGAAGGTTTCCCGGCGTTCCCAGCCACCCCACACCGGACAACACGGCGAGTCGGAAGGTTTCCCGGCGTTCCCAGCCACCCCACACCGGACAACACGGCGAGTCGGAAGGTTTCCCGGCGTTCCCCACCCCGAGACGGCAAGCGGGCGGCATACCGGATTTGTCGCCCGGTATGCCGCCCGTCGTGCGCGGTCAAGCACTTCCCAGTCACGCCCGCATGCAGTGACTGGGAAGGCGCTGGGGAATCAGTCGCCGACCTTCTTGGCGGCTTCGGTGGTGGCGGTGCGAGCGCGGGTCGCCGTCTTGCGGACGCCCGTCGTCGTGGCCTTGGCGCGGGCCGTGGTGCGCTTGGCGCCGGCCTGAGCCGTCGACGTTGTCTTGGCGGCAGCCGAGCGAGTGCGGGCGGCGCTGGCCTTGACCACGGCGGCGGTTTCCTTGGAGTCGGCCTGGACCGTCGCGGCGACCTTCTTGGCGGCGCCACGGACGACCTTGGCGTCCTTCTCGACCGTCTCGGCCACCTTGGCGGCGACCTCACGGGCCTCCTTGACGCCGGTCTTGATGGCGGCCTCGGCGGCCTTCTCGGCCTCGGCGGCGGCCTTGCGGGCAGTGGTCACCGCGCCCTTGCCGGCGGCGACGGTGGTCTCGACCTGGTGCTTGAGCTCCTGGGTCGGCTGCTGCTTGCGGATCCGGGCGACAACCTGCTCGCCGCGCTCGGCGAGCTCTTCGACCTGGGCCTGGGCCTTGCTGGCCAGGGTCAGGCTGTTGCCGAAGGCGTTGGCGGGGCCGTCCTGCAGGTCCTTGACCCGCTTGTTGACCTGCTTGAGCAGGTCCTTCTGGGCCTTGTCGATGCGGGACTGCACCTTCTCCAGGTCCTTCTGGATGTCCTTGATGTCGAAGTCCTTGGCGGACGCGCGCGCCTTGTCGGCGGCGTCGCGGACGCGCTCGGCGGCCAGGTCGGTCGCGCCGACGACTGCCATGAGCTGCAACCGGGCGTCTGCGGCGGTCTTCTTGAGGTCCTTGGTGATGTCACGGGCGGGCTTGCGAGCCATGGTGTCCTCCTTGGGGAACGGGTGACTTAGTGGTGCCGCGCGGGGAGCCGTCGCGGCTTGGGTCGTCTGGGGTGGAGCCGGTCGAGGGGGTGATGCGAGTCGAACGGGTGGTGCGGGTGGTGTGAGTCGAACGGGTCGTGCGAGCGCCGGTCGTCGTGGTCTCACCGGCTGCGGCGGATTGCGCTGCCGGCTCGGGCTCGACAAAGGACCGGTAGACGTCCACCAGCACCTGGCGCTGGCGGTCGTTGAGTCGGTGGTCGGCAGCAATGGCTGCCAGGACATCGGGTGGGTCGCCAGCGCCGTGGTGGGCATCGAGGATGCCCGCCTTGACATAGAGCGACTCTGCCGACACCTGCAGTCCACGGGCGATCTGCTGGAGGATCTCTGCGCTCGGCTTCTTCAGCCCCCGTTCGATCTGGGAGAGGTAGGGATTGGAGATCCCTGCCAGCTCCGACAACTGCCGCAACGACAGCTGGGCGGCCTTGCGCTGCTCGCGCAAGTACCCCCCGAGGTCGTGGACAAGTGCCGGTGCCATGCCTCCATTGTGCTTGCTCTAGTTAGCAAAATGCAAACTCTAGGCAGCGTGAGAGGTGCCACACCCGGCCGGTCGAGGTCAGGGGGAGCGGCGTTCTTTGATGCCCAACAACTCCCGCGCCTGCCCCGTCGACATGGCCGGCCGTTGCATCAGCGTCGCCAATTCGGCTGCCCGCGAGACGAGTTCGACGTTGTGCTGGACCTGACGGCCACGCGAGAAGACGAGGTTGTCCTCCATGCCGACTCGCAGATGGCCGCCGGCAGCGACGGCTGTCGCCGCCACCGGCAGATGCCCGCGACCGATGCCGGTCGCCGACCAGCTCGTCACCTCGGGCGGCAACATCGCCACCCCCGCGAGCAGCGCCTGGGGCGTGGCCGGCATACTCCCGGGGACTCCAAGCACGAAGTCGAGGTGGACCTTGCCGCCGAATGGCAGACCACAGGTGTCGATAAGTCTGCGCAGCGCGTGCAGGTGACCCAGCTCGAAGATCTCGAACTCCGGCACGACCTCGCGCTCTTGGGCCAGCCGATAGAGGTCGACCATGAAACCCCACGGGTTGAGGAAGACGTCGTCGCCGAAATTCGTCGTGCCGCAGGTGAGCGAGCAGGAGTCGGGCTCGGCGTCGAGCACGCGCAGCCGGGCGTCGAGCGGATCGTGCACGCTGCCCCCGGTCGAGAGCTGCACCACGAGATCGGTGGCCTCCCGCACCGCCTGCACAGCCTCCCGCAGCCGGGCCGGATCGAGCGTCGGCCGGTGCTCGGCGTCGCGAACGTGGATGTGGATGAGTCCCGCGCCAGCACTCTCGCAGCGGCGCGCGGTCTCGACGAGTTCGTCGAGCGTCGTGGGCAGCTGCGGAACCTGGGCCTTGTCGGTCTCGGCGCCGGTCGGGGCGACAGTCAGGAGGGTGCCGGAAATCATTGCTCCAGTGTCGCAGAAGGACGCGAAATCTTCCGGGGAAGCTGCCTCCGAACCGGAGGATCGCCCGGATCGACGACAACCGTCTGCGCCGCGCTGACGTCTCCGACGGTCAGCTCGCGGTGCACCGGAGTCGATCGCTTGACCACCGCCAGCCCGATCGGCCCCTGCTCGAAGTGCCGGGCCACCGAGGTGAGCACCCCCACTTCTCGCCCGTCCAGCAGCACCGGCTCGCCTCGCTCGGGCAGCACGTGCCCCGACCCATCCAGGTGCAGGAACACCACCCGCCGCGGCGGCCGGCCGAGGTTGTGCACCCGGGCCACCGTCTCCTGCCCGCGATAGCACCCCTTGTGCAGATGCACGGCCGAGCGCAACCAGTCGAGCTCGTGGACGATCGTGCGGTTGTCGGTATCGAAACCCGCCCGCGGTCGCCAGGCTGCCACCCGCAGTGCCTCGGCTGCCCACACGCCAGCCGCTGGGCGGTCGCCCACGATCGCGGCCAACTCGGCTCTCGGCACCAGCCACTCGCACCAGCGCCGCCCCGCAGCCGGGTGGCCGTCCACCGGCCCGTATGCCGTGGTGTCGCCGACCAGCCCCGGCCAGGGATCGGTCCAGATCGCCACCGCGTGGCGGGCGAGGTCGGCTGTCGTGGGCGAGGGCACGCCGGCCAGCACGGCATACTCGCCGGAGCGGTCGAGCACCTCGACCCGGAGCATGAAGCGCATCGACTCCAACCAGGGCAACAGCGTTGCGACAGAGCCGGGTTCGACGGTGATCCAGGACATCGAGCCGTCGTCGACCAGGTGCAGGGCGTGCTCGATGTGACCCTTGGGGCTGAGCACCAACGTCTCGATGGATTGGCCTGCCGCGGCGTCCACGAGGTGCTGCGTCGTCATCGAGTGCAACCAGCGCAGCCGGTCGGCGCCGGTGACGCTGAGCACCTCACGATGGGAGAGATCGACGATCGCCTCCCCCGTGAGCAGCCGCCGCTGCTCACGCATCGGGTCGCCGTAGTGCGCCGCGACGCCGTGGTCGGCACCCTCGGCCTCGACGGCTCCGGGGCGATCGAGAAGCGGCGAGCGCTCGGCAAGAGTCATGGCCGACACCCCGCGCACCAGCCGTGCACGGCCAGGTGGGTGACGTCGGCGGTGAAGCCTCGGCTGGCGCTGATCCGGGCGACGAATTCGGTTGCCGCAGAGGCCGGCACCTCGTCGATCGTGCCGCACCCACGGCATACGAGATGGACGTGGTCGGCGTGACCTGTGAGGTGGTAGGTCGGCGCGCGGTGGTCGAGGTGGGTGTGTGAAACCACGCCGAGGGATTCCAGGGCCTCGAGCCCGCGATAGATCGTCGACAGCGGCACGCTCGGCCCGCCGTCGGCACCCACCTGGGCTGCGACCCCATCGGGAGTCGCATGCCCCAGATGGGTGAGCGCCTCGACGATGCGGCGTCGCTGCGGGGTCAGCCGGCGGCCATGGGCGCGCAACACCGCAGCAAGGTCGGTCATCGTCGGCTCCGGGTCACCGGTCAGCCCACCCGCTTGAGTTGGGCGGACAGGTGCGGCCCGAGCGGCTGACCCATCGCGGCCATGTCCATGGTGTACATGAGGTCGCCGTCGACCAGGCCGTAGAGCCGGGTCGCGGAGTTGTATTCCTTGGCGTGCGGGCTGCGGACCACACTGTCGGTGCGCAGTTGGAGCTTGGCCGGGGCGATCGGGCCGTAGTACATCTCGAGGATGCCGGTCGGATGGGTGAGCAAGAGCTCGACCTCCGTGCCGTCCTCACTCGGGCGCCAGAACCCCAGCTCGATGGCTGAGGCCTTGACCCGCTCGCCGGTCTCGGAATCGAGCAGCCACGCGCGGGACTGCCACTCGAGGAATCCCCGGCCGTCGTGCGAGCACACGATCTCCTGGCCGAAGTGCCGCGACTCGATCGTGGGGTAGCCCAGCACCCCGGCGCCCTCCCAGCGGCCGATCAGCCAGGCCAGCGGGCGCAGTCGTTCGGGCAGGTTGACGTCGAGTTCGAACATGGCCTGATCGTAGTCTGGCGCCATGGAGCGCTCTCTCGTCGTCAAACTGACCTGCGGCGCCGAAGCGACGCCCGACCTCGAACGCACCGCTCAAGCCCTCACCGTGTGCGCGACGGCCGCGGCGGGCGGCATACCGGTGCGGTTGTGGCTCACCGGGGACGCGACCTACCTGGCCACCCCGGGGTATGCCGAGCGGCTCACCCTCGCGCACTCCGCTCCGCTGGCCGATCTGCGCGACGCCCTGCTCGCGGTGGACGCCGTCACCGTCTGCACCCAATGCGCCGCTCGTCGCGAGATCACCGCCGACGATCTGCTCCCCGGAGCCGGCATCGCCGGGGCGATGGGCTTCGTCGAGCAGATCATGGCCGCCGGGGCCCAGGCGCTCGTCTACTGACTCCGCAGGGCTTGCGCGGGTCGGTGCATCCGCCCGATCACATCGGGTAGCGGCGGAAGAGCACGGCGTGCTCGACTCCCGGCCGACCCACCGCTGCCGCGCCGCCGGTGAGGATGCCGGTGACGAGATCGCGGGGCTTGGGGAACGCCTCCGGCAGGTGCCGGTTGTATTCGGCGTGCGCCTCCAGCGACGCGACGGCCGGCTCCAGGTGTCCGGTGACGTCGACGTAGTGAGTGGGCGGCTCGGCCGCAGCAAGATAGACCGCCGCCACCCCGGACCAGGGCTCCAGCCCCGCGTCGGCAGCCGGGCCTGTCGGGTCGCACAGATCGCGGAAGATCCAGCGGTTGCCCGCGTCGCGCACCGCGTCGATGAGCGCCAGCCCCACCGCCCGATGGTCGGCCTGGTTGGTCATCCCGCCAGCGAACACTGGGTCGTAGCTCATCCCCACGACGAGGTCGGGCCGCCGCCGCCGGATCTCGCGCGCGATGCCCTTGCGCAATGCCAGGCCGTATTCGACGACCCCATCTTGGTGGTCGAGGAACTCCACGACCTCGACGCCGACCTTGCGTGCCCCGTCGACCTCCTCCTGCGCTCGCAACGGCGCGGCCTGCTCCGGCGGTATGCCGTCGATGCCCGCCTCCCCGCGGGTGGCCAACAGATAGGTGACCGTGACCCCGGCGGAGGTCCACACGTCGACGGCGGCCGCCGTGCCGTACTCGATGTCGTCCGGGTGGGCCACGACGACGAGCACCCGCTCGGGCTGTTCGGGAACGGGTTCCAGCGTCGGGCGGGCCGAAAGTGCGCTCATGGCCGGAGCCTAAGGCTTCAGCGGCAGTCCCCATCCTCTGCTCGCCATGTCGACCTCGAGAGGTCATGCTTGCTCCTCGAAGTCTGGTCAGCACCACCCCGACAAGGTAACTTGGAGCGATGGAGAATCCGATCATCGCGCAGTGACCATGCCCCGTACCGTTGAAGAGATCCTCGCCCACGCCGACGAGCTCGCCGCGCGCTTCGAGGGCTACGAGCCCAAGGCCGGCGACGAGCTGGACGTCGGTGCAATTGCACAGCTCCGCGCGGCAGTGGCCGAGCAGTCAGCCGCCGAACGACACTTGCTCGATGCTGTCAGGACCGCCCGTGAGGCCGGCATGTCCTGGGCGTCGATCGGGACCTTCGTCGGCACGTCCGGCGAGGCAGCCCGCCAAAGATACGCCGCACGCGTTGCCTGAACCCCGAGCCCGACCACTAGCCGTGCCCATCGGGCATAAGTCCCTCGGCGGTCAGGCGAGCAGTCCTGCCAAGGACCCCAACGCCAGGATCAGCACCCCGGGCAGGAGCACGGACCCCACGCCGAGGGCGATCTGGCCACCCACCTCACCGATCCCACTCACCGCGCCGAAGATGCGCCGCACCGAGTATGAGAACGACGCCGTGAGCATCCCCAAGCCCAGCCCGGCAGAGACCGTGAACCCCGAGAGGCTCGCCGTCCAGACCCCGACCAACGCTCCGGCGAGCATCACCGGGAACACCGCGAGCGCCCCGACCCGCCGCACGCGACCGAGCAACTCGGCCACCGCACCGGCCGCCACTCCGGCCAATCCCACCCCGACGAAGGCGGCGCCCCGGACCGGACCGGCCAGGGGGCTCATCGCCATCCCGCTCGCCACGGCGGCGATCCCGGTCATGGTGATGGCCAAGCCGTCGACCAACCGAGGCCGGATCGCGCCCCTGGGGACCTGCTGCAAGAAGGCCGCCATCATGCCCACGCACACCGCAAACGGCAGCCACCGCAGCGACTCGCCGAGCGGGCTGACCAGGGCGGCCACGGCCAGGGCCGCCGCGGACACCATGAGCACGACGCCGGCACCGACCGGGTTGGGGGCATCCAGCAGCAGCGGCCATCCCCAGGCCAGCAGCACGCCGGCGACTGCGACGACCGCGACATAGCCACCGTCGCTCAGCCGGACGGCCACCGTGAGCGCCGCCGCAGTCACGAGCACCGCGACCGTCACCACGCCGGGCAGGCGGGTCGAGTCGACCGGCGCCCGCCCCAAGGTCGCACGCCGCGTCGGCTGAGAACTGCCCTGCGGATTCACGCCTGCCATGGTCGCATCATCCGCCCGCGAATGGCGGCAGGACCTCCAGGGTGCTGCCGGCCGGCACGTCCGCGTTTCGATCGCGAGCCACCCCGTCGACGAGGAAGCTCGCGACGGCGAGCACCGGTCCCAAGCCGGTATGCCGGTCTCGCAGCTGCTCGATCACCTCGCCGACCGTGCCGGCAGCGACGCGCTCACTCTCGATTCCGGCCGCCGCCCGGGCTCCCGCCCAATAGCGGACGGTGACCTCGGCTGGGAGGTGAGCGGACGGCATACCGGAGCTCCTTGTCGGACGACGGACCTGTCTCACCCGACAGTTGAGCCGGAGGGGCAGGCGTTGCCGTCGATTATCCTCACTGGGTGGCCATGCTCCTGCTGCTGACCAACACCACGGCGTCCAGCGCCGAGGTGTTGCCGGCCCTGGCCCTGCTGGCCCACCACGTGCGGATCTTGCCCGCCGAACCAGCCGCCCTGGTCAACGCCCCGACCGCCGACGTCATCCTCGTCGATGCCCGCCGCGAGATCCTGCACGCCAAGGCGCTGTGCCGCGTGCTGCGCGCGACCGGCCTGTCGAGTCCCCTGTTGACCGTGCTCACCGAGGGTGGGCTCACCGCCCTCACCGCGGAGTGGGGCATCGACGACGTGCTGCTCGACACCGCCGGCCCGGCCGAGGTGGAGGCGCGGCTGCGGCTGGCGCTGACCCGGGTCGCCCCGGACGAGGTCGCCGAATCCGGGCCGATTCGCGCCGGCGATCTCGTCATCGACGAGGACAGCTACTCGGCCAAGGTGCGTCGCCAGTCGCTCGACCTCACCTACAAGGAGTTCGAGCTGCTCAAGTACCTCGCCCAGCATCCTGGGCGGGTCCTCTCGCGCGCCCAGTTGCTGCAGGAAGTGTGGGGCTACGACTACTTCGGTGGCACCCGCACCGTCGATGTGCACGTGCGTCGGCTGCGCGCCAAACTGGGTCCCGAGCACGAAACCCTCATCGGCACCGTCCGCAACGTCGGCTACCGCTTCGTGCCGGAGAAGGCGAGTGTCCTCGTACGCGTCGGCGTGACGCCGCTCGCGACCTTCACCGATTCGG